>DASYXA010000075.1:0-11302 GCA_035935465.1 Candidatus Limnocylindria bacterium | reverse complement strand
CGAGGGCCGCGTCCGCGAGATCGCGACCGACCGACGCCGTCGGAGCCTCACGGCGCGGCGGCTGCTCGACCGTCGCGCGCCGGCCGCGCGCATCGCCGAGCTGCGGCTGCGGCTCGACGACGGCCGCCGCTCGATCGATCGCGCCATCGCGCGCGCGGTCCCGCTGCGCCGGCAGCGGACCGTGGGCGCCCGCCGGCGCCTCGAGGCGCTGTCGCCGCTGGCGGTCCTGGGCCGCGGCTACGCCATCGTCGAGGGTCCGGATGGCCGGGTGCGGTCGGATGTCGCGTCGCTCAGCGCCGGCGGGCCGGCCCGGCTGCGGATGCGTGACGGGCGGGCCGGCGTGCGGGTGGAGTCCGTGGAGGTGGGCGATGGCCGACGCTGACCCCGAGCGGCCGATCGAGGCCGTGCTCGAGCGCTTGGAGGCGATCGCCGATCAGCTGGAAGATCCCCGGCTCGATCTCGATGCGGCGGTGAAGCTCTACGAGGAGGGCCTGCGGCTCTACGCCGAGTGCACCGCGCGGCTCGACGCCGCGGACCAGCGCATCACGAAGCTCGCGGACGCGCTGGCCCAGCAGGCCAAGCGCCCACCGGCCTAGCGAGCCCAAGGTCTCGCCGGGGTATGTAACCGCCCCCGGGCGTAACGATCGGGCAACGTTCGCGCAACGAACGCCGTTACCTTCCTAGACGCGTCGCTGAACGACGCGCGGCCGCTCGTGCGGCCGGGGAAGGGACACCATGCGGAAGGTCGCATCGATCGCGCTGCTGCTCATCGCGTTCGCGGAGCTCGCTGGAGGCGGGATCGTCGCCCGCGCCGCCACGCTCGACGGTGGGGAGAACGATCTCCTCGCGCAGGTGAATGGCTTCCGCGCAGCGCGCGGTCTGTCGACGCTCATCGTCTCCGATTCGCTCACGCTCGCCGCGAAGTGGATGGCCACCGATATGTCCGCGAACAACTACTTCGCCCACACCTCGCTCGACGGTCGCTCGCCGACGCAGCGCATGGCCGACGCGGGCTACCCCGCGTTCGCCACGTGGGCCGGCGAGGATCTCGCCGCGGGCTACACGAGCGCCGCGCAGGTCCTGCAGGGCTGGATCAACAGCCCCGCGCACCTCGCGGTCCTCACGAACCCGGCGTACCGGGCGATCGGCATCGGCCGCTCGTACGGCGCGGGCTCGGCCTACGGCTGGTACTGGGCCGCGGACTTCGGCGGGATCGCTCAGGGCGCCGCGGCCGCCTCCGTCGCCACGTTCGATCAGGGCTTCCACTCCGCGTGGGCCGGGCAGAGCCCCGACCCGACGCTCGCGCCGGGTCAGACCACCACGCTCGTCGTCGCGTTCCGCAACACCGGCTACCGCGGCTGGTACACCGGCAGCCCCGGGCAGCAGGCGAACCTCGGCACGAGCTCGCCGCTCGATGCGACGCATCCCGAGCTCGGGGTCGGCAATCGTCTCGCGACGCAGTCGACCGCGTACGTCGGACCCGGCCAGATCGGCTGGTTCCAGTTCCAGATCCACGCGCCCGCGACGCCCGGCACCTATCGCCTCGACGTGCGGGGCGTGGTCGATGGCGCGACCTGGCTCGAGGATGCCGGCGTGTTCTGGACCATCACCGTCCGCTAGGGGCGACCGAGAACGGATCGACGCGCGGAGCCGCGGCCTACGCCGCGGCTCTCGCTGTTCTGAGGAACGGCTCGAGCGCCTCGAGGAACGGCTCGGGCCGCAGGCCGTGGATCCGATGGCCGACGGCCGGGAACTTCACCAGCTGGGCGTCGGGCCACTTCCGCACCAGCGCCTCGGCCTCGCCCTCGTTCAGGGCGCTCCCGTCCGCGGCGTGCGCCGCGAGGAGGAGCGTCGGCATCGGCGGCACGGCGCTCACGACCTGCTCGTGACCATCGGGCCGCGTGTGGCCGAACTGCTCCACGAACGCGGGATCGACGTCCTTGTAGTACGTCGCGAGTCGGTCGGCCGAGTAGAACCCGCGGACCTCGCCGACGGTGCGTTCCCCGCGGGGACCGCGGGCCGGCAACGGCACCGACGCGACCGCGCGCTTGAATGCCGACGGGTCGCCGGCCCGCTCGATCGCGGCGCGGACGTCCCGGTAGTACTGCGCGCGCCAGTCGCGATCCCAGTTGTCCACCACGGGGTCCTCGAGGACCAGCGCGCGGATGGCCGACGGCCGCGTCGCGGCGGCGACGAGCGCCGTGGATCCGCCGAGCGAGTGCCCGATCACGATCGCGTCGCCGCCGGCGACGGCGTCGATGATCCGGAGCAGGTCGTCGGCGAGAGCGCCGATCGTGTAGCTCGTCGCGCGACCGCTCTTGCCATGACCCCGCGCGTCGTATGCGATGACGCGATAGCGCGTCGCGAGCCGGGGGAAGATGTTCTCCCAATCCTCGCTCCGGAAGGTCGCGCCGTGGAGGAGCACGATCGGTGGCTCGCCGGGGGCGCCGCCGGCCGAGTCGTAGTAGGCGAGCTTCGGATCTCCTTTGAGCGTGCGCGGACGGGGCAAACGCTTCGGCATCGCGCGAAGTCTAGGGATAGGCTTTCGCCGGTGATGGCAGCGCGCACGCGCCTCGACCAGCTGCTCGTCCAACGGTCGCTCGCGCCGAGCCGCGAGCGCGCCCAGGCGCTCATCCTCGCGGGCGCCGTTCGCGTCGACGGTGAGGTCGCCCATCGCGCGGCGGCGCCGGTCTCGGATGAAGCGGCGATCACGATCGCGCGCGGCCCGCGTTTCGTCTCGCGGGGCGGCGAGAAGCTCGACGCGGCGCTCGACGAGGTCGGCATCGCCGTTGCCGGCGTGGTCGCGCTGGACGTCGGATCGTCCACCGGCGGGTTCACCGACTGCCTGTTGCAGCGCGGCGCGGTACGCGTGTACACGATCGACGTGGGGAAGGGTCAGCTCGACTGGAAGCTCCGGACCGATCCGCGGGTCGTCGCGCGCGAAGGCGTGAACGCGCGCGAGGGGTTCGAGCTGCCGGAGCCGGTCGATCTCGTCGTCGCCGACCTGTCGTTCATCTCGCTGCGCATCGCGCTCCTGCCGTCGTTCCGCCACCTGCGCGAGGGCGGCGACGTCCTCGCGCTCGTGAAGCCGCAGTTCGAGGCCGGCCGCGAGGCCGTCGGTCGCGGGGGCGTCGTGCGCGACGCGAAGGCTCGCGCGGCCGCGGCGGTCGCGGTCGCCGAGGCGTTCACGGCCGTCGGCGTCGGGGTCGTGGCGATCGTTCCATCGCGGCTGGCAGGCCGCGATGGGAACCGCGAGATCTTCGTGCACTGCAGGCAGGGCGATCCCGGCCTGAGCCCGGGCCGTATCCGCGAACGCGCAGCGGAGGCCGCCGAGTGAAGCTCGCCTTCGCCGTGCGGCCAGACTGGGGCGTCGCGATCGATGCCGCCGCCGACGCGGCGAAGCGCGCGCGCGCGGCGGGCCACGCGGTCGCGGAGGTGCGGCTCGACTCGCCTGACCTCGCGCGGGAGGTCGCGGGCGTCGAGGTCGCGATCGTCTTCGGCGGGGACGGCACGATGCTGCGGGCGGCGCGCGTGCTCGCACCGCTCGCGATCCCGATCCTCGGCGTGAACCTCGGGCGCCTCGGTTTCCTCGCCGGCGGGTCGCTCGAGGAGCTCGATGGCTTCCTCGCCGAGATCGCGGCCGGCCGGTGCACGACCGAGGAGCGCACGCTGCTCGAGGCGCGGGTGTCGCGGAAGGGCGGTCCCGATCTCGATGCGCTCGCGCTGAACGACGTCGTGGTCGCGCGGGGCACGGAGGTCCGGTCGATCCACATCGAGGTGAAGATCGACGGTGCGCCGTTCACCGTCTATTGGGCCGACGGGCTCATCGTCGCCACGGCCACGGGGAGCACCGCGTACGGCATGTCGGTCGGCGGCCCGCTCATCATCCCGTCCTCGCGCGCGATCATGATCGTCCCGATCGCGCCGCACCTGTCGTTCCCGAATGCGGTCGTGCTCGACATCGATCAGACGATCTCGCTCGAGGTGCAGGACGAGCCGGCACGCCTCTCGCTCGACGGCCAGGAGGAGCACGACCTCCACGTCGGTGACCGGATCGAGGTCCGCCGCGCGACGGCCGTCGCGCGGTTCGTCCGAACGGCGACGATGCGTCCGTTCCTTACGCTGCTGCGCAAGAAGATCCTCAAGGAAGAGGGCGGGCCTTCCTAGTGGCGCAGCCGCTCTGATGGCGCTCGATCCGCTCGCCGCGGTGGCCGCGATCCGCTCGAGGACGACGGTCCAGCCGGTCGTCGCGATCGTGCTCGGCTCGGGCCTCGGCGGGCTGGCCGGCGAGGTCGGCGGCGCGACGCGGATCCCGTACGCCGACATCCCGGGCTGGGAGCGCAGCACCGCGCCGGGCCACTCGGGCGAGCTCGTCGTGGGATCGCTCGGCGGGAAGGGCGTCGCGGTCATGAGCGGGCGCCTGCACTACTACGAGGGCTACGACATGAACGCGGTGACGTTCCCGGTGCGCGTGTTCAAGGCGTGGGGGATCGGGACGGTGATCCTCACGAACGCCTGCGGCGGCCTGAACCCGGCGTTCAAGGCCGGCGACCTCATGCTGCTCGCGGACCACATCAACTTCATGCCCGCGAACCCGCTCCGCGGCCCGAACGACGAGCGGATCGGTCCGCGCTTCCCCGACATGGTCGGAACGTATACCGACGAGCTGCGCGCGATCGCGAAGTCGGTCGATCCCGACCTGCGCGAGGGGATCTACGTCGGGGTGGCCGGGCCGAGCTTCGAGACGCCCGCGGAGCTCCGGATGCTGCGCGGCTTCGGCGCGGACGCGGTCGGGATGAGCACCGTGCCCGAGGTCATCGCCGCGCGCCACCTGGGGATGCGGATCCTCGCGATCGCGACGGTCACCGACATGGCCACCGGCATCCCTGGACAGATCGAGCACGTGACCGGCGAGCAGGTCATCGCCATGGCCGAGCGGGCCGGCGCCCGGCTCGGCGCGCTCGTCACGGGCGTGGTGGCGAAGCTCTGACGATGCGCACCGTCGACCTCATCGAGAAGAAGCGCGACGGCACGCGCCTCGAGGCGGCCGAGATCGCGTTCCTGGTCGACGGCTACACGGCCGGGACGATCCCCGACTACCAGATGGCCGCGTTCTGCATGGCCGTCGTCTGGCGGGGCATGGAGCTGCCCGAGACGGCCGCGCTGACGGCCGCGATGGCCGCGTCGGGCGAGCGCCTCGACCTGCGGCGCTTCGGCCGGGTCGTCGACAAGCATTCGACCGGCGGGGTCGGCGACAAGACGACGCTCGTGGTCGCCCCGCTCGTCGCCGCGTGCGGCCTGCCGGTCGCGAAGATGAGCGGCCGCGGGCTCGGGTTCTCGGGCGGGACGCTCGACAAGCTGGAGTCGATCGCGGGGTATCGCGTCGACCTCTCGACCAGCGAATTCCTCGCGCAGCTGGAGCGCGTCGGGATCGTGGTCACCGGACAGACTGCCGACCTCGCGCCCGCCGACGGCAAGCTGTACGCGCTGCGCGACACGACCGGCACCGTGCCGTCGATCCCCCTCATCGCGTCGAGCATCATGTCGAAGAAGATCGCGGCGGGCGCGAACGCGGTGGTCCTGGATGTGAAGGTCGGGAGCGGCGCGTTCATGAAGACCCTGCCCGAGGCGCGGACCCTGGCGCGCACGATGGCCGCGATCGGGAAGGCCCACGGCCTGGCCGTGCGCTGCGAGCTCACCGACATGGACCAGCCGCTCGGACTGGCGGTGGGCAACGGCCTCGAGGTGGCGGAGGCGATCGCGACGCTCCGGGGCACCGGACCGCGCGACCTGCTCGCTCTCGCGCGCGTCGCGGGCGTCGAGATGCTCCTCCTCGGCGGCAGGTCGGGCGACCGTGCCGCCGCGGGCCGGCGCATCGACCGGGCGATCGCGGATGGCAGCGGCCTGGCGAAGCTGCGCGAGCTCGTCGTCGCCCAGGGCGGCGATGGCCGGATGATCGACGATCCCCGTCGGCTGCCGAGCGCGCCGCACGTCGAGAGCCTGCGTGCCGAGCGGACCGCGTACGTGCGGCGGATCGCGGCCGACGAGATCGGGCTCGCCTCTGTCCGGCTCGGCGCGGGCCGCGAGCGGAAGGGCCAGCCGATCGACCACCGCACCGGGATCCTGTTGCACGCGAAGGTCGGCTCGCGCGTCGAGCGCGGCGCCGTCTTTGCCGAGGTGCATCACGCCGGCATCGCGGCCGACGCGGCCGCGATCGCGCAGGTCCGCGACGCGTTCGCCTGGAGCGCGCGGCCGGTCGGGCCGCGTTCGCTCGTGCTCGGCCGCATCGTGGGCTAGGCGGCCGCCTCCGCGCGCTCGCTCTCGATCATCGCGAGGAAGGCGTCGACCACCGCCGCGTGCCACTGCCGGCCACGCTCGCGGAGCAACTCGTCGCGCACGACAGGCCAGGGCAGCGCCTTGCGGTATATGCGGTCGCTCGTCATTGCGTCGTAGCTGTCGGCGACGGCGATGACCGACACCTCCAGCGGCAGCTCGCTGCCGCGGAGCCCGCGCGGGTAGCCGGCGCCGTCGACGCGCTCGTGATGCGAGCGCACGAACTCCGCTCCTTCCCAGAATGCCGGGAGGTCTTCGAGGAGCGCATACCCCTGCTCCGCGTGCGCGTGCATGACCTCCTGCTCCCGCGCGTCGAGCGAGCCCGGCTTCAAGAGCACCGCGTCCGGCGTCGCGATCTTCCCGATGTCGTGGAGGAGCGCTGCCTCGCGGATGAGGTCGATCTGGACTTGATCCATGCGCATCGCGCGCGCGAGCCGCTCGGCGCAGTCCGCGACGCGCTGCGAGTGGCCGTAGGTGTAGCGGTCGCGCTGCTCGATGAGCCGGGCGAGCGCGTGCACCGCCTGCTTCGTGCGTGCCTCCACGCGCGCGCTGTTGCGCAGACCGAAGAGCACCAGCGTCGACGGAACGGCGAACAGCGCGAGAGTGAGCGGCGAGTCGCTCGCGGCGACGGCGCCCACGGCGCCGATGACGTACAGGGACAGCAGCTGCACCGCGTCCCGCCGATGGCGAGCCCACCACTTCGCGAGCGGCCTGCGTCGCAGCTGGAGCGCCACGGCGAGGTCGACGATGGTCGAGTTCAGTCCGAACTTGAGAACGGCCGCGATCGCGATCGCCGGCAGCGTCGAGACGGAGGGCCCCGCGCCGCCCGAGAGGATCGTGAAGGCGATCGCAGCGGCGCCGGTGTCGATGGTCACCGCCGCCGAGTTGAACGCGCGGTTGTACCAGCTGGATCGTCCGCGAAGGCTCGCGAGCGCGGTGCTGCCGCCGGCGACGAGCATCGCCGGCGCGGGATGGAGGATCAGAGCCGCGGCGAACGTCGCGGCGTCCTCGACCGTGAGCTTCGTCTTCTGCGTAAGGTGTACCGGCCGGAGCTGCGCGGCGACCGCGACCCCCACGAGGACGATCGCGGCGAGGAGATCGTCAGGCTGCGGTCGCATGACGAGCGTCCCCGCCGCGAACGCAGCGGCGCCCGCCGCGATGACCGCGCCGACGTACAGCCGAAGCGGGAGCCGAAGTGCGCGCACCGCTAGTAGAGGCGCGGCAGGGTGCTGTAGCCCGTCGAGATCGTCTGTCGCTTGTTCGACGTGCCTGCGTACGTGCTCCACGAGGTGTTCAGGCCCTGGACCGCCGTGCTCGTCGAGAACGAGCTGCGCGCCACGTAGATGACGGTGGTGATGACGCGCGCGTCGGACAGGAGGAGGTAGGCCGGCTGGTCGCGCACGATCGTCACCGTCGACGGGATCGCCGGCGAACCGACCGCCGGTGGAGTGATCGCCGCCGCGACGAGCACGTTGGACGGGATGTGGAACGTCCAGTTGATCGTCGTCCCGTTCGCGTACGCCGACGGCAACGACGCCGTGTAGCTCACGGTCCGCCCGTCGATCGTCAGGACGGGATCTTCCTCGCACCACTTCTCGCCGGCGATCGCGACCGGTCCGGACGCGACCACCAGGATCGACAGCAGGATCGCCCCCACTACACCGCGCTTCATCCCACGCCTCCCACCGCTACTCAGGTGACCCCTGCCAGGACGACTACGCGAGCATTTGAGCGATCAAGTGGCCCGGTTGTCGTGAAGGCGCGGTATCGGGAAAGGTCAACGTTCGGTCAACGTCCGGACCCCCCGCCGCCATAGACTTCGCCCCGTGATAGCGCGTGGCTACCGGGGACCAGGGAGCGCGAATCCGATGCTCCTGATCGGGATCGTTCTGCTGGTCCTGTACGCGCTCCAGGGCGGGTTGCATGCGCCGATCCAGGGCGTACTACAGGACCCGACCTCCGGCGACGCCTGGCTCCGGTTCATCGGCTTCGTCGTGGCGATCGGCGTCGGCATCACCGTCCATGAGTTCATGCATGCCTACGCGGCGCATCGACTGGGGGATGACACGGGGCGCCTGATGGGCCGGCTGACCTTGAATCCGGCCGCGCACTTCGACTTCTTCGGCTCGCTCCTGCTGGTCTTGGTCGGATTCGGCTACGGGAAACCAGTGCCGTTCAATGAGTCCCGGCTGAGGGGCGCGAGCGCCGTGAGCGTCGTGGCGATCGCGGGTCCGCTCGCGAATTTCGTGATCGCCGCGCTCTGCGCGATCCCGCTCCGGTTCAGCGTTGCGGACACACTTGGTGGTGCGTACCAAGAGATCTTGATGTATGTGGTCATCTACAACTGCATCCTCGGGATCTTCAACCTGGTTCCGATCCCTCCGCTCGATGGCTCGAACGTGATCTACGGTCTGCTCCCCCCTCGGCAGCAGTATTCCTGGCGCAGCTTTTCGCAGTACGGACCGCTGCTGCTACTTGCCCTGCTCTTCTTCGGCGGACGTCTGCTGAGCCAGCTCGTGTTCGGTCCGGCGCAGTCGCTCGCGAACTTCCTGGTCGGCGCCCGGCTGTTCTGATGCTCGGTCGGGCGCGCCAGACGCTGCGCGTCGTCGCGGCCGGCCCGTCGGCCGACGCGCGGCACGCCGAGCGCACCGCGGACATCCTGCGTGAGCTCGGTGCCGACCTGGATCTCGTGACCGCGGGGCTCCTGCACGACATGGCCAAGCCGGCGACCACCCAGGTGTGGCACCGCGTCGCGGGCGTCCTGCTCGCGCGGTTCGCCCCACGGGTGCGCCGCGAGCTCGCGCGCGGGGATTCGACGTTCGCGCGCTACCTCGACCACGCCCGGCTCGGGGCCGAGATGGCGCGCCGCCAGGGTGCCTCCGATCGCGTCGTGTTCCTCATCGCCGGGCACCACAGCCCGCCGCGCAGCGAGGACGCACGGCGTCTGGCGCGGGCGGATCACGAAGCGCTGCCGTGATGCCGGTCGGTCCGCGCCCGCCCGAGGTGAGCGTGGCCGGGTTCGAAGGTCCGCTCGACCTGCTCCTCGAGCTCGTGGAGGAGAAGAAGCTCGACATCTTCACGGTCCGGCTCGGCGAGCTCGCCGACGAGTACCTCGCTCGGGTCCGCGCGCTCGCGGCGCTGCCGGCGGACGAGGTCTCGGCATTCCTGTACATCGCGTCGCGGCTCGTGCTGCTCAAGGCGCGCAGCCTGCTGCCGTCGCTCACGCCCGCGGCGGATGCGGAGGAGAACGATACCGAGGAGGAGCTGCGGCTCCGGCTCATCGAGTACGCGACGACGAAGGGCCGCGCCGAAGCGCTCGGCGATCGTATGCGCGCGGGCGAGCGGGCGTTCCACCGCGAGGGCGGCACCGTGGACCTCCCGCCGAAGGGTGGCGACCCCGACGCGCTCGCGGCCGCCTGGCTGAAGGTGCTCGCGCTGACCCGCAGGAGCGAAGAGGAGATCGCGCTCCCAGGGGAGCGGTACTCCGTCGAGCAGCGGACCGCTGAGATCGAGGCGCTCATCGTCGAACAGCACTCGGTGACGTTCGTTACGCTCCTCGGTGACCGGCCGACGCTCGGCTACGCGATCGTGACGTTCATCGCGCTGCTCGACCTCTATCGCCGGCTGGTCATCGACATCACGCAGGACGAGCTGTTCGGCGAGATCCGCATCGAGCGGAAGGTCAGGCGGATGGAGGGTCTTCCCGAATGACGCGCTCCGCGATCGCGGCGGCCGTCGAGGCCGTGCTCTTCGTCGCCGAGAAGCCGGTGAGCCGCGGCGAGCTGGCGAAGACGATCGGCGGCGGCCCCAAGGTCGTGACCGAGGCGCTCGCCGAGCTCGAGGAGTGGTATCGGGGCACCGGGCTCCGGCTCCAGCACGAGGGCGACGACTGGCAGATCGTGACCGCGCCCGAGATGGCGCCGTACGTCGCGACGTACCTCGGCGCGGACCGGCTGCGCCTCTCGTCCGCCGCGCTCGAGACGCTCGCGGTCGTCGCCTACCGCCAACCCGTGACGCGCGCCGAGGTCGAGTCGATCCGCGGCGTGAACTGCGACCAGACGATCTACACCCTGATGTCGCGCCGGCTCATCGAGGAGCTCGGCCGGCGGGAGGCGCCGGGCAGCCCGTTCGAGTACGGCACGACCTGGGAGTTCCTCGAGTGCTTCGGCCTGACGTCGCTCGGCGAGCTCCCGACCGTGCTGTCGCCCGAAGGGGTCCGCAGCGACGACGCGGTGCGGAGCACATGAAGCCCGCCGCGGCGCGCGCGCAGAAGCTCCTGTCGGAGCGTGGCGTCGCGTCGCGCCGCCACGCAGAGCAGCTCATCGCCGCCGGGCGCGTGACCAGCGGCGGACGGCGGATCGTGATCGGGGAGAAGCTCGCGCCGGACGCTCCGCTCGAGATCGACGGCGCGCGCGGCGCGACGGCGGTCGCGCACCGGTACGTGCTGCTGAACAAGCCGGCCGGCACCGTGAGCACCGCGCGCGATGAGCGGGGCCGTCCGACGGTCGTGTCACTCGTCGGGGCGCGCGAGCGCCTGTACCCCGTCGGCCGGCTGGACGCGGACTCCGAGGGATTGCTGCTGCTGACGAACGACGGTGCCTGGGCCGAGCGGGTGCTCCATCCCCGGTTCGGCCACGAGCGCGAGTACGAGGTCGACGTCGAGCCCGAGCCGACGGCCGAGCAGCTCTCGGCGCTCCGCCGCGGCGTGCGGCTAGAAGAAGGGGTCGGCACGCTGTACGGGCTGCGGCTCGTCGCGCCCCGACGCCTGCGGCTCGTCCTGCGCACCGGGTGGAAGCGGCAGGTCCGCCGGACGTGCGCCGCGGTCGGTCTTCGCGTCACGCGCCTGCGCCGCGTGCGCATGGGTCCGCTCGCCCTCGGCGCGCTGCCGGTCGGGAAGTGGCGCGAGCTGTCGCAGCGCGAGGTCCGCGCCCTCCGTGCGGCCGGCGCGGGCGTGGCCCACCCCGGCCGA
>DASYXA010000074.1:0-22948 GCA_035935465.1 Candidatus Limnocylindria bacterium | reverse complement strand
GCCGGCTACGTCGCCGAGCGTCAGCGGCGGCGGCACGGGCGGCGTCGTCGACCGCTCGGCCACCTCGGCGGCCACGTCGCCGAGATCGGCGTGCCGCCGGTACGAGGCGTCGATGGCGTCACCGGTCGCGCCGGTCCGGGCCATGACCGCGTCGAGCAGCGCGCGCCAGCCGACCGCCAGGACGCGCTCGTCGGTCCGCGGGAACGGGACACCGGCGAACAGGCGCGTGGCGACGGCCAGATCGATGTCGTCGAGACCCCGGATGTAGGCACCCAGGGCGGCCAGCTTCTCGAGCTTCTTGGCCGTCGCCCGCACGGCATCGGCCGTGCTTACCCAACCAGCGAACGGGCTAGCCACGGGATCGTGGGGCCTGGCCGGCGTCGCCGGCCTCGGCCGAGCCCCATTGGAGGGTCTGCATGGGTCTGCTCGAGCTCCTCATCGTCGTCATCCTGCTGCTCTGGCTATTCGGGTACTTCGGACGCGGGCGGTTCTACGGTCCGCGCGGCGGGACCGCGGTCATCGGCGACGGCGGCTGGCTCGCGGGTGGCAGCTGGATCCACCTGCTGCTCGTCGTCGTCGTCATTCTCGTCGTCCTTCGCCTGCTCGGATTGTGACCACCTAAAGTCATCGGGTGCAGCGCGCACCCGGTGGCAACGAGCGCATGCTCCGCGTCCCGTATGGCCACGAGGAGCTGGAGTTCATGGTCCAGCCGTGGTTCGACGTGGACGTGGTCGAGTCCGCCCCCGCGACGCCGGTCGGCGATCTCGCCGCGGCCGCGCGGGCCAGCCTCGGCCGGCCGCTCGGCGCGACGCGGCTGCGCGATCTGGCCGCGGACGCGAAGCGCGCGGCCGGGTCGCGGCCGCCGCGCGCGGTCATCGCGGTGACCGACCTCACGCGCGCGTGCCCCGATGACGTCCTGGTCCCGCCGCTCCTCGACGAGCTGAACGCCGGCGGCATCGCCGACCGGGACATCACGATCCTCGTCGCGGTCGGCCTGCACCGGCCGACCACCGACGCCGAAAAGGTCGAGAAGCTCGGCGCCGCGATCACCGCGCGCGTCCGGGTGGCCGACTCGAACGGTCGCGATCCGTCGGCGTGGGCCGATCTCGGCCCGATCCCGCCGTACGGCGTCCCGGGCTTCACCCAGAAGATCGTGAAGGACGCGGACCTCGTCATCGCCACCGGCATCGTCGAGCCGCACCAGTACGCGGGCTACTCCGGCGGCCGCAAGACCGTCGCGATCGGCTGCTGCGGCGAGCCGGTGATCACCGCGACGCACGGGATGCGGTTCCTCGAGGACCCCGGCGTGCGGCTCGGCCGTATCGACGGGAATCCGTTCCACGAGACCGTGCGCGAGATCGCGAAGCGGGCCGGCCTGCGGTTCTGCATCAACGTCGTGACCGATGACCGCGAACGCGTCGTCGCCGTCGCGTCGGGCGATCCCGACGCGGTCCTCGCCGACCTCGTCGCGAAGGCCGCGGCCATCTACACCCGGCCGATCTCCAAGCAGTACGACATCGCGATCGCGGGCGTCGGCGCGCCCAAGGACGTGAACCTCTACCAGGCCTCGCGCGCCGCGACGTACCTGCGCTTCGCCCCGACGCCGGTCGTGCGCGAAGGCGGCTCGATCATCCTGCCGGCGAAGCTCGACGAGGGCGCCGGCGAGGGAGCGGGGGAGCAGCGGTTCCTGCACGCGCTCGAGTCGGCGGAGTCGCCGGCCGCGGTCGTCGAGGCCGCGCGCCGCCACTTCGCGGGGGGCGAGCAGCGCGCCGTGATGGTCGCGCTCACGCTGCAGCATTGTCAGATCGTCGTCGCGGCGTCGGAATCGCCCGAGGTCGTGCGGCTCGCGAAGCTGCGTGCGGCGGTCGATGTCGAGGAAGCGCTCGACATCGCCTATGAGCACATCGGCCGGCCGCAGCGCGCGTCGGTGCTCCTCGTGCCGCGCGCGATCCACACCCTGCCGATCGTTCGCACGCCGGCTGTGGCATGAGACTGGCTGAGTAGCGCCCGTGGGCTGCTGTCTCGGTGGGTGCCTTCGGCTCCTGTTCTTCACCTTCTGGCGGCTCGCCCTCGCGGCGCTGACCGCGATCGTGCTCGCGCGGGTCGACGACTACGTCGAGGGCTCGCAGCACCGTGACGCGGTGACCGGGCGCGCGTGGCGCGCGTATCGCGCGCGGAGCGGGAAGAAGACCGTCCAGCGCGGGACGCCGCCCGGCGCGGGCGACGCGATCGACACCGAGGGCCGACCCGAGCCCTAGACCGTGCGGCCGGGCCCGGCTGTGCCGGCCCCGGCCCGGCCCCCGTCAACGGCGAAGAGCCGGACGGCGATCGCCGAGAGCGCGATCGTCACGACCGCGGCCGCGAGCACCGCGCTGAAGATGCCGCCCGAGATCGCCCCCGCGGCGACGCCGAGCCCGAGCACGACGAAGCTGAACTCACCGATCTGCCCGAGGCCGACGCCGAGCTGGAGCGGGCGGACCTGCAGCCTCGCGACGACGGCCAGGCCCGTCGCGATGAGCGACTTCAGGACGACGAGCGCGAGCCCGAGCCCGAACCACTGCCAGTTGGCGAGGATCGCCGCCGGGTCGACGAGCGTGCCGATCGCGACGAAGAACAGGACCGCGAACAGATCGCGGAACGGGATCACCTCTCGCCGCGCCTCCTGGGCCGTGGGGTCCGCGCTGAGCGCGAGGCCGGCGACGAACGCCGCGAGCGCGACGGGCACGCCGAAGAACACCGCGCCGGCGGCCGCGGTGAGGAGCGCCACCGAGACCGCGATGATGAGGAACGAGTCGCCCTCGGCGCGCACGGCGGCCAGGAGCCGCGGGACCACGAACACGTGCGCGAGGCTCGCGACGATCGCGAAGAGGGCCAGGCGCGCGAGCGCGATCCCGATGCCGCCGCCGGACGGGTCGAGGAGCGCCGCCAGCAGCGCGACCGCCAGCAGGCTCACCGCGTCCTGCAGCACCGCCCAGACGACGAGCGTGCGGCCGGTGCGGTCGTCGAGCGTCCGCTTGCGGCTCCGGCTCATGTTCACGACCACGACGGATGACGAGAGTGCGGTGGCGAGACCGATCGTCAGCGCGCCCGGAAGCGACAGCCCCGACGCCACCGCGATCCCCGCGCCGGCGGCGACGCACACGACCACCTGTACCGGCGCGGCGATGAGCAACCCGGGCGGCTCGTCGCGTCGCAGCGCGCGCACGTCCAGCTCGATCCCGACTTCGAACAGCAGCAGGATCACGCCGACGTCCGCGAGCAGCTCGAGCTGATGGCGGTCGACGACGTGGCCCGGGGTGAACGGACCCGCGGCGAGGCCGACCAGCAGGTACGCCACGATCGCCGGCAGCCCGCACCGTCGCGCGACCGCGCCGAGGAGCGCGGCGGTGAACAGCACCAGGCCGAGCTCGAGGAGCGGCGTGGCATCCGTCACGGCGCGAGGCTACGCTCCCGCCATGCCCGGCCGCATCGACGTGTTCCGCATCCCCACGCGCATCCAGTTCGGGCGCGGCGTCGCGCTGACGCTGGCCGAGCCGCTGCGGCAGGTCGGGGCGAAGAAGGTCCTCATCGTGACCGACCCCGGGATCGTCAAGGCCGGTCTCCTCGCGCCGCTCGAAGAGAGGCTCCGCGAGGCGAAGGTCCCGTATGAGATCTACGACCAGGTCGTGCCCGACCCCGGCGTCGCCGAGGTCCAGCGCGCCTACGAGCGCGCGAAGGAGGCCGGCGCCGACAGCTTCGTCGCCGTGGGCGGCGGATCGTCGATCGACACGGCGAAGATGGCGGCCGTGCTCCTCGCGAACGGCGGCACCGTCCTCGACTACATCGGCGTCGACAAGGTCCCGAAGCTGGCCGCGCCGGTGATCGCGATCCCGACGACCGCGGGCACCGGCGCCGAGATCACGATCAACTCCGTCATCGCGGACCCCGACCAGCACAAGAAGCTCGTGATCATCAGCCCGAACGCGACCGCGCTGTTCGCGCTCGAGGACCCCGAGCTCACCGTCGGCCTGCCGCCGTTCCTCACGGCGATCACCGGCATGGACACGCTCGTCCACGCGATCGAGTCGTTCACGTCCAAGAACGCGTACCGGATGACCGAGCTGCTGGCCCTCGAGGCCATCCGCGACGCCGCGTGGGCCCTGCCGCGCGCGGTGAAGGACGGCTCGGACATCGACGCCCGCGAGGCGATGATGCGCGCGGTCGTCACCGCGAGCCTCGCGTTCAGCAACACGCGGCTCGGCAACGTCCACGCGATGGCGCTCCCGCTGGGCGGGTGGTGCCACGTCGCGCACGGGACCGCGGTGGCGGCGCTCCTGCCGCACGTCATGGACTTCAACCGCACCGCCGCGCCGGACCGCTACGCGACCATCGGCGCGGCGCTGGGGACGACGAAGGACGCGAAGGCCGCGGTCGCGCACGTGTTCGAGCTGAACGAGACCATCGGCATCCCGGCGCACCTGGCGACGGTCGGGATGGACGAGGCGCGCATCCCGGACATGGCGAAGGACGCCATGCTGTCGGGGAACATCCTGGTGAACCCGCGCCCGACCGCGCAGCCCGACCTCGAGGCGTTGTACAAAGCGGCGCTCTGATGCCGGTCGCGATCTTCGACATGGACGGCGTCCTCTACCGCGGCAACGTGGTCATGCCGCATGCGCGCGAGACCCTGGCCCGACTGCGGTCCGCCGGCTGGCAGGTGTTCTTCGCGACCAACAACTCGACCGCCTCGCGCCTCGAGTACGTCGCGCGACTCACCACGCTCGGGCTCGGCGGCGACCTGGAACACGTCGTCACGAGCGCGTACGCGACGGCCCACTACCTCGAGCGGCTGGCGCCGAAGCCGAATGACGTCTTCGTTGTCGGTGCGAACGGCTTGCGCGACGAGATCCGGGCCGTCGGCATCGGCGTGCGACCGGCGGAGGAGCTCCCCGGCGCGCACCCGCCGCCCGACGCGGCCGCCGACGGCGTGACCCCGGCCGCGATGCGCGAGTACCTCACGCACGTGGAGCTCCCGCCGATCCCCGACACGGTCGTCGTCGGTCTCGACCTGCACCTCACCTACGCCCGCCTCGCGGAGGCGCAGCGGGCGCTGCTGGGCGGCGCGCGGTTCATCGCGTCGAACAAAGACCGCGCCTATCCGGTCGAGGGCCGCCTGCTGCCCGGTGCCGGCAGCATCGTGACGGCGCTCGAGGTGGCGAGCGGCCGGGAGGCCCTCTGCATCGGGAAGCCCGAGCCGTTCCTGTTCCTGGAGGCGATCCGCCGGGCCGGCGACCCGGAGGGACCGGTCGTGGTGGTCGGCGACGCCACCGAGTACGACATCGTGGCGGCGCACCGGGTCGGCGCGGTCGGCGTCCTCATCACGACCGGGCTGACCGATCAGGCCGCGGTCGCGAACGCCACCGATGATGCGGTGCCGGACCACGTCATCGGCTCGCTGGACGAGCTGTTCAGGTTGCCCGAGCTCGCCGGCGTCGCGCGCTAGGCGTCGTTGTGGCGCGCATCGTCGTCGCCACCGCGTCCGCCGAACTCCTTCAGCACGCCGGTCGCCTCGTACACCGTCCGCTCGCAGATGTTCTGCACCCGGTCGCCCATCCGCTCGAGGTTGTGCGCGGCCCAGAGCAGCCAGGTGGCGCGGTCGATGGTCGTCGGGTCGCCGAGCATGTAGGTGAGCAGCTCGCGGTAGATCTGGTCGTAGAGCCGGTCGATCTCATCGTCCTGCGTGGCGATCGCCTCGGCCAGGAACGCGTTCTTCGTGATCAGCGCGTCGACCGAGCCACGGAGCATCCCGCGCACCGACTCCGCCATCCGCGGGATGTCGATGAGCGGCTTCAGCAGCGGCCGGCTGCCGTGCAGCTTCGTGATCTTCGCGATGCCGACGCAGTAGTCGCCCATGCGCTCGAGCTCGCTCGCGACCATCAGGACCGCGATCACGAAGCGCAGGTCGCCGGCGATCGGCTGCTGCATCGCGATGATGTGCACGGCCGCGTCCTCGATCGAGTAGCGGAGGTCGTTGATGTCCTTGTCGGCGACGATCACCTGCTCGGCGCCGGCGCGGTCGAGGCGCGCGAGCGACGCGACGCTCTTCTCGATCGCGACGTCGACCATGCTCGCGAGGCGACGCAGGTCGCGGCGCAGCTGCTCGAGCCCCTGATCGAGGCCGGCCCGCTGGTGGATCGTCGTCATCACCCGAACCGCCCGGTGATGTAGGCCTCGGTCCGGGAGTCGCGCGGGTTCGTGAAGATGTCGTCGGTGCGGCCGTACTCGACGAGCCGGCCGACACCGTCGTCGGCCGCGAGCATGAACGCCGTCCGCTGCGACACGCGCGACGCCTGCTGCATGTTGTGGGTCACGATCACGATGGTCACCTCGCTCGCGAGCTCGCGGACGAGCTCCTCGATCTTGTAGGTCGCGATGGGGTCGAGCGCCGAGGCAGGCTCGTCCATCAGGAGCACGGACGGATCGGTCGCGAGCGCCCGCGCGATGCAGAGCCGCTGCTGCTGGCCGCCGGAGAGCGCGGCGCCGGACCTGCCGAGCCGGTCCTTCACCTCGTCCCACAGGGCCGCGCGCCGGAGATTGCGCTCCACGAGCTCGTCCATCCGCGCACGATCCATCTTCCAGCCGCGCAGCCGCGGGCCGGCCGCGACGTTCTCGTAGACGGTCATCATCGGGAACGGGTTCGGCTTCTGAAAGACCATGCCGACCATGCTGCGGACCTCGACCGGGTCGGTGCCGGGCCAGTAGATGTCCTGCGCTCCGAGGAACACCTGACCCTGGACCCGCGCGCCGGGCGTGACCTCGTGCATGCGATTCAGGCACCGCAGCAGCGTCGACTTGCCGCAGCCGGACGGGCCGATGATCGCGGTGACCGCGCCGGTCGCGATGTCGAGGCTGACCTCGCCGACCGCCTGGACCGCGCCGTACCACGCCGACAGCCGCTCGACCCCCACGGCGCGCTCGGCCGGAGCGGCCGGCGCGGTCGGATGCGGCGGCCGCGGACCGGTCTTTGGCGGCGGTGCGGAGCGTTCGAGCATCGTCATGCCATTGTTCGCCTCGTCGCCACGCGGAGGATCAGGCTGAGCAGGCCGATGACGGCGACGAGGAGCAGCGACGCGCCCCAGGCCTTGGTGTGCCAGTCGTCGTACGGCGAGACCGCGTACTGGTAGATCTGGAGCGGCAGCGCGGCGATCGGCCGCAGCAAGTCGGTGCTGAAGAATTGATTGCCGAGCGTCGTGAGGAGGAGCGGCGCGGTCTCGCCGGCCGCGCGCGCGATCGCCAGGACCGAGGCCGTGACGATGCCGGCCCGGGCGCTCGGAAGCACCACGGACAGGATGACCCGCCAGCGTGGCGCGCCGAGCGACAGGGCCGCCTCGCGGAGCGATTGCGGCACGAGCCGGAGGACCTCCTCGACCGTGCGCGCGATGATCGGCACCATGATGATCGCGAGCGCGAGGGCGCCGGCGAGCCCGGCGTAGTGGCCCACGACGTTCCGGACGAGGAAGGCCCACACGAACACGCCCACGACGATCGACGGCAGCCCGGCGATGAGCTCGGCGGCGAAGCGCACCGGACCGGCGAAGCGGCCCGAGCGGTACTCGACGACGAAGATCGCGGCCGCGAGGCCGACCGGGATCGCGATCGCGGCCGCCAGCGCGCCGAGCAGCAGCGTCCCGGTGAGCGCAGGAGCCACGCCGCCGCCGGTCTCGCCGAACGGCTTGGGCCGCTGGGTGAAGAACGCGAGGTCGAGCGCGGGGAGGCCGCGAACGACGATGTACCCGAGGATGACGACCAGCAGACCCGCCGACGCGATCGTCGCGAACAGGAGCAGCGATACGAGGACCCGCTCGCGGACGCGCCTGGCGGCCGAGACCCGATGCCGGTCGGGCGCGACGAATCGCGCGGTCGTGACGGTCGCGGCCATCAGACGACCAACCCGGTCGGGCGCCCCGCGACCGCCCGGGTGATGAGCAGCCGGGCGATGCCGTTGACCACGAGCGCCACGACGAGCAGCACGAGGGCGATCTCGACGATCGCGCTGAAGTACACGTCGCTGTCGGCTTCGGTGAATTGGTTCGCGATCGCGGACGCCATGGTGTAGCCGGGCGTGAAGAGCGAGCCGCTGATGTCGCGCGACGAGTTGCCCACCACGAGCGTCACGGCCATCGTCTCGCCGAACGCCCGAGCGACGCCGAGGACGACACCGCCGATGATCCCCGGCCGGGCGTACGGGAGGACGGCGCGGCGCACGGCCTCCCAGCGGGTCGCACCCAGGCCGATCATCGCCTCGCGCTGCGTCGGCGGCACCGCCCGCAGCACCGCGCGCGTGATCGCGAGCAGGATCGGGAGGATCATGATCGCGAGGATCACGCCGCCGGTGAGCAGATCGAGACCGACGGGCGGCCCGCTGAACAGATGCCCGATCACCGGCACGCGCCCGGCCGTGGCCTGCAGGAACGGCTCGACGTGCGAGCGCATGGCCGGGACGAGCACGAAGATCCCCCAGAGCCCGTAGACGATGCTCGGGATGTAGGCGAGCAGCTCGATCACGTAGGCGACCGGGCCGCGCAGCCAGCGCGGCGCGAACTCGGTCAGGAAGACCGCCGCGCCGATGGCGACGGGGACGGCGAGCGCGATCGCGACCGCGGTGGTGACGAGCGTCCCGTAGGCGTAGGCGGCGGCGCCGAAGACGAGGTGCACCGGATCCCAGACGCTCGTCGTGAAGTACGAGAGCCCGTAGCGGGTGATCGCGGTCCAGGATTCCGCGACGAGCAGGACGACGATGGACGCGAGCGTGAGCGGCACCAGCAGGGCCAGTGCCGTCACGCCCGCGGCGAACGCACGGTCGGCGTTGCGGATCAACGCGCTACCGGGGGAGGACCGGCGTGCCGCCGGAGGTCATCGAGCGGATCTTGGCCTCGGTCTTCGCGACCACGTCCGCCGGAAGCGGCGCGTAGCCGAGATCCTTGGCGAAGGCCTGGCCCTCGTGGATGCTCCACCAGAAGTACCGCGCGATGGCGAGGGCTTTCGACCGGTCCGGGATCTCCGCGTAGGCGAGCGTCCAGGTGAACGTCGAGATCGGATAGGCGTCCGGGTTGGCCGAGTTGGTGATCGAGACGCGCAGGTCATCCGGCAGCGTGATCCCGGCCGCCGCCTTCGACACCGAGTCGAGCGTCGGCTCCACGAACGTGCCCTTCGCGTTCTGGACCCAGCCGTAGCCGAGCTTCTGCTGGATCGCGTAGATGATCTCGACGTAGCCGATCGAGTACGGCGTCTGCTTGACGCTGCCGGCCACGCCTTCGTTCCCCTTGCCACCGATGCCGCCCGGCCAGTTGACCGAGGTCCCGAATCCGACCTTGGTCTTCCACTCCGGGCTCACCTTCGAGAGGTAGTCGGTCCAGGTGTACGTCGTGCCCGACCCGTCCGAGCGGTGGACGGTCGTGATCGGCTGGTCGGGGAGGCTCACGCCGGGGTTCACGGACGCGATCTTCGGATCGTTCCACCGTTTGATGGTCTCGAGGTAGATGCCGGCGAGCGCGTCCGGCGTGAACTTCAGCGTCGCGGTCACGCCGGGGATGTTGTAGGTCGGGACCACCCCGCCCATCACCATCGGCAGATGCAGGACCGGCGCCTTGGCGTCCGCGAGCTGCTTGTCGGTCATCGGTCCGTCCGTCGCGCCGTAGTCGACCGTCTTGTCGGTCAGCGACTTGATGCCGGCGCCGGAGCCCACGCTCTGGTAGTTGATCTGCACTCCGGTGAGGCTGCTGTACTGGTCGGCCCACTTCGTGTAGATGACCGCCGCGAAGGTCGAGCCGGCGCCGGTGAGCTGCTGCGCCTCAGCCGGGCACTTCCCGGTGACCGGGAAGCAGACGTTCGACGCGGCGCCGCTGCTCGCGGGCCCCGGGCCAGCCGGGCCGGCTGCTCCGCCACAGGCCGCCGTGACGATGCCGATCGCAAGAAGCGCCATGACCCCACGCTTGATCAAGGGACACCCTCCCGCTCATCACTGATCTTCGTTCGCGATCAGCATCAGGCCCCGGGCTTCGCATCCGGCGGACGTGCGGTGCGGCCGGTGTGAAGGCACGGTGAACTGTGTCGGCCTAGCCCGCCGGAGGCTCCCGCATGCGGTAGCCGACCCCGCGCACGGTCTCGAGCCAGCGGGGCCGGTCGGCGTCGTCGCCGAGCCGTTCGCGCAGGGTCTTCACGTGCGTATCGACGGTGCGCGGGTCACCCGCGAAGTCCGCGCCCCACACGCCCGCGACGATCTGGTCGCGGCTGAGGACCTGGCCCGGCCGGCCGGCCAGGTACGCAAGCAGATCGAACTCCTTCGCGGTGAGCGACACCGCGCGGCCATCGGCCGTGACCCGGCGCTTCGGCACGTCGAGGCGCAGGCCGGGCAGGTCGATGACCTCCAGCGTCGGTGGTTCGGCGACGCGCGATGCCCGCCGGAGCATCGCGCGGACGCGCGCCACGAGCTCGCGCATCGAGAACGGCTTCACGAGGTAGTCGTCGGCGCCGATCTCGAGGCCGACGACCCGGTCGAGCTCGGAGTCGCGCGCGGTGAGCATGAGGATCGGCACGTCGCTCTGGCGCCGGATCCGCCGGCACACCTCGAGGCCGTCGACCTTGGGCAGCATGAGGTCGAGGATCACGAGCTCCGGCGCGTTCGCCTTGAAGCTCTCGAGCGCGGCCTCGCCGTCCTCCGCGGTCAGGACCAGGTAGCCCTCTTGGCGCAGCGCGTACGCGAGCGTGTGGCGGAGGTTCGTCTCGTCATCGACGACGAGGATGCTGCGCACGGGGTCGAGCCTACGCGGAGCGCGGCAGCGTCACGGAGAACGTCGCGCCCTGACCGCGGCCGCCGCTCGCGGCACCGATCGTCCCGCCGTGGGCCTGCACCGCGTGCTTCGCGATCGCGAGGCCGAGCCCCGTGCCGCCGGTCGCGCGCGAGGGGTCCGACTTGAAGAACCGCTCGAAGATGCGCTCGAGATCGGCGGGGTCGACGCCCGCGCCGGTGTCGCGTACGAAGAGCGTGACGTCGGTCGGGGTGGCGGTCGTGCCGAGTGTGACGGTGCCGCCGGCCGGCGTGAACTTGATCGCGTTGTGCACGAGGTTCGCGAGGACCTGGGCCATCCGCGCGGGGTCGACCCGCACGCGGGCACCGCTTGCGTCCGTCGCGGTGGCGAGGCGGATCTGCGCGCGTGTGGCGAGCGGCTCGAGCCGTGCCGCCGCCTCGCGTACGAGATCGGCCGCATCCACCTCGGCACGCTCGAGGGTGTCCTCGCCGGACTCCATCCGCGTGAGCGCGAGCAGATCGCCGACGAGGTCGGTGAGCCCATCCACCTCGTGGTCCATCCGCGCCAGGAAATCGTCGGCCGCCGCCCGGTCGTGCATCGCGCCGGCGCGCAGCGTCTCGACCATCGCCTTCAGGGCCGAGAGCGGCGTGCGCAGCTCGTGTGAGACGTTGGCGACGAAGTCGCGGCGCTGCGTCTCGAGCCGCCGGACCGCGCTCAGATCCTGGAGCGTGAGCAGCAGCTCGCCGCCGGCCAGCGACCGCGCGCCGATCCGGAGCACCCGACGGCCGCCGTCGCGCTCCAGCTCGCGGGCGGTCTCGCCGCCGCGGCGCGCGGCGTCGATCGCCTCGAGGATCTCGTGGTCGCGCACGACCTCGACCAGGCGCCGGCCGACCAGCCGATCCGCGCCGAGCACGACCGTCGCCGCCGGATTCGCAAGCAGGATCACGTCGTCGGGGCCGGCGAGGATGATCGCCTCGGCGAGCTCGGCCAGGACCGTTCGCAGCCGATCGCGCTCGGCCTCGATCGCACCGGACGCGCCGGTCCCGCCGCCCTGGTCGTGGACGTCCGCGCCGCGCGGGCGGAGCCTCAGACGTGGATCCCGATCGCGTGGATCAGCGACGCCGCGACCCAGCCGAAGATGAAGCAGCCGGGAATGGTCAGGACCCAGGCGGAGACGATCCGGCCGGCGATGCCCCAGCGGACCGCGGAGAGGCGCCGCGTCGCCCCGACCCCGAGGATCGCTCCGGAGATCGCATGCGTGGTGGAGATCGGGATGCCGAGCCGCGTGGCGATCTCGATGACGACGCCCGCGGTCGTCTCGGCCGCGAACCCGTTGATCGGCTTGAGCAGCGTGATCCGCATGCCCATCGTCTTGATGATCCGGAATCCGCCGGTGAAGGTACCCAGGCCGATCGCGAGCGCACAGGCGATCTTGACCCAGTCGGGGATGTCGCCGGCGTTCGCGACGAAGCCGCCACCCGCGAGCGCGAGCGAGATGATGCCCATCGTCTTCTGACCGTCGTTGCCGCCGTGGGTGAACGACATCCACGCGCTCGACAGGATCTGGGCCTTCCCAAAGAAGCGGTTCACGAAGGTGTACGAGACACCCCGGAGGGCCCAGTACAGGACGAGCATCAGGACGTATCCGATCACGAACGTCATGGTCGGGGACACGACGATCGCCGCGCTGGTCTTCTCGACGCCGGGCGCGATGATCACATTCCACCCGTGGACCGACACGGCCGCGCCGATCATCCCGAAGATGAGGGCGTGGCTCGAGGAGGTCGGCAACGCGGCGTAGAACGTGATCAGATCCCAGGCGATCGCCGCGATGAGCGCCGCGAGGACGAGGTCCTGGGTGACCCGGGTGCTGTCGACGATGCCTTTCGCGACGGTCGTCGCGACGGCCGTGCCGGCGAGCGCCCCGACGAGGTTGAGGGTGCCCGACATCAGCAGCGCCTGGAACGGCGTGAGGACGCGGGTCGCGACGACCGTCGCGATGGCGTTCGCCGCGTCGTGGAAGCCGTTCACGAACTCGAACATGAGTCC
This sequence comes from Candidatus Limnocylindria bacterium, assembly GCA_035935465.1. Classification (GTDB taxonomy): domain Bacteria; phylum Chloroflexota; class Limnocylindria; order P2-11E; family P2-11E; genus UBA4735. Next base: position 10,112 of record DASYXA010000074.1, on the reverse strand, counting down.
GAGGACGACGACCGCGACGACGATCATGGTCCCGCTCTCCACCTACTTGTGCTTCACCACGATCGTCTCGACGATGTTCGCGACATCCTCGCAGCGGTCGATGGCGACCTCGATGAGCCCGTGGAGGTCCTTCCATTTGATGATCTCGACCGGGTCGGTCGACTGCGCGAACAGGTCGGCGACCGCGGTCCGGAAGAGCTGGTCGCCCTCGTTCTCGAGGGTGTGGATCTTGATCCAGTGCGGCTCGAGCCCACCGAGCTTCTCGAGATCCTTCATCGCCGCGACCAGATGCTCCGCCGCGGCCACCAGGACCTTCGCCTGCTGCACCGCGAGCGGCCGGATGCTGCGGACCTTGTACAGCACGACCATCTCGGACACGTCGTGGCAGACGTCCGTGACGTCGTCGAGCTTCGACGCGAGGCCGACGATGTCCTCACGGTCCAGCGGCGTGACGAACGTGCCGTTGAGCTCCTGCATGATCTGGTGGGTGAGCTTGTCGCCGTAGTGCTCGATCGCGTGGATGTCGCGGGCCTTGTTCTCGACGTCCGAGAAATCGGACAGGAGCCGCTCGAGCGCCTGGGTGGCCTCGAGCGCGTTCTGGGCATGCTGGCTGAACAACGTGAAGAAGACGCTCTTCTTCGGCATCAGGCTGAGTCGCATATCGCCTCCTCCGGGCAGTGCCGCGCGCTTCGGCTCGAACGATACGGGGCGGGCACGTCGCTCGAACGGGTGAGCCTCACGCCACCTCGCGGCGAATGGACGCGACCGCCGCTCCGGCCATGAGCACCGCGAATGCCGCAAGGATCCCGACGTCGCGGAGGATGAGCGGGTCGGTGAGCGGGTAGCCCTTCACCATGACCGAGCGCAGGGCCTCGTTCGCGTAGGTGAGCGGCATGATCGTCGAGAGCGCGCGCAGCACGTCGTTCAGCTGGTCCACCGGCACGAGCAGCCCCGAGAGGAAGATCTGCGGGACCAGGATGAGCGGCACGAACTGGACGGCCTGGAGCTCGTTCCGGGCGAACGCGGAGATGGCCAGGCCGAGCGAGACGGACCCCACGACCAGGACCGCCTCGACCAGGAAGATCGTCACGAGGTTGCCGCGGTACTGGACCTTCAGGACCACGACCGTGAAGGCGAGGATGACGAGCGCCTGGAGCAGTGCGAACAGCGCGAACCCGCCGAGGTAGCCGAGGACGAGCTCGCCGCGCCTGAGCGGCGTCGCGAGCAGCCGCTCGAGCGTGCCGCTGGTGCGCTCGCGGAGGAACGACACGGTCGACAGCAGGAAGATGAAGAAGAACGCGAACACGGCGATGAGCACCGGGGCGAGGTAATCGAGGAGCGTGTAGGCCGGGCCGCCGTAGAGGTAGTGGATCTTGACGAACGAGGTCAGCGGCACGCCACGGATCACCTGGATGAGCGCGGCCTCGACCTGCCCGACGATCGCCCCGGTCCGGGTCGGGTCCGAGCCCTCGACGGTGACGGTCGCCTCGTTGTCGGCGAACTCGAGCATCGCGTCGGCCCGCCCGGTCCGCAGGGCGTCGAGCGCCGCGTCGCGATCCAGCGCCGTGAGCTCGACGTCCGTGCCACGGAGCGCCTCGAAGAGCTGCGGGTCGACATCACCCGCCGCCACGATGCGGACCGTGCTCGCCGTCGAGCCGCCCCAGAGCGCGCCGACCAGTGTGAGCACGACGATCGGCGCGACGAAGAGGAGCCCGAGCGAGCGATGGTCGCGGCGGAACTGGAGGATGATCCGCCGCGCGACGGCGCCGGCCCGTTTCGGGCTCACGCCGGCGCCGCCGACAGGGCGAGGAACGCGCTCTCGAGGTCCGCGGTGCCGGCGCGCGCGATGAGGTCGGTCGCGCTGCCCTCGGCGAGCACCCGGCCCGCCCGGATGAGACCGAGGCGATCGCATCGCGACGCCTCATCCATCACGTGGCTTGACACCAGGATCGTGACACCCGTCCCGGCGAGCGCGCGGAAGTGGTCCCAGAACTCCTTGCGCAGCGCGGGGTCGACGCCGACGGTCGGCTCGTCCAAGAGAAGGAGTCGGGGCTGGTGCAGGAGCGTCGCGGCGAGCGAGACCCGGGTCCGCATGCCGCCTGAGAGCGTGCCGACGATCGACCGGCGGCGGTCGAGGAGCGCGACGCGTCCGAGGGCATCCTCGATCCGGGCGTCCAGGTCGGCGACGCCCTCGAGGGAGCCGAAGAACGCGAGGTTCTCCTCGATCGAGAGCTCGCCGTACAGGGCGGCCGCCTGGGTCATGTAGCCGACCGCGCCGGCGGACACGGCGGCTCGCGGCGCCGCCCCGAAGACCCGCACCACGCCGCCGTCGGGTCGCAGGAGGCCGGCCAGCGTCCGGATGAACGTCGTCTTGCCCGATCCGTTCGGGCCGAGGAGCCCGTAGATCTCCCCCCGACGGATGCCGAGCCCGAGTCCGTCGAGCGCCGTTACCTGACCGAAACGTTTGCTGACGTCGCGAGCCTCGACGGCGAGCTGCCCGTCCACCTGTGGGCGCCATGGTGGCACGTCCCGTGCAATTCGGTCGGCCGGAATACGGACCGCGCCGGTGCGCGGAAAGGCAGACGGGAATGCTCATTTTCGCCCTCGGGATGATGCTCGGCACCGCACTCGGGATCATCGTCGTCGGCTTCCTCGCCGTGCGGGCCTACGACCACGGCTACGACGAGGCCCTCGAACGCCGCAAGGCCTGGCGCGGCGAGCTCGTTGCCCGTCAGACCGCCGCGATCCGTGCGCACCGCGGCGCATTGAAGCGCGCCAGCTAGCGCGCCTCCTTCACTTCGGCCAAAGGGCACGCTCCGGAAGGAGCGTGCCTTTTGTTATTGGTCAGGGGCCGAAGAACCGCCTCTTGAGATCCTCGATGCTCCGCTGCAGCTGGTCCAGCAATCCGGGGATCCCGGTCGGCACGATCTCGACGCTTCCATCCTTGGCGATGCGGAGCTGATCGCCCGGCTTCACCGCCGCCTTCACCGCCGCGCGCGGCGCCGTCACCGTGAAGACGACCTCGTCCTTCTCTTCGACGATCGACCCGACGGTGAGCTTCCCATCGGGCATCGCTTTGATGAGCGCCCGGAGCTGCGCGTCGTCTCGGACGTCGGGCCGCGGCTGCGGCGCGAGCCGGGCGACGCTCTTGCCGAGCTCGTCGAAGAACGCGGTGGGGCCTCGGACCGCGGCGCCCAGGAGTGCCGCGAACAGCGCGATCGCGACCAGGACCAAGGCCAAGCCGACGCCGAACTGGACCGCCCAGGAGGGGATGTGGCGGCGCACGGCTAGCAGACGCGCAACCGGCGTGCCGAACGGGCCACCAGCGCCAAGAGTATCGACACCGGGCGGTCGATGGCCCACCATGCGGAACGTCCGACCGCCGTCGCGGGGATGGAGGAGGGGCCAGGTGTCCCACAGATCTGGGCGTTCGCTCGTCGTCGCGCTCGTGGCGGTCCTCAGCGTGGTCCTTTCAGCCGGTCCGGCCACCGCGAAGCCGCCGGCAGACGAGAGCGTCACGGTCCTGTTCCCGGTGGCGCAGGGCGTCGGGCCGTCGATCGCGCACAGTCGAGGCAGCGATCGTCGGGGCGAGGCGAAGCGCGAGCAGCCGTTGCGCTCGACCGGCGGCGGCGCCAAGCGCGTGAAGCCGGGCGGCACGACCGACGGCGCGCTCCAGACGACCGCGACGACCGCGCTGGGCGCGACCGCCGGCCTGAGCTTCGACGGAGTCGGCGTGGGGATGGGTTCGTACAGCCCGTGCTGCGCGCCGCCGGACACGAATGCCTCGATCGGCACGACCCAGATCGTGCAGTGGGTGAACCTCGATTTCGCGGTCTTCGACAAGGCGACCGGAGCGTTGCTCAAGGGCCCGACGCCGGGGAGCTCGTTCTGGGCCGGCTTCACCGCGGGCAACTGCGACCGGAACAACGACGGCGACCCGATCATCAAGTTCGACGCGCAGGCCAAGCGCTGGTTCGCCACACAGTTCTCGGTGACCGGCGGACCGCCGTACTACCAGTGCATCGCGGTCTCGACCAGCGACGACATCCTGACCAGCAGCTGGAACCAGTACGCGTACAGCTTCGGCAGCCAGTTCCCCGATTATCCGAAGCTGGGCGTCTGGCCCGACGCCTACTACATGTCCTTCAACCGCTTCCTGAACGGCGTTTCGTTCAACGGCGCCGCCGCATGCGCGTTCGATCGCGCGGCGATGCTGGCCGGATCCGCGGCGACCGGCCAGTGCTTCAACCTGAGCAGCAGCTTCGGTGGCCTCCTGCCGTCGGATCTCGACGGTGCGACGGGCGCGGTCGGCACGACGTCCGCGCCCCCGGCGGGCGCACCGAACGTCTTCGCGAACTTCGGCACGAACGCGCTCAACCTGTGGAAGTTCCACGTCGACTTCGCGAGCTCCGTGAACTCGACGCTCGCGCCGAGCTCGCTCGCGGTGCCGGCGTTCTCGACCGCCTGCGGCGGCGGGGCGTGCATCGCGCAGCCGGGCACCGGCAACAAGCTTGACTCGCTCGGCGATCGGCTCATGTACCGGCTCGCGTACCGCAACTTCGGCGACCACGAGGCGCTCGTCGTCACACACTCCGTGAAGGGGAGCGGCACCGCGGCACCTCGGTGGTACGAGCTTCGCAGTCCCGGCACCCAGACCTTCACGCTGTACCAGCGGTCGAGCTACGCGCCGGATGCGACGTACCGCTGGATGGGCAGCGCCGCGATGGACAAGCTCGGAGATCTCGCGATCGGCTACAGCGCGTCGAGCTCCTCGGTCTCACCCGGCATCCGCTACACCGGCCGAGCCGTGAGCGATCCGATCAACACGCTGCGCATCGAAGCGACGCTCCAGGCCGGCGGCGGATCCCAGACCGGATCGCTCCACCGGTGGGGCGACTACAGCAGCATGGCGGTCGATCCAGCGGACGATTGCACGTTCTGGTACACGACCGAATACCTGAAGGCCAACGGCTCGTTCAACTGGAGCACGCGCCTCTCGTCATTCAAGTTCCCGAGCTGCCAGTAGCGCGGTTCCCTAGCGGTCGACGAAGGGCCGGTCGAAAGGCCGGCCCTTCGCGCGCCTAGACCGGCAGACGCGCGATGAGCCGCTGGCCGCGGCCCATGGGTTCGCGAGCGCCAGACAGGGTGCCGCGCTCGAGGGTAGGGTCAACGATGCGCTGCCGATCGAGATCGCGACGGAGCCCTTGTCGGTCCGGCAGTCCACGCTGACCGAGTTGGACGTCGCGCTCACCTCGCGGAACATCGCGTCGAGCGCCTGGCGGAGGCGACCGGGGTCGGCGTTCAGGCGGACCGGGGCCACCGGCACGGTGAGCACGACGCGCGCTTCCGGTCGGCCGCGCCCGCACGGAGCTCGTGGATCATGTTGACGACGTTCGTCGAGCGCGTGTCGAGGCGCCGTCCGGCAGCTTCGAGGGCGCCGAGCGAGGCGAGGTCATCGGACAGGAGCACGAGCTGCTCGGCGCGCGTCGTGAGCCGGTCCACGATCGCCGGCGCGACGCCGGAGAGGCCGCGCAGCTCGGTCGCGAGCTCGCGAAAGGTCCGGGCACCTCGTGCTCCACGAGGGCGAGGAGGCTGCGCCGCTGGCGGTCCAGCTCGCCGATCCGGTGCTGCTCACGCTGGAGGGTCGAGGCGAGGATCACGGCGAGGACGAACACGACGATGCGCGTCGCGTAGTTCCAGGCCGACGCCGCGGTGTCCAAGACCGGGCGATCGCCACGCGGTGGGGAAGATCGGGATGAAGTAGATCGAGGCGAACGCGTAGGCCGGTGGGGTGACGTGGTCAAGGAGGCCGATGAGTGCCGTCAGCCCGAGCCATGGGGCGGCGTCCTGGATCACCGATGTGATCTTCCGTACCCGCACGACCCCGGATCATGCATGCGGCGTCCCCCGATCGCCTCACTCGCCTGGGTGACACCGGTGGATACGCCCGTCCGCTCTGCATCTCTGCCAAAATCGTCCCGTGACCCAGCCGCTTCGCGTCGCCTGCCTCGGCGGCGGACTCGGCGCGCCGACCGTGATGACCGGTCTCCGCGCCCACACCGACGACATCACCGGGATCATCGCGGTGACGGATTCGGGCCGGTCCACCGGAAAGGTGCGGATCGCGCTCGACGTGCCGGCGCCCGGCGACGTGCGCAACGCGATCGCGGTGCTCGCCGAAGGAGATCCCGTCCTCCGGCGCCTGTTCAGCCACCGCTTCGAGACGGACAAGAGCGCCGAGCTCAACGGCATGGCCTTCGGCAACCTGTTCATCGCCGCGCTCGCGCAGCAGGAGGGCTCATTCCTGCGCGCCGTCGAAGAGGCCGCGCGCCTGCTCGGGATCCGTGGTCGGGTCCTTCCGATCACGCTGTACAACACGCACCTCTGCGCGAAGCTTGCCGACGGCACCGTCGTCGAGGAAGAGGTGAACGTCCGCGGGGAGGGCAAGGCCCGGATCGAGCGCATCTTCCTCCGCGACCCGGACGTGCGGGCCGCGGAGGGAACGGTCGAGGCGATCGGGGCCGCGGATCTCATCACGCTCGGCCCGGGCTCGCTGTACACGACCGTGTGCGCGTGCCTCCTCGTGCCGGAGATCGCGCGCGCGATCAGCGAGGCGCGCGGGCTCGTCGTCTACGTCGCCAATACGACGACGCAGCCCGGCCAGACCGACGATGTCACGCTCTCGGGTCACGTCGCCGCGGTGCTCGACTACCTCGGCGGGAGCGGTCTCGACGTCGTCCTGCTGAATGACGACGCGCCGCCGGCGCACCTGCGCGATCACCACGCCGAGCAGGGGATGCGCTACCTCGATCCGACCGCGGACGAGATCGCGAAGATCGAGGACCTTGGGGTCCGCGTCGCGACGGCGCCGATCATCGACAAGTGGAGCGGCCCGCGCGAGCTCTGGAACAAGCAGGACACCATCCGGCACGACCCGTCGCGCCTCGGGGACGCGCTGCTCAAGCTCGTCGCCGCGCGGCGTCCACGCCTCCGGGCAGTCCGATGACCTCGGTCGCCACGCGCCTCCGCCACTTCCTGTCGATCGCGGACCTCTCGCCGGCCGAGCTGTCCGCGATCCTCGACGACGCCGACGCGCTGAAGCGCGACCCCGTCCCCCCGGACGCGCCGCTCCGTGGCCGTGCGCTCGCGATGATCTTCGAGAAGCCGAGCCTCCGGACGCGCCTGTCCTTCGACGTCGCGATGCGCGATCTCGGCGGCCACAGCACCTATCTCTCGCCGCAGGAGGTCGGGCTCGGACGGCGCGAGAGCGTGTCCGACGTGGCGCGGGTCGTGAGCCGGTACGTCGACCTCATCGTGCTGCGGACGTTCGCCCACGAGACGCTCGAGGAGTTCGCGAAGTGGTCCGCGGTGCCCGTCATCAACGGGCTCTCGGACCTCTCGCATCCCTGCCAGGGGCTCGCCGACATCTTCACCATCCGCGAGCGCCGGGGCTCGCTCCGGGACGTCGTCGCCGCGTACGTCGGGGACGGCAATAACGTGGCGCACTCGCTGATGCTCGCGGCGGCGAAGGCCGGCATGACGCTCCGTGTCGCCTCGCCCGCCGGCTTCGAACCGCAGCCCAGGTACCGCGAGCTCGCCGCGACCGCCGCACGCGAGACCGGTGCACGCATCACCTACCTCGCCGATCCGATCGCCGCCGTGCGCGATGCGGACGTCGTGTACACCGACGTGTGGACGAGCATGGGTCAGGAGCAGGAGTACGAGCGCCGCCGCCGGGCGTTCCAGGGATTCCAGGTGAATCGCGAGCTCCTCTCGAACGCGAAACCCGACGCGATCGTGCTCCATGACCTGCCGGCGCATCGTGGTGAGGAGATCACCGACGACGTGATCGACGGACCGCAGAGCGCGGTCTTCGACCAGGCCGAGAATCGGCTGCACACCGAGAAGGCGGTGCTCAGATGGATCGCGTGATCCTGGCGGACTGCTGTGAGGACTGGATCATCGAGTGGGGCGGCTTCTATGCCGAGGGCGCGCGATTCAGCTGTCCGGAGGACGCGACCGCGTGGCAGAAGAGCGCGAGCGACACGTTCACGCGGGCGGACGGCCGGGCATTCGTGCGCCGCGCGCGCACCGGTCCCGAGGCGGCGTTCCCCTATCTCGCCGCGCAGGACGGTCACGAGCCGAACGTGGAGCGGTGCTGCGCGAAGATCCTGCTCAGGCACGGCGAGCGGATGCCCGACGGCCCGTTCGCGTGCCCGGTCTGCGGAACCGAGTGGGAGCGGCGCACGGAGCGGCTGCACGGCTTGCGGGTCGCGGTGTTCGGCAAGCCCGGGCTGCCGGAGCCCCTGACCGTCCAGCCTGGACGGAGCCGGCCGTTCCTGGTGCCTGTCTCTCTGTACTCGCCGCCACGCGATTAGGGTGCGCGCGCGCACAGTGCGGCAGGCTGCGACCTGTTAGATACGTCGATGTGCACGCCGCCCACGACGATTCGCCCACAGTCGTCGTTAGGCTTGCGTCCGGGCAGGCAACCGGGCGCGGCTCACGGCGAGTCGGCAAGCAGGGGTGGGTGTGAACGGTCGGCTTCGGGTAGGGGTTGCGGCGCTCGGTCTGGCGTTCGTGCTCGCCATCGCTCTCGGGGCGACCGGCGTGTTCACGCCGAAGGATCAGCGCACCGCCGCGGCCGCGTCGACCACGCTCACCGTCATCACCGGCCCGGTCTTCGTCCGGCATCTCACCGCCGACTTCGGCCCCGCCGAGGATGGCTCGATCCTCGGGCCGGGCGACACGGTGAAGACCGGATCGGGCGCGCGGGCGGTCCTCACGTACTTCGAAGGATCCACGGTCGAGATCGAGCCGGACTCCGAGCTCACGATCGACACCGCCCACGCGAATCCCGACGGCAGCACTGTCATCGTGATGCAGCAGGACCTCGGCACGACCTGGCACGTGGTCACGAAGCTCGTCCAGGGCGACTCGAAGTACGAAGTGCACACGACGGCGGCGACCGCGTCGGTCCGCGGTACCGCCTTCACCGTCGGCGTCGCGGGGGACGGGACGACGACCGAGACGACGACCGATGGGGCGGTCGCGAACAGCGACTCGCAGGGTCAGGGCACCGTCCTGACGCCGCCCGGCCTCCAAACGACGACGAAGAAGGGCGAGAAGCCCGCGGACCCGGTGAAGGCACCGGAGCCCGAGCGGAAGGTGACGGTGACCGTCGCTGATCAGAGCGGTCTCGTCGTCGATGCGCTCGGCCGCTCGAACGGGATCAAGGACGGCAAGACGATCGTGCAGACGCCGGGCGCGCAGGTCCGCCTGGTCAACGGTCAGCTCGTGGTCACGCTTCCGAACGCCCCGGACGGCATCCTCGCCACCCACCTCGAGAAGACCGGCGCGATCGAACGTGACGTCCAGGTGTTGACGAAGGTCGAGGAGAAGGGGAAGTCCGCCGTCGAAGTGAAGGAGAGGGTCAAGCCGGCGATCAGCCCGGTCACGGGCGTCGATGTCACGACGAACCCGACGAATGGGACGCCGACGGTCGAGGTCAAGACGACCGACGAGCTGAAGGAGTTCAAGCTCAAGGGCCCGAAGGTGGGCGTGGCACCGCCGGCACCGAAGGCGGACGCTGTGAAGAGGGCCGAGGACGCCGTGAAGGCGATCGAGGCGAACCGGGAGGGCAAGCCGAACCCGAACGGCAAGCCGAACCCGAACACGGACCGGAACGGCAGTGCTGGCGCGACCGGCGCGACCGGTGCGTCGGGCCAGCGCACCGGTGACCGGACCAACTCCGACGGTCGCGATGGCGGCGCCGGCACGGGCACCACCGACGCGAACCGCCCGGCGGGCGCAAGCGGTTCGACCCGTACGCAGGACCCCGCAACTGGTGGTTCGACCTCGAACAAGGAGGACGCCGGCAAGAACGAGGGGTCTCCGCCCACGCCTGGATTCTTCCCCATCATCAACCTTCCCCCGGTACTCGGTCCCGCGCAAGGTGACCGTCAGAACGACAAGGGCGCCCCGAACACCGATAACGGACCGACGAAACCCAGACCGTCGATCGACCGGCCGGCGAACAACGGGCCGGCGAACAACGGGCCGGCGAACAACGGGCCGGCGAACAACGGGCCGGCGAACAACGGGCCGGCGAACAA
>DASYXA010000073.1:0-7699 GCA_035935465.1 Candidatus Limnocylindria bacterium | reverse complement strand
GGGAATCGCGAGCCCTTCCCGATCACGGTGAAGTCCTTGACCTGTCCGAGGACCTCGCCGATCGGCGTGCGGTGGCCCTTCCCGATCACGGCACCGCGCTCGACCCGCAGCTCGGTCGCACCGACCTCGAGCAGGCCCGATGCGGCGTCGAGCAGCTGCAGGCGCGCATCCTTCGCCGCGAGCCGCACCGCCGGTCCGACCGACGCGACCGTGAGCGAGCCGGCCGAGATCGGCGCGTACTGGCTGTTCGTGTCGCCGAGCTCGACCCGTACATCCCCCACCTCGAGCCCGAGCTCCTCCGCGACGAGCTGCGCGAGCACCGTGCGCGTCCCGGTGCCGATGTCCTGCGTCCCGCAGCGCAACACCGCGGTGCCGTCCGGATTGAGGTGCACGGTCGCGTACGCCGGCGGGAGGCCGCTGCCGCCCCAGAGCTGCGAGGCCATCCCGTAGCCACGCCGCCGATGCGGCGCGCTGCCGCGCAGGCCGTCGGGCTTCCGGTGGTGCCAGCCGATCTCCCGCTCACCCACGTCGTAGCAGGCCGCGAGCCGCTTCAGCGAGTAGCGGAGGCCGGTCACCGGGTCGGACGCGCGGGCGATGTGCCGCCGGCGCAGCGCGAGGGGATCTTCACCCATGCGCTCCGCGAGCTCGTCGATCGCCTGGTCGAGCGCGAACGTGCCCTCGACGTATCCCGGCGCGCGGAACGACGCGAGCGCGCCCAGACTGGTCACGACCTTGTACGACCGTGTGCGGAGATTCGGGATGTCGTAGAGCCCGTTCGTCGGACCGGTCGGGTCGGCGACCCAGCGGCCCTGGCCCGCGTTCGACCACGAGAGGTGCTCGATCGCGTGGATCTTCTTGCCGCGCGCCGCGATCCTCACCGTCTGGTACGTCGCGGAGCGATTGCCCGCCGCGAGGTTCTCCTCGTCACGCGTGAGGACGCAGCGCACGGGCGTGCCGAGCCGGCGCGCGAAGACCGCGGCGATGATCGTGTACTTCCCCGCACCACCCTTCGAGCCGAAGCCGCCGCCCATGTAATCGCACAGCACGCGGATGTCGGAGTACGGGATGCGCAGCGCCGTCTTCAGTCCCTCGCGCACGCCGAACACGTGCTGCGTCGACTCCCAGACGGTCAGCTCGTCGCCGTCCCAGCTCGCGACCGCCCCGTGCGTCTCGAGGCTGTTGTGCAGCTGCGTCGACGTGCGGTACGTCGCCTCGACGACCACGCTCGCGTCGGCGAACGCGCGCGTGACGTCGCCCCGGTCGAGCTTGCCGGACTCCGTCACGTTCCCCTTCTCGTCGAGGCGGGGCGCCTGGTCGCGCATCGCCTCCTCGAGATCGGCGACGAACGGCAGGATCTCGTACTCGACGTCGATCAGGCGGATCGCCGCGGCGGCGGTCTCCTCGGTGTCCGCCGCGACGGCTGCGACCTCGTCGCCCGCGAACCGCACCTCGTCGCGGAAGATCGACTCCTCGCCGCGGAACGCGGCCTTCGGCGCGTTGGACCGGTGCAGGACGCCGCGCACGCCGGCGAGTGCCTGCGCGCGGCTCGCGTCGACACGGCGGACGCGGGCGCGCGGGTACGGGCTGCGCAACACGCGCGCGTGCAGCATCCCCGGCAGGTAGACGTCCTGCGTGTAGCGCGCGCGGCCGGTGACGCGCGCGATCCCGTCGACCCGGGTCTGCCGCTTGCCGACGATCGTCAGTCCCGCGTCGGCGCCCCACGCGGCGACGTCCCTGCCGTCGACGAGCGCGGTCTCCTCGCTGATCGTGCCTTCGAACTCGGACTTCGTGCGGACGACCTTGATGCTCATCGCTGCGTCTTCTTCGCCGCGCTCAGGGCCGCCGCGACGATGTTCGGGTACGCGCCGCAGCGGCACAGGTTCCCGCTCACGGCACGCATCACATCGTCACCGGTCGGCGACCCGTTCGCCCGGAGCAGCGCGACGCACGACATGATCTGGCCCGGCGTACAGAACCCGCACTGGAAGGCGTCGTGCTCGATGAACGCCGCCTGGACCGGGTGCAGGCCGTGCTCGGTCGCGAGCCCTTCGACGGTCTCGACGCTCTGGCCGGCGCAGGCGACCGCGAGCGTCATGCACGAGTACACCGGCGCACCGTCCAGCAGCACGGTGCACGCGCCGCAGGTCCCCTCGTCGCACACGCGCTTCGCGCCGGTGAGCCCGAGCGTCTCGCGCAGGGTATCGAGGAGCGTGCGCTGCGGTGGAACGTGCACGCTCACGCCGTCGCCGTTGACCTCGAACGCGATGTCGACCGCGCCGGGACCGACGAATCGGGGAGCTTTGGGCACGAGGTCACTCTAGCCAAAGGACGGCGGGCCATCGCCTGTCCATCTATCCTCGGCGCGAACACACGACGAGGGGGAGCGCATGGCGGTCAAGCGGGTCGGTGTCGTCGGCTTCGGGCTCATGGGCTCGGGCATCGCGCAGGTCTGCGCCCAGGCGGGCTACGACACGGTCATCCGCGAGGTCGGGGATGCGCTCCTCGACAAGGGCTTCGGCCGCGTGGACTCATCGCTCGCGCGGATCGTGAAGTCCGGCAAGCTGACCGAGGACGATGCGAAGGCCGCGCGCGGGCGGATGCGTGGCACCACGAAGCTCGAGGACCTCAGGGATTGCGACCTCGTCATCGAGGCCGTCGTCGAGGAGATGTCCGCCAAGAAAGAGGTCTTCGGCACGCTAGACGCCCTCTGCCCGCCGGCGACGATCTTCGCGTCGAACACGTCGAGCCTGCCGATCGTCGAGCTGGCCGCGATCACGAAGCGGTCGGACCGATTCGCCGGCCTTCACTTCTTCAACCCGGCGCCGGTGATGCCGCTCGTCGAGATCGTCCAGGCGCTCACCACCAGCCAGGAGACGATCGCGGCCCTGCGCGAGTTCGTCACGTCGCTCGGGAAGACCGGAGTCGTGTGCAAGGACTCGCCCGGCTTCATCGTGAACCGGCTCATGGTCCCCTACCTCCTCGGCGCGATCCGCGCGCTCGAGCAGGGCGTCGCGACCGTCGAGGAGATCGACACCGCGGTGAAGCTCGGGCTGCGTCACCCGATGGGGCCGTTCGAGCTCATCGACTACACCGGCCTCGACATCAACCTGCACGTCGCGAACGTCTTCTTCGACGAGTTCAAGGACCCGAGCGTCGCGCCGCCGGCGCTGCTCAAGCGCATGGTGCTCGCCGGCCGGCTCGGCGCGAAGGTCGGCCGCGGCTTCTACGAGTACGACGAGAAGGGCCAGAAGAAGCCGTCGAAGTAATCGACACCCGCAAGGCCGCGGTCTGGAGCGCGATCGCGGGCGCCGCGCACCTTGCGATCGTCGCGTTCGGCGCGCTCGCGTACCCCTATCTGTACGACGTCCTCACTGCCGTCGCGTACGGGTTCCTCCTCCCGGGCATCGCGGTGCTGCACGTGCGGCACGCGGCGGTGCGCCAGAGCGGCGCGATCCTCGCGACGATCGCGGGCACGGCCGTCGCGACGGTCGGGCTCGCCGGCTCCGCGAACGTCGACGTGCGGCCGGCGTCGCTGTTCGTGCTCGGGATGTGGTGGTGGACGATCGGGAAGCTGTGGGCCCAGACCGGCGTGCTACCGCGCACGTTCGGCCTCGTCACCGCGGGTCTTGGGCTCTGCGCGTTCGCGCTCGTGCCGCTCGAGGCCTTCGCCCCTGCGTTCAGCGCGGTCATGCCGCGCTCGCTGGCCGATGCCCTCGCGGGGCCGTACGTCGGCGCGGCCCACCTGATCCTCGGCCTGTGGCTTGTCGCGCTGGCGTCGATCTTCGCGCGGGTGGCGCCCTCGGCCGGCTGACTCAGCGGGCGGCGGTCAGGGCGACGCAGCACAGCCCGGGCCGCGGATCGAGCCGGGCGGTGAGCCCCGCGGCGTCCAGGCCCGCGAGCACGCCCTCCATGAACGCGAGGTTCATCCCGCAGACCAGCTGTTGATGCCCGCGCGCGAGCGCGTCGAACGGACAGTTGCGGAGCCGGACGGATCCTCGCGGGCCCTCCGTCGGGGCGAACCCGTAGTCGTCCAGGACCGCGATGGCCGATCGGAGGAGCGCCGCGCGGCCCGACCGAGCGCCGGCCTTCGCCCGAGCTTCGGCCCCGAGCCCGCGCCCGAATGCCCGCGCGGCCCGCGCGACCTCGCGGCGCGGATCCGTGCCGTTCGCCGAGTCGATCGCGGTCGCGAGGAGCTCCGCGAGCAGCCGGTACCGCCGCGCGGGCACCGTCACGTCGAGCTCGAGGGACGACCGCCGGTACAGCTTGGACGGGCGGCCGGCGCCGGGACCGCTCCGCCCGCTCAGCCTCCGGAAGCTCACCTCGAGGAGGCCGCCCTCGACGAGGCGATCGAGGTGGAACGCCGCGTTCTCGCGCGTCGTCCTGGTCGCGGCCGCGGCCTGATCCCGGCCGACCGCCTCGCCCTGGCGCACGACGTACCGGTAGAGGGCCCCCCGCACCGGCTCGTCCAGCAGGGCGACGCCCGAGATCGCGGCCGCGAGCGCGTCGCTCACCGCGTCAGTCTAAAGGAGGCGCCGCCTAACGAAAGACTTGACACGCCGGCCCGCCCACTCTAAAAGTAGTCTGGACTGATGTTAGACACCTGGCGCGCCCTGCCCGGAACGGCCCGCGCGGGCCTCGCGGTCATGGGGACCGGCCTGATCGTCGACCTGGCGCTGCACGCCGTGGCGGCCGTGGCGGCACCCGAGCATCTCGCCCACAGCGTGATCCTCGCGGGCATGGTCCTCGTGATCCTCGGCGTCATCGCGGATGGGATCGGACGCACCCGGCGCCAGCAACGGTCGAGAGCGTGAAGGGAAAAGGAGACATTCGATGCCGATCGGCAGCTTCATCAACCAGATCCCGGCGGTGGTCTTCCTGGCGATCCACCTCACCGCGTTCCTCATCGGCGCGTACTTCGCCTGGCGATCCTTCGGCACCGGCGCGTCGCTCCTGGGCTGGGGCTTCGCGCTGTTCGCGCTGGCCGAGATCAGCTACATGACCTACCACCTCGATTGGACGGTGTTCCTGTTCGCGCACACGATCAGCGAGGTCTTCGACCTCCTGGCGTTCATCCTGGTCTTCGTGGCGGTCGGCCAGCAGGCCCTGGCGCCGGGCCGGGCGTCGTCCTGAGCGTGCGTCGGGGGGCGGGACCGCTGGTCTGTTCCGCCCTCCTCCTCCTGTCGGTGGCCACCTGCGCCGGATCGGCGTCGCCGGCCGCGGAGCCGGTGGCCACCGACCACGTCAACCTGCCGCAGTCCTATCTCTTCGACCCGAAGGACATCGTCGTGGCACCGGGCACGACGGTGACGTGGAAGAACTCGGACCAATTCACCCACTCCGTGCACATCATCGACGGCGACCGGATGGTCGGCACGATGAAGCCCGGCGAGAGCGTGAGCTTCACGTTCGCGACGGCGGGCACCTATCGCTACGAGTGCACCTTCCACCCGCAGAACATGAGGGGCACCGTCACGGTCCGGTAGCCTCGCTCGGGCTGGGCCCGTGCGGGCGATCATGCGGATCGGTCCCGCTGAACAGCGCGAGGGCCTCCCAGGTGGCACCGAAATCGTCGAACGGCTGCTCGCGGAAGCGGTAGTCGTAGTGCTGGATGACGTCCCCGAGCCGCCGCTGGAGCGCGGCGTACGCGGCACGCTGCCGCCCTGCCTCTCCCGGATCGGCGCGCACCGCGGGACCAAGCGAACCGACCGGGAGGGCTTCGCCGATCGGCGGCCCGCACGGCAGATCCCGGCGAGGCACCGGCCGCGGATGGCTGGGGCAGACGCCCTCGAGGCGGCGCCCCCCGATGGTCTCGAGGTCATGGCGCTCCCGCCGGGCAGCGACCAGGCAGGCCGGACAGGGCCCGCTCGCCGCGACTGGCCTTCCCGTCTCGAGGAGGCGCGCGACGTGGGCGCAGAGGTCGGCGCAGACGATCGACTCGGCCAGCGGCGCGCCGGTCTGAGCGGCCGCCGTGATCGCGTGCGCGCGGCAGAAGCCGAGGCTCCGCCGCAGCTCCGCCCGCAGCACCGGATCGGTCACCAGCTCGTACGCGAACGCGGCGATGGATCGGTCCCCCGCCTGGCGGCTCCGCCGGCAGAGCGCGCAGCCGAGCGCGGACTCACGCACAAGATCTTCGAACACCGCGCGGTCGTTCACTCGGTATCGGGAAGGGGGTCCGGGCGACCGGCCGGAGGCCGGTGATGGGACGGCACCGGCTCGAGCGCGGCCTCGGGCTCCTCCACCTCGGTGATCCCGGTCTCGGGGCGGAAGAACGTTTGGGCGATCAGGGTCGGGACCACCGCGCTCAGGATCACGACCGTGACCAGGATCGTGTACTGCGCCTGGTCGATGATCTTGTTCGTCAGACCGAACAGCGCGGAGATCGTGCCGAACGTGAGCCCGGTGCTCATGAGGAGCGTCGTGTACGTGCCGTCACGCGGCGTGAACCGGAACGCCCGCGTGACCGGCCAGACGCCGATCGCCTTCGTCCCGAGCTTCAGCCCCAGTAATACGACGATGAGGCCGGCGCCGGCCACGACGGCGGGCAGGCTCACGAAGAGACCGGCCTTGAGGAAGTAGAACGGCGTGAGCAGCGCGAACGCGATGCTCCGCATCCGATCGATCAGGAGCTTGTCGCGCGCGAAAACGCCCGCGACCACGAGACCGACCAGGTAGGCCGGCAGGACGGCCTCGCTCTTCGCGAGCGTCGCGAATCCGCCCAGCACGAACAGCATGAAGAAGAGGAACTTGATCTCCGGCTCGGAGACCCGCGCCCCGAGGGTCCGCACCACGAAGCGGGTCGCCCTCGGCATGACGACCAGGCTCAGGGCGAGGATGACCGCGAACAGGACCAGGAGCCCGTTGAAGCTCGCGAACAGGACCCCGAGGGCGAGCACCGTGCCGAGGTCCGTGACGAAACACGCGGCGAGGATCACCTTGCCCAGGTCGGTCGCGTTGAGGCCGGTCTCGACCATCACCGCGTAGACGACCGCCACCGACGTCGTGGATAGGGCGATGCCGGCGATGAGCGCGGCCCGGTGATCCCAGCCGCTCACGCGCTCGGCGAAGAGCCACACCCCGAGGAACGGCAGCAGGAAGGAGATCGTGCCGATCGCGAGCGTCGGCCGGAGGTGACGTCTCAGCGCGGCAGGCTCGATCTCCGCGCCGGCGAGGAACGTCAGGAGGACCGACCCGAACGCGGCGAGGAAGTCGATCCAGGGCGTCGTCTGCAGACCCAGGAAGTTCCCGGCGAAGATCCCGAACGCGATCTCGATCAGCGCGACCGAGATCCCGAGACGGATCGAGACGAGGCTCGCGGCGAGCGCGAGGCCCATCCAGGCCGCCGCGATGAACCACGTGTTGTCGGCGATGAGCTGCTGCAGCATCGGCCCTCCACCGGTCGTTCCGGTCCCTAGGTCGGTCCGCGCGCAGCGGACCGCCACTAGGGGCCATCAGCCCTGCACGGGCGGTTCGGACGCCGTCGGCGTCCCGGCGGGACCCATCGCGCTGGAGAGAGGATACCCGCGGCCGGCGGGACCGTCACCGGTTCGGGGACGCCTAGGTCTCACCCAGCAGGACATCGTTCATGGCGCGCAGGCTAGATCTGCCTGCAGGACATCGTTCACCCGTCGAGCCTGAAGGGCACGGTCCTGACCCGGCGGCCGAGGTGGAAGACGTCGATGACCTCGCGGCGGACGTCGAG
>DASYXA010000072.1:0-5848 GCA_035935465.1 Candidatus Limnocylindria bacterium | reverse complement strand
GAAGTCCGAGCCGATGGTCTTCGCGTCGAGCGGCGGCTCCACGAGCGCGGCCCCGCGCTCGACCGGGACGGTCGCGTAGTACTGCTCGGCGAAGTCCGCGTGCACCGGCGTATCGATCGGGGTCAGGCAGCGGGCGCACTGCGCGGCGACGTGCGCGTCGGCCGAGCCTTCGAAGTACGCGCCGGGATTCGTGTGCGTCGCGTGGATGAGCGCGTCGATGTCGACGATGGATGCCTCGAGGAGACCCGCGTTCTCACCGCGCGGGTCGATCGGCGACTCCTGCACGTCGAGGTCGATGCGGGTACCCAGCGGCTGCTTCAGTAGAGGCGCGACATTGATGACCACGCGTTACCACCTACTCGCGAACTGGCTCGGGACGCCGCTCCTCGAGCACTTCGAGGCTCTTCTTCACGATCGACAGGGTCTTCACGAGATCGCTCTCGAGGCGGACGAGCACGTCGGCCGCGTACTGGTCGGCGCCGCGCATCGTCTCGTCGGCCTTCGACTGGGCATGCTTCTCCATCTCGCCCGCGCGATCCTCGGCCTGGCGCAGGATCGACTGGTCCTGGAGCAGGACGGCCGCCTGCTCCTGGGCCGCGCCGATGATCTGCTCGCCCTCCTCGCGGGCCTTCTGCACGACGCGCTCGCTCTCCTGAACGATGCGCCGCGCCTGCTTCACCTCTTCGGGGATCGCGACGCGCATCTGATCGATGAGGTCGAGGACCGCGGCCTGCTCGAGGATGACCTGGCTGGTCATGGGCAGCTTGCGCGCGTTGACGACGAGCGCTTCCAGCCGCTCGACGAGGAACTGGATGTCCATCGTTACCCTCCCGCGGAAGCCTGTTCACTGTACTGGAGCAGCAGGAGCGTCTCCTCGCCGATCTGCTTCGTCCGGACGATCCGGAGCGTCGGCGGGAACGCCGGGAGGTGCTTCCGCAGCGCGCGGGCGACGACGAGACGGCCGGGCGCGGCGAGCTTCGCCAGGACCGTGCCGTGGATCTCGACGTCCGCGAACGGCGGGTCGCAGAACGCGACGTCCGCGCGCACCGGCCCGGCGAGGTACGCGACCGCGTCCGCCCGGACGACCGTCGCCCGTCCGGTGAAGCCGGTCGTCTCGAGGTTCTTCCTGAGCGCGGCGACGGCTCGGGGTGCCTTCTCGACGAACGTCACGTGCGCGGCTCCCCGCGACAGCGCTTCGATCCCGAGCGCCCCGGAGCCGGCGAAGAGATCGAGGACCTCCGCGTCGGTGATGACCGGGGCAAGGATGCCGAACAGCATCTCGCGGATCCGGTCCGTCGCCGCACGCGTCCCTCCGCCCTCCGGCACCACGAGCCGGCGGCCCTTGGCCTCGCCCGCGATCACCCTCACGCTCGTTCGATCGCCCGGCGCCGCCGGGGAGCGGGCGCGCCGGACCCGCCCCTCGCGGCACCGCCGCTCGTCGCTCGGGTCATGCCAACGCGTAGCGGCGCCAGAGCGCCTCGACCGCGGACGCGAGCCCGGCGTGCCCGGGCAGCTCGAGCTCCGGGTCCACCGCGAGGATCGCGTCGGCGTCTTCGGCCGTCTCGCGCGCGAGACGCGGGTCGACGTCCTTGAGGTCGACGATGCGCAGCTCGTCCACGCCGCTCTGCTCGTCGCCCAAGAACTCGCCGGCACCGCGGATCTCGAGGTCGCGTTGCGCGAGCTCGAAGCCGTCCAGCGGCCGGCCGTCCTTCAGCTCGACCATCGCCCGGAGCCGCTCGGACTCGTCCCCGTCGTCGCTCACGAGGACCGCGAACGACCGCGTCTGCCCGCGGCCCACGCGACCCCGAAGCTGGTGCAGCTGCGCGAGGCCGAACCGCTCGGCACCGAGGATCACCATGATCGTCGCGTTCGGGATGTCGATGCCGACCTCGACCACGGTCGTCGCGACGAGCACGTCGATCTCGCGCGCGGCGAACGCCCGCATCGTCGCGTCGCGGTCTTTCGCCGCCATCCGGCCGTGCAGCAGCGCGAGCCGCAGTCCGTTCAACGGGCCGGCCCGGAGCTCGGCGTGCGTTTCGATCGCGCTCGGCGCGTCGTCGTCGCCGTCCGACGGGTCGATCCGGGGCGTCACGACGAAGGCCTGCTCGCCGCTCGCGACGTGCTCGCGCAGCCACGGCCAAACCTTCGGCAGCGCCGCGGGCGAGCGGACCTCCGTGCGGATCTCCTGCCGCCCCGCGGGCAGCTCGTCGAGGACGGAGAGGTCGAGGTCGCGGTAGATCGTCTGGGTGAGCGTGCGCGGGATCGGCGTCGCGGTCGTGAGCAGCAGGTGTGGATCGACGCCCTTCTCGCGGAGGGTCGTGCGTTGGCGGACGCCGAAGCGATGCTGCTCGTCGACGACCGCGAGCCCGAGCTTGTTGAACGTCACACCCTCGACGACGAGCGCGTGCGTGCCGACGACGATGTCGAGCTCGCCGGTCGCGAGGCGGGCAAGGATGTCCCGGCGATCCGGCGCGGTCACGCTCGACGTGAGCAGCCGAACCGAAGGGCCGTCGTTCGCGAACAGCATCGACAGCGTGCGGTGGTGCTGCTCGGCAAGGAGCTCGGTCGGCGCCATGAGCGCAGCCTGGGTGCCCGCCGCCACCGCGATCCGAGCGGCGAGCGCGGCGACGACGGTCTTGCCCGACCCGACATCGCCTTCGAGCAGCCGTGACATCGGGATGGCCCGTCCGATATCCGAGCGGATCTGGGCGAACGCGTTCAGCTGGCCCGCGGTGAGCGTGAACGGGAGCCCGGTCGTCCAGCGCCGCACCTCGGCGTCCGTTGCCGTGAGCTTCGGGGCCGTGGCGTGCTTCTGCCAGCGCGCGCGGCGCTGGGCCAGGCCGAGCTGGAGCACGAGGAGCTCGTCGAACGCGAGCCGGCGCCGTCCCTCGATGAGCCGCGCTTCGGTCGACGGGAAGTGGACTTCCTTCAATGCCTCAGGGAGCGGGAGCAGCGCGCGCCGGTCGCGGATCGCCGCGGGCAGATCGTCCGGCACCTCGGCCACCACCGGCGAGCGTGTGGCCGCGCCCTCGACGGCGGTGTGCAGCCAGCGGCGGAGGTGCCCCTCCTTCAACCCCTCGGTCAGCTTGTAGACCGGGACCATCCGGCCGGTGTGCACGCGCTCGGCGTCCGCGGCCTCGACCGTCGGATTCGAGAGCTGGAGTGAGCGTCCGAACCACGTCGCCTTCCCGGAGAGGCGGACGAGCTGGCCCGCGCGGAAGCGCTCCTTGATGAACTGCCGGCCGAACCAGGTGGCCTTCACACCCGACGGCCGCAGGTCGGCCGGGTCGAGCAGCTCGACCTCGGTCATCAGCTGGCCGCGCCCGGTGCGCCGCTGGCCGATCGCGCCGACGATCGCCTCGGTGGTCTGCTCGCGCTCCGGGACGAGCTGGCGCAGCGGGCGTAGATCCGAGAAGTCCCGGTACCGCGTCGGCAGGTGCCAGAGCAGATCGCCGATCGTTCGGATCCCGAGCCGCTCGAGGAGCTTCGCCGACCCGTCCCCGATGCCGGGCAACGCCTCGACCTTCAGGTCAAGGCTCGTGCTCGTCCGCCGCGACGAAGACCGCAGCATCGCTACGGCGCGCTGATCGCACGGATCGCTGCTAGCGGCACGTCGTCAGCGGCCAAGCGGGTGGCGCCAGCGCAGACCAGAGAACCGAGCGTAGTCCCGATCCGTCGTGATCCACTCGCTTCCGCTCCCGATGGCGAGCCGGCCGCGATGATCCTGGCCGCGCCGGGGCTATTCGGCCGCGACGATGAAGGGGTAGTGCGGCTGGCCGCCATCCACGACCTCCACCTCGGCGCCCGGGAACGTCGCCCGGAGCCGGTCCGCCGCGGCCTCGCGCCGCGCGCCGTCGACGTCCGCGCCGACATACAGCGTGAACAATCCGGCGCCGGCGAGCGTCTTCGCGGCCGATGCGAGCGCGCTGAGCTCGTCGTCCGCGTGGGCGACGAGCCGTCCGTCAAGCAGCGCGACGTGCTGACCCTTGCCGACCCGCCGGCCATCGACGTCCGCGTCGCGGATCGCGGTGGTGAGCTCGATCGCGTGCGCGCGCTCGGCGGCGTCGCGCATGGTCGCGATCGCGACGTCCGCCGGCTCACCCTGATCCCAGCTCGCGAGCGCGGCCATCCCCTGCGCGACGTTCCGCGCCGGCAGGACCGTGACCGTCACGACGCCGGCATGCTTCGCCGCCTGCTCGGCGGCGAGGATCACGTTCTTGTCGTTCGGCAGGAGGACGACGTGGCGCGCGTTCGCCGCCTTCACCGCGGTGAGGAGCTGTTCGGTCGACGGATTCATCGTCGCGCCGCCGCGGACGACACGCGCGCCGAGCGACTCCGCGATCCGGCCGAGGCCATCACCGGGCACGACGGCGACGACCGCCAGCTCCAGGAGCTCGCGCGGCGGTGAGGTGACGACGATCCCCGTCTCCGCCGCGTGCTGCGCCGACATCGCGTCGAGGTCCTCGACCACGACGTCGCTGATCCGGCCCGCGCTCGTCGCGATCCGGATGATCTCGTGCGGGTGGAGCGTGTGGACATGGATCTTCGCGACGATCTCGTCGCCCACGACGAGCACGCAGTCCGCGCCGAACTCGAGCATCTCTTCGCGGATCGTCTCGACCGGGCGCGACGGGCTCATGATCAGGCACTGCACGTCGTACGCGCCGGCCCAGCTCGCGACCTCGTGGCTGCCCGGGTCGCTGTGCGTCGCAGCACCGGTCGCCGCCTGCGCCACGGGGCCCGGCTCGAACCGCCCCTCGAGCGCGGCGAGGGCGCCGTCGATGAGCAGCCACAGCCCGCGCGCGCCCGCGTCGACGACGCCAGCGGCCCGGTTCACCGGGTTGTCGTGCCTCGTCCGATCGACCGCGGCGCGGCCCTTGTCCACGGCCACGCCGAGCAGCTGCTCGGCATCGCCCTTCGCATGGTCGACGGCATCGTGCATCTCCTTGAGCGCGGTGAGCATGGTCCCGCTCGCCGGTTTCGTGACCGCCGCATACGCGTACTCACGTCCGAGACGGAACGCCTTCTTCACGTCGATCCCGTCATCGGCGGCCGCATCCTTGACCCCGCGGATGATCTGGCTGAGGAGCACCCCGCTGTTGCCGCGCGCGCCCATGAGCGCTCCGTGCGTGGCGGCCGCGAGCACCGCGGCGCTCTCCGGATCGGCCCTCCGGGCGTGCTGCAGCGCGGTCTTCATCGTGTGAAGCATGTTCGTGCCGGTGTCGCCGTCGGGAACGGGATACACGTTCAAGGCGTTCACCTCGTCGACGTTCGCCTCGAGCCGCGCGGTCGCCGCCTCGAGCGCCGCGAGGAGCGCCGCCGCGTCACACCGTGTTACGATGGTCGGACTTTACCAGTCCGCGACACCGTCGCGGAGCCCTTTCGTTGAGGTGATTCACTGATGCCACGTGCCTGCGCGATCTGCGGGAAGTCCGCCAGCTTCGGCTCCAATGTGAGCCACTCGAAGGTCCACACCGCACGTCGCTTCGACGCCAACCTGCACACCGCGGTGATCGACGGCGAGAAGCTGCTCGTCTGCACGCGCTGCCGCCGCACGTCGACGAAGCCCGCGCGGATGGCCAAGAAGGCGGCGAAGGCCGCCTCCTAGACCCGCGCCCGCGTCGCGGCCCCGCGGTCATCCACATTCAGCTGCCCGCAGCCCGCGGCGATGTCCTGTCCCTTGCTGATCCGGACCGTCGCGGCGATGCCGTGGGCGGTCAGCACGGCGGCGAACCGCTCCATCCGGTCGATCGGTGGCCGCTCGAACCCGCCGGGCCCGGCGTTCACCGGGATGAGGTTCACGTGGTAATCGCTCGTGTGGCCGGCCTGTCCGATCCGCCGCGCGAGC
>DASYXA010000071.1:0-3384 GCA_035935465.1 Candidatus Limnocylindria bacterium | reverse complement strand
ACGGAGACATCCGGGCGACGCCCGTCGTGCGCAAGCTCGCCGCCGAGCACGCCGTGGACCTCGACCGTGTGCCGGGCACCGGGCTGAACGGCCGGGTCACCCGCCAGGACGTCGAGCAGTACGTGGCCCGGCAGGCGCAGCCGCAGCCGCAGCAGCACCGTCAGGCCGCGCGACCGGTGTCCGCGCTTCAGCCCGAGATGCCGCGGGCCATCGCCGGCGACGAGACGATGGCCCTCACCCAGATGCGCCGGGCGATCGCGAACGCGATGGTCGTGTCGAAGACGACCATCCCGCACGCCGCGGCGATGATGGAGATCGACTGGACGAGCGTCGCGAAGTTCCGCGAGTCGGTGCGTGCGTCGTTCAAGTCCCGCGAGGGCTACGAGCTCACGTACCTCCCGTTTGCGATCAAGGCCGTGACCATCGCGCTCCGGCGCCACCCGCTCGTGAACGCGAAGTGGACCGACCAGGGGATCCTGAAGGTGAAGGCGATCAACCTCGGCATCGCGATCTCGCTCGGCGACGAGGGGCTCGTGGTGCCGGTGATCAAGAACGCGGACGAGCTCTCGATCACCGGGATCGCGCGCGCGGTGCGTGACCTCGCGACCCGCGCGAAGGCGAAGAAGCTGACCCTCCCCGACTTCGAGGGCGGGACATTCACCGTGAACAACGGCGGGACCCTCGGCACGTACCTCAGCTATCCGATCGTGAATCCTGGCCAGGCCGCGATCATGACGACCGAGGCGATCGGGAAACGCGTCGTCGCGCTCGACGACGACAGCATCGGCATCCGCACGATGGGGAACGTCGTGATGTCGTTCGACCACCGGGTCATGGATGGTGCGACGGCCGCGGGGTTCCTGCGCGATGTGAAGGCGTGGATCCAGGGCGTCGACCCCTCCAACGTCGCGCTGAGTTGAGGATCCGAGCGACGGGCGGTTTCGCCGGGACCGCGTCTGCGAGCCGCGAGCGCGGCTCGCCGGCGAGCGCGGGGGAGTAGGCAGGATGGCGGAGCTCGTCCCCATCGCGTTCGAGATGCCCGGCGAGGTCGAGCGGCCCAGGTCGCGGGGCCGGAGCGCCGTGAACGAGCGCGTGCCGATCGATCACGCGCGGCCCGACTGGCTGAAGGTCCGGTTGCCGATGGGTCCCGAGGTCGAGCAGCTCCGCCGCCTCATGCGCAGCAAGTCGCTGCACACGGTCTGCGAGGAGGCCCACTGCCCGAACATGG
Source organism: Candidatus Limnocylindria bacterium (assembly GCA_035935465.1). Classification (GTDB taxonomy): domain Bacteria; phylum Chloroflexota; class Limnocylindria; order P2-11E; family P2-11E; genus UBA4735. The sequence continues at coordinate 2,156 of DASYXA010000071.1, read as the reverse complement.
CCGAATGCTGGGGCGCCGGCACCGCGACGTTCATGATCCTCGGTGACACCTGCACCCGGTCGTGCGGATTCTGCGCGGTGAAGAGCGGGAAGCCGACCGAGCTCGATCTCGCCGAGCCGGCACACGTGGGCGAGGCCGTGGCGCGGATGGGCGTCAAGCACGCCGTCGTGACCAGCGTCAACCGGGACGAGCTCGAGGATGGGGGAGCGCGGATGTTCGCCGAGACGATCCGCGAGATCCGCCGTCAGTCGCCCGGCACGTCGGTCGAGGTGCTGATCCCCGACTTCCGTGGCGTGCTCGAGGCGCTCGACACCGTGCTCGCGGCCGGTCCCGAGATCATGAACCACAACGTCGAGACGGTGCCGCGCCTGTACCCGCGCGTGCGGCCGCAGGCGCGGTTCGAGCGGTCGCTGGACGTGCTCCGACGCACGAAGGAGCGTGCGCCGACGCTCGTGTGCAAGACCGGCATCATGCTCGGTCTCGGCGAGACGAAGGACGAAGTGCTCGACACGATGCGCGCGATCGCGGAGCAGGGGACCGACGTCCTCACGATCGGCCAGTACCTGCGCCCGTCGCCCGAGCACCTGCCCATCGAGCGCTACTGGACGCCGGCCGAGTTCGCCGAGCTGCGCGACGCCGGCCTGACCATGGGCTTCGACCACGTCGAGTCCGGGCCGCTCGTGCGGAGCTCGTACCACGCCGAGCGCCATGTCGGGATGGCCAGTGCCGGCTGAGCTGCGCGCGACCTTCCTCGGGCGGGTCGGCTACCTCGAGGGCTGGCGGCTCCAGGAAGCGGTCGCGGCGCGCCTCGCGGCTGGCGGACCGGAGCGGCTGCTGCTCCTCGAGCACGATCCGGTGTACACGATCGGACGGCGCGGCACGCTCGACCACCTGACCGCGTCGCCGGCCGAGCTGCGCGCGGCGGGCGCCTCGGCCTGGCGCGTCGACCGCGGCGGGGACATCACGTACCACGGTCCGGGGCAGCTCGTCGGCTACCCGATCCTCTCGCTCGGCGCCGCGCCCGACGTCGTCGCGTACGTGCGCGCGCTCGAGGATGGTCTGCGCGCGACCCTCGCCGACTTCGGCATCGCGTCGCGCACCATCGATGGCAAGACCGGCGTGTGGGTCACGTTGCCCGACGGGCCCGACGCGAAGATCGCGGCGATCGGCGTGCGCGTGTCGCGAGGCATCACGCGCCACGGATTCGCGTTGAACGTGACCACCGACCTCGCGGCCTTCGGGCGGATGATCCCGTGCGGGTTCGCTCACGAGGCCGGGTCGTTCGCGCGGCTCGGCGTCGCCGCGACCGTCGCGGCGGTCGCGGACGTGTGCGCCCGGCGCGTCAGCGAGCGTCTCGGACGCGAGCCCGTCCGGGACGCGACCATCCCCGCGGCGCGAGAGGACGAGATCCCGGCCGACGCCCCGGTCCGTTCCGCGGCGGACCTGCTGGCCGCCGTCGCGGCCTGACCGCGTGCTGATCCGTGAGGCGCCCGCGACCGAGCTGACCGTGGCGACCCGGATCCTCGCCCATGCCGACGCGCTGCCGCCGGAGGGCCGGGTCGCGCTCCGCACCGGTGAGGTCGTCTATCTCGCGGGCGACGCCGTCTCGAATCACACGATGACGCCATACGACATCACGATCGTCCGCTTGCGCGACGGGCTCGACCTGTTCGGCACCCCGCCGGCCGACGCGGGTCGCTACCTCGCTGCCCTCCGGGCGCAGCCCGAGGCACGGGCCGCGGCGCTCGCAGCGGATGGCACGCTGGTGACGGCCGAGAGCCTCGGCGGCCTCGTCGGAGCGGTGCTCCGGCGGCCCTGGGACGAGGCCGAAGCGCACGCGCGGTCGGCCGGCGCGCTCATCGGGGCGTACCCGGTCAGCTGACCGGCCGCGCGCGATGCCAGCCGGCGTACGTGACCGCGGCCGCGACCGCAGCGGCGACGGCCGTCGCGACGAGGACGTACGCGCCGAGGGCGAGTGCCAGGAACTCGGGTGGCACCGCGTAGCCCGCGAGCACGGCACCGAGGTAGCCCGCGAGCGCGAGCGCCTGCGCGCCGCCGCCCGCGAGCCCGGCGAGCGCGCCGCCGAGCGCGCCGGCGAGGATCGCGGGCCGTGCCGACGAGCGGTCGATGGATCGCCCGAGGCGGTAGAACGCGAC
>DASYXA010000070.1:0-15020 GCA_035935465.1 Candidatus Limnocylindria bacterium | reverse complement strand
GGCTGAGGTCCGGCTTGCCGGGCGCGAGGAGCGTCCCGCCGGAGCCCTGCCACTGGTCGAGCCCGACCATGTACCAGCTCCGGCCGCCGTGCGAGACCTTCTCGAGCGTGAGCGCGTAGCTCGCGCGCTCGGCCTCGGCCGCGCGCAGCTCGCGCAGCGAGTTGAGGTCGAGCGCGACGAGCAGCAGGACCGCGGCAGCGAGCGCCGCGACCGGGAGCCAGCGTCGCGTCGGGCGGAGCGTCCAGGCGGTCTCACGACGAACGGCCGCGCGGGCGGGCAGGTCTGCTGCCGCGGCAGCGAGGATCCGCTCCTTCAGCCCGGGCGGCGGCTCGCGCAGCAGGACCATGTCGGGGAGCGCGCTCACGACGGTCGCGATCCCGGCGAGCTCCTCGCGGCAGGCCGGGCACAGCGCCAGATGCGCGGTGACGCGGTCGGCCTCGCCCGGGCGCAGCGCGCCGACGGCGTAGAGCTCGAGGTCGTCGGTCACGTGCTCGGTCATGCCCGGGTCCCTTCGAGCGCGCGGCGCATCTTCTGGAGGCCGATGCGCATCCGCCCCTTCACCGTGCCGAGCGGCACGCCCATGAGCTCGGCGAGCTCGACATGGGTGTACCCGCCGAAGTAGGCGAGCTCGATGGTGCGGCGCTGGGCGTCGGGCAGGGTCTGGAGCGCGAGGCGAATGGTCTGCTGCTCCACGTTCCGCTCGGCCATCGCCGCGGTGTCCTCCTCGGCGGCCCGCTGCTCGGCGACCTCGAGCGGCGCGGGCCGGAACGCGGTCTTCCGCCGCAGCACGTCGACGGCCCGGTGGTGGACGATCGAGAGCAGCCAGCCGCGCGGGTTGCCGCGCTCGCGCCGGTAGGTCGCGGCACCCCGCCAGGCGGAGATGAAGGCGTCCTGGACGACGTCCTCGGCCGCTTCGCTCTCGCCGAGGATCCGGTAGGCGAGGGCGTACGCCAGGCGTCCGTAGCGGTCGTAGAGGCTGGCCAGGGCGGACAGATCGCGCTCGGCGAGCCGCTCCATGAGGACGTCGTCGGACGGAAGCGGGTCAGCCATGCAGGGACTGTACGCAGGCCGGACGGGCCTGGATGGGGGGAAAAGAAGCGACCCGAGCGACCTGCCTCCGTGCCCCGCCGCAGCTTCGAAGCTCTGCAGCCTGGCCGTGGAGCCGATCCTCGATATCCTCTCGGACCGCCTTTGATGCTATCTCCGGTTGCGCTCCTGAGGCTCGGTCCCGTTGATGGAATCTCCGGATCCGATCCTCTTGGCAGACCCCTCGGGTCGCGGTGGAACATAGCCGCCGAGACGGCGACCGAACAACGGCTTTATCCACGAACCGCGGCTCGCGCGACGCGATGTTGTCCACGACCTCCGGATCTTGTCCACCGTCCATCCACGCGACTGTGGATTCCCGTCAGGCAGCGACCCGCGATACCTACCATCGAATGGTGACGAGCCCCGATCCGATCCTCGATGTCCTGAATCCCGAGCAACGGGCCGCCGTCACGCATGCCTCGGGGCCGCTATTGATCCTCGCCGGCGCCGGCTCGGGCAAAACCCGCGTCCTGACCCACCGGATCGCGTACCTGATCCGCGACCTCGGGGTGCCGCCGCGCGGGATCCTGGCGGTCACGTTCACCAACAAGGCGGCCAAGGAGATGCGCGGCCGGCTCCAGAAGCTCGTCGGCGACGCCGCGCTGCACGATCTCACCGCCGGCACCTTCCACGCGTTCTGCGCCCGGCTGCTCCGGCGGGACGGGCCGGAGGTCGGGATCGACCGAGGCTTCGCGATCTACGACACCGCCGACCAGCGGGCGCTCCTCCGCCAGGCGATGGGCGACACCGGCATCTCGGAGCGCCTCTTTTCGCCCGGCGCCGTCGGGGCGGTCATCTCCGGAGCCAAGAACGAGCTCCGCGGCCCGGCCGACCTCGCGAACGACGCTCGCGGGCAGCTGGACCGGGTGGCGGCCACGGTCTGGCGGCGGTACGAGGCGCTGCTCAAGGAGAACAACGCGGTCGACTTCGACGACCTGCTCGTCCTGCCCTGCCGGCTGTTCGAAACGAGCGACGCGGCGCTCGAGAAGTGGCAGGACCGCTATCAGCAGATCCTCGTCGACGAGTACCAGGACACGAACCGCGCGCAGTACGTCCTGCTGCGCTACCTCGGCGGCCTGACCCAGAACCTCTGTGTCGTCGGCGATGACGATCAGTCGGTCTTCTCCTGGCGCGGCGCCGACGTGCGCAACATCCTCGACTTCGAGCGCGACTACCCGAACGCGACGGTCGTGAAGCTCGAGCAGAACTACCGGTCCACCCAACGGATCCTCGACGCCGCGCACAACGTCGTCCGCAACAACGCCGCCCGCAAGGAGAAGCAGCTCTGGACCGAGCGGACGGGCGGCGAGCCGGTCGTCGTCGTGCAGGCCCACGACGAGCACCACGAGGCCGAGACGATCGCCCGCGAGATCGAGCGCCTCCGCCGCGAGGGTGACGTGACCTCGGCCCGCGACGTCGCGGTGCTGTACCGGACGAACGCGCAGTCGCGCGCGATCGAGGACGTGTTCCGCGGCTTCGGGCTCGCCTACCAGGTGGTCGGCGGCGTGTCCTTCTACGCGCGGCGCGAGGTGAAGGACGTCCTCGCGTACCTCCGGCTCCTGCGGAACCCGGTCGACAGCGTCGCGATCGGCCGGGTCCTCAACACGCCTCCGCGCGGCATCGGCGCGAAGGGCCAGGCCGGGCTCTCGGCGTTCGCGAAGGCGCGCGGCGTGCCGGTGGCCGATGCGCTCCTCGATGCGGAGCACGCGCCCGAGATCCCGAGGCGGCAGGCCGGGGCGATGGTCGCGTTCGGCCGGCTGCTCGCGCGGATCCGCGACGAGCTCACGGTGAAGGACCTGCCCGAGATCGTGGACGAGGTCATTCGCGCGACAGGCTACGGCGCCTATCTGAAGGACGGCACCGAGGAGGGCGAGGAGCGGTACGCGAACGTCCTCGAGCTTCGCACGATCGCCGAGGACTACGTGAACCTGCCGCGCGACGAGCAGCTCCCGTCGTTCATGGAGGAGGTCGCGCTCGTCTCGGACGTCGACGAGTTCGCCGAGGCGAAGCCCGCTGCGACGCTCATCACGATGCACGCGGTGAAGGGCCTCGAGTTCCCGATCGTGTTCGTCACCGGCATGGAGGAGGGCGTGTTCCCGCACTCGCGGTCGCTCGAGGACGAGCGGCAGCTCGAGGAGGAGCGCCGCCTGTGCTACGTCGCGATCACGCGCGCGATGCACCGCTGCTACCTCACGTTCGCGCGCCGCCGGCAGCTCTTCGGCCGGACGAACGAGAACCCGCCGTCGCGGTTCCTTCGTGAGCTGCCCGCGGACATCGAGCTGCGCGGCGAGATCGAGACCGAGGAGCGCGACCGCTGGGAGGAGCTCGACTGGGAGCGCGGCCGGGAGCGCTACGAGGCCCGGCGCGCGCAGCGCCACGCGGCGGCCCTCGCGGACCTGCCGCCGACGTGGGGCGGCGGTGCCCGCGAGCCATCCGCCGCGCAGGTGAATCGGGCCGCACACGTCGCCGCGAACGGCGAGACGCGCTTCCGCGCCGGCGACCACGTCACCCATCCGGCGTTCGGCGCGGGGATCGTCGTGTCGAGCGCCCCGCGTCCCGACGACGAAGAGGTGACCGTCGCGTTCGCCGGCAAGGGCGTGAAGAAGCTCATGGCAAGCTTCGCGGGTCTGACGAAGAGCTAAGGCGTTCCCGGGTAGATCGTCCGCCAGGTGGCGCCGCCGTCGTCCGTGGCGATCACCGAGGCGGGGTATGCGGATACGGCGACGACGTGGGATCGGTCGATCAGCTGCGCGGAACCGCAGTACTGGACGATCGGTACCGTTCCGCGTGCGAGCGTCTCTCCGCCGGGGCCCAGCAGCACGAACCGCTGCGCGTCGGCGGCCGGGGTGCACGTCACGAACCACGTGCGTCCGCCGGCGAGCGCCCCGAAGGTCGAGGGATACGAGCCGAGCGCCGCGGTGTCCGGCGGGGTCGTCGAACCGCGCGTGTAGGGCTCGCGGAACTCGAGGGTCCACGTCCGCCCCGCGTCGTTGGTGCGGTACACGAGGTATGGCGCGTGACCGAGGGCGACGCCGGGCTCGGTGATCTGCAGGCGGACGTTCGTCCCATTCGGGCAGGCGACCGTCGGGTACCAATACGGTCCGTCGTCGTTGATCGGGAGCGTCGCGATCGGGAACCACGTCCGTCCGCCGTCGCCGGTGCGGAAGACCTGCTTCGCCTCGGCACCGATGCCGTCCGTCGGCGTGTCGAAGCACACCGACCACATCGTGTGCGTGCCGACCACCTGCCAGGTGACCCCTCCGTCATCCGACCGCATCACGTTCCCCGTGCGCGGAGACGGCGCCGGGGCGGTCGTCGGCGAGAGGCCGATCGCGAACAGTACGTCGGCCGAGAAGACGTCGAGCTCCATGATCGGCGGATCCGGCTTCGGCACAATCGGCGTCCAGTGCGATCCGTCGATCGTGCGGTACAGCGAGTTCGCATTGTCCATCGCCCATGCCCGCGTCCCGTCGTACGACCAGAGCCGGGCGATCGACGCGCCGGTGAGCTGCTTGTCCCACGTGATCCCGCCGTCCTTCGTGCCGAGGATGCCGTCGTCGGTCCCGATCCAGCCGTGGAGCGGATCGACGAATCGCACCGCCGTCGGTGGCGCACCCCGCGGTGTCGGCGTCGGAGACGCAGTGAGACCTGCGGTCGCCGTCGCGGTGGGAGCCGGCGTACGAGAGGGGCTCGGAACCGGCACCAGCGCCGCGGGCGCGCACGCGCCGACCAGCAGCATGAGTGGCAGCAGCCATCGGGCGCCCACGCGCCGACCCTACGCCTCAGTGCAGGACGATGGTCACCGGGCGCCAGGTATCACCACCGTCCTCGGTCGCCATCAGTGCGGGTGCCGCGCGCTTCAGCGAGGTGCCGCTCGGATCGCTGCGGACCCACACTGCCCGCGGGTCGGCAGCGCTGACATAGCTCACGTTCTGCGGTGTCGTTCGGCAATCCCAGGTCCGGCCTCCATCGCGCGTCCGCATCAGGCCGCCGGTCGGGGTGCCGGCGCCGCCGGGGCCGATCGAGATCGCCATCCAGCCCAGCGACGGGGTCGCGAACAGCGGGCCGCGGAGGTGACCGCCGCTGCACGCCAGCGCTTTCGGGTTCCCGAGGCTGGACCAGGCAACGCCGCCATCGCTGGAATGAAGGAGCTCGTATCGGGAGCAGTTCGAGGAGGTGCAGTAGCCGCCGTCGCGCGTAAGGATCCAGACCGCTCGATCGCTCGCAGCGTCGATCGCGATGATCGGGGTCGCCGCGCGGTACACGGTCGTCCAGGTCATCCCGCCATCCGACGTCGAGAGCACGTCGGAGCCGCCGTTGGCGTCACCGGGCCGGGTGGCGCCGACCCAGCCGCGCGCGGCGCTCGCGAAGCGCAGCGGGCCGAGCCCGCCGGCCCGCAAAAGCTGCGTGGACCAGGTGCGACCGCCGTCGCGCGTGGCGCGAAGCTCCCCGCTGCAGCGCTGGACCGCGCACGCGGCGGTCTGCACGGTGACCCAGGCCCGCTGATCGTCGATCGCCTGCAGCGACGCGACCGGAGCGGTGCCGAGCTGATTGCCGGGGACGGACAGGCTGTCCTGCCAGGGCGTCCGCCGTCGGTCGTCGTCAGCACCGACCAGCATGGCGGCGTGGTCTTCGGGCTCACGCAGATCGTGCCCGGCGCCCACCGCTCGGCGATCGCCCAGCCTCGGGCCGCGTCGATGAACCGCAGCTCGCTGATGAATGCACCTTCCATTCGCGCGCGGGCCGTCCACGTCGCGCCGCCATCCTCGGTCGCGATGAGGCCGGTCTCCGTCGTCGCGAAGCCCACCTTCGGATCGAGCCGCTGGATTGGCCCGGAGAGCGTCGCGGAGAACGGCGCGGCGGTCGCGGTCGGCGACGCAGGCGCTGAAGGTGACGCGCTCGGTGGACTGGCGACGGCGCTCGCGCTCGGCGTCGCGGACGGACTCGGCGCGGGGGCCGCAGTGCTCCCGGCGCAGGCCGTGACGAGCAGCGCGATGAGGCCTGCGCCGATCCGCATGCGTCGACCGTACCGGGCCGGGCCTCCACCGGCGTGACCGTTCGGTCACCCAACGCGGCCCCAAGTCGTACACGCATGGTACGACTTCCTTTGGGAGAATCAGCCTGATGCCCACCCCGGATGCCCGAAAGCGGGTCGCGGCGCTACGTGAGCTGATCGAGAAGGCGAACTACGAGTACCACATCCTCGATCAGCCGACGCTCGATGACTTCGCGTACGACGCCCTCATGCGCGAGCTCCAGGAGCTCGAGGCCACGCACCCGGAGCTCGTGACGCCCGAGTCGCCGACCCAGCGGGTCGGCGCACCGCCCTCGAACCGGTTCGCGCCGGTGGAGCACGCCCACCCGATGCTCAGCCTGTCGAACGCGTTCGACGAGGCCGAGGTCCGCGCGTTCGACCAGCGGGTCCGCAAGGCGCTCGGCCGTGACGACGTCGGCTACGTGTGCGAGCTGAAGATCGACGGCCTCGCGATCAACCTGACCTACCTCGACGGGAAGTTCGTGCAGGGCGCCACGCGCGGCGACGGGTCGGTCGGCGAGGACGTGACCGCGAACCTCCGCACGATCAAGTCGATCCCGCTCACGCTGCGCGAGAAGGTCGCCTTTCGCGTCGACGTGCGCGGCGAGGTCTACCTGCCGACCGCGGCGTTCGAGGCGACGAACCGCGAGCGCATCGAGCGCGAGGAGCCGCCGTTCGCGAACCCGCGCAACGCGGCGGCCGGCGCGGTGCGCCAGCTCGACCCGGCCGCGACCGCGAAGCGCAACCTCGCGATGTGGGTCTACAGCGCGGCCGGGCTCGCGGTCGACTCGCAGCACGCGCTCCTCGCGCGCCTGCGCGCGCTCGGCCTGCGGACCAACCCGAACGTCCGACTGGTGAAGGACATCGACGCGGTCCTCGCGTTCATCGCCGAGTGGGGGACGAAGCGCCACGAGCTCGACTACGGCACCGACGGGATCGTGATCAAGGTCGACCGGGTGGTGGACCAGGAGACGCTGGGCTTCGTCTCTCGCAGCCCGCGCTGGGCGGTCGCGTACAAGTTCCCCGCCGAGCAGGCCACGACGACGGTCGAGGACATCCTCGTCTACGTCGGGCGGACCGGCGTCCTGACACCGGTCGCCGCGCTCGCGCCGGTGCTCGTCGGCGGCACGACGGTCCGCCGCGCCACGCTGCACAACCTCGACGAGGTCCACCGGCTCGATGTCCGCAAAGGCGACCGGGTGATCATCCAGCGCGCCGGCGACGTGATCCCCGAGGTCGTGCGCGTCGAGCCGCCGGTCGTCGCCACGGGAAAGCGCGCTCCGAAACGCGGCCCGGCGTTCGCGATGCCGCAGCTCTGTCCGGTGTGCGATACGGCGGTCGAGCACCGCGAGGGCGAGGTCGCGTACCGCTGCCCGAACCCGGCATGCCCGGCGAAGACGGGCCAGCGGATCGGGCACTTCGTGTCGCGCGGCGGATTCGACATCGAGGGGATGGGCTGGGCGCTCGTCGAGCAGCTCCAGTCACGCGGCCTCGTGAGCGATCCGGCGGACATCTTCTTCCTCACGAAAGAGCAGCTTCTCGATCTCGACCGGTTCGCCGAGAAGAGCGCCTCCAACATCTACGAGCGCATCCAGCAGGCGAAGCGGCGGCCGCTCGCGCGGATCATCAACGCCCTCGGCATCCCGCAGGTCGGCTGGTCGACGTCCGAGGACCTCGCATCGTGGCTCGCCGCGAGGGTGCCGAAGGACGCGACGCTCGCACACGTCTTCGACGCCCTGCGCGCGGCGACCGCCGAGGAGCTGCAGGCGATCTCCGGCGTGGGAGTGAAAGTCGCGGACGCGATCCGCGGCTTCGTCGGCGATGCGTCCGAGATCGCGTTGATGGACAAGCTCGTCAAGGCCGAAGTCGTACCGGTACTTCCGGACGTGCAGGCCCCGCCGCCCGCGGGCCCGTTCGCCGGGAGATCGATCGTGTTCACCGGCACGCTCGAGCGGAGGAGCCGCGAGGATGCTGAGGCGCTCGTGCGCACCCTCGGCGCGAAGCCCAGCGGCTCGGTGAGCGCGAAGACCGATCTGCTCGTGGCCGGTCCGGGCGCCGGCTCGAAGCTCGAAAAGGCGAGGCAACTCGGTGTCAAGGTGGTGGATGAAGATGGCTTCGAGGCTATGCTGACCGCGGCGCAACGTTAGTCAGCGTGGTGAGGGAAGGGACGACCGTGTATCAGCCGCAGACCCGCCCGGCCCCGACGATGCCGCTCGGCGCCACGCCCGGCGGGGCCGCTCCCGAGATCGCGCTCCCGCCCGAGCCGCAGTCCATCGAGCAGACCGGTCTGACGCTCAGCTTCATCGCCGACCTCGCGCTCAAGACGCTGTACCTGCGCGGTCAGATGACGATGGCCGAGCTTTCGACCGCCCTCGGCCTCCCGATGACGAACGTCATCGACAAGGTCATGGAGTTCCTGAAGGGCGAGCGGCTCGTCGAGATCCGCGGCGGCACCGGCCTCTCGGCCGCGAGCTACCAGTTCGTGATCGTCGACCGTGGCTCGGAGAAGGCCCAGGAAGCACTGGCGCGCAGCCAGTACGTCGGCAAGGCGCCGGTGCCGCTCGCGGCGTACCTCGATGCGGTGAAGCGCCAGACGATCAGCAACATCTCGGTCACGCAGGAGGAGCTCGCGCACGCGTTCTCGCACATGGTCATCCCGCGCGAGACGCTCGGGCAGCTCGGGCCGGCCGTGAACTCCGGCAAGTCGATCTTCCTGTTCGGCCCTCCCGGCAACGGCAAGACGACGATCGCGGAAGTGCTCGTGTCGCTGCTCCGCGGCGAGGTCGTACTCCCGTACGCGGTCGAGGTCGATCAGCAGGTCATCAAGGTCTACGACCAGGTGTATCACCGCGCGGCGCTCGATCCGGTGGTCGCCGACCGCCTGCGCTTCGACCATCGCTGGATCGTGAGCAAGCGGCCGATCGTGATGACCGGCGGCGAGCTGACCCTCGAGACGCTCGACCTCATCTACGACGAGACATCGAAGTTCTACGAGGCCCCGTTCCAGATGAAGGCGAATGGCGGCATCTTCATGGTCGACGACTTCGGCCGCCAGCGGGTGTCGCCGAAGGACCTGCTCAACCGGTGGATCGTCCCGCTCGAGAAGCGCGTCGACTACCTCACGCTCCACACCGGGAAGAAGCTCGAGATCCCGTTCGACATGCTCATCATCTTCTCGACGAACCTCGACCCCGCCGACCTCGTGGACGAGGCGTTCCTCCGCCGCATCCGCTACAAGATCGGCATCGAGGCGCCGACGGTCGCCCAGTACGAGGAGATCTTCAAGCGGATGTGCGCGCGCAAGCAGATCGAATACAAATCCGAGGCGATGTCGCAGATCCTCGCGCACTACCGGCGCAAGAATCTCGGCCTCCGATCGTGCCATCCCCGGGACATCCTGGAACAGCTCACCGACACAGCCCGGTTCCTCGGCCGTCCAGCCCAGCTGACCCCGGACCTCATCGACATGGCCTGCGAGTCGTATTTCGTATCCCTCGATCCATCCGGCTCGCCCCAGGGTGCGTAGCCCGGCCGCCTGACAAGCCGAAGACCCCACAGCGGGGGATGCCCTGCGCCCGCTTCCGGCAGCACCATGTCGGCTGATGGACGCTCGTGCTGCGCACGCGTTCCGCTCCGTTCCGCTCATTGCCGGCGGCGTGCTGGCGATCGCCCTCATCCTGTGGCTCGATCGGATCACGCCGAATCAGTACTCGTTCGAGATCTTCTACATCCTCCCGATCCTCGCCGTGACGCTGCGCGGCGATCGCCTGACCGTCGCGCTGACCGCCACCCTCGCCGCGATCGGCTGGACGATCGACACGATGCAGGAGGAGGGTTTCGTCGCCGGATCGGTCGGCTGGAATGTCGCGACCCGCGTCGTGATCTTCATCGGCGTCGCGGTCCTGGTCGACCTCTACCGCGTCCGCGGCGTGCGCCTCGCCGCCATCGACCGCCATCGCGAGGATTCGCTCGCGCTCGTCGCGCACAAGCTTCGCCAGACGGCCGCGCGCATCGGCTCCGTCACCGGGGCGATCGCCGCGCGGCGCGACACGGACGGCATCGTGAACGAGGCACGCATCGCCCTCGACCACCAGGCCCGTGAGCTCCAGCGCATGGCCGAGGACGTCCTCGACGTGAACATCCTCGAGGCGGGCCGGTTCCGCCTCGACGTCTCCGCCGTGGACCTCGGCGAGCTGGTGACCGACGTTGCGCGCGAGGTCGGCCGCGGCCAGGTGCGGCTGGTGCTCCAGGCGGATCCGGTGGTCGTCGAAGGTGACGCCGACCGGCTGCGCGTGATGGTCGGACACCTCATCACGAACGCGCTCCGGTACTCGCCGGCCGGCGCGCCGATCGCGGTCACCGTCTCGGGCGGCGCCGCGGAGGCGCGGGTCGTCGTGAAGGACTCGGGTGTCGGTCTCCGCCCCGCCGATCTCACGCTGCTTTTCCAGAAGTACGGCCAGCCGCTGACGGCGAAGACCACCGGTGCGCAGGGCGTCGGCCTCGGCCTCTACATCACGCGCCTGCTCGCCGAGGCCCACGGCGGCCGCGTGACCGCGGAGAGCGTCGGCCCGGGCCAGGGTTCGACGTTCCAGCTCTCGCTGCCGGTGCGACAGCCGACGGGCGCTTCCTAGCTCGGCCCTATGCGGCGGGCCGCAGGTGTCGCTTCACGGTCCAGGAATCCGCGCTCGGGGCCATGAACAACACGAACATGATCCCGTAGAACGGCAGGTGGCCGAGCAATTCGGTCCACCCGAACACCGGCACCGTGATGGTGAAGATCGTCGCCCCGATCGCCATGACCGGACGGGTGACCTGCCCCGACACGATCACCACGCCGATGACGAGCTCGGTGAGCCCCGCGAGGTAGGCGAACTGCGGATCGCCGATCCCGAGCGAGCGCACGACGTTCAGGTACGGGCGCTCGCCGAGCAGGGCCTGCGCGAGCGCCGGGTCGAGGAGCTTCTCGGTGAGCGCGGTGAACGCGATGCCGAAGCCAAGGCAGAGCCGCGCAGCGTCAACGCCCACGCGGGCGCCTCGGGATGGCGGACCGGCGGCTTCACGCCGCGCAGCCGGTCGAGCGACAGCGGCCCGCGGCCGACGATGAAGAAGAAGATCGCGATGCCGAGGAAGTGGACGTTCTCGAGGCCGCTCTCGAGCGTGAACGGCTGCATCGCGACGATCCCGAGGACCGCGAGCAGGACGGCCGCGGCCCGCGTCGCGAGTCCGAGCAGCAGCATCACGCCGCACATCGCTTCGACCACGAGGATCGCCCGCCCGATCGGCTCGTCCGAGGGGTGCAGGTTGGGCGAGAAGAGGATCCCGAGGAGCGCCGAGGCGAGCAGCGCGATCCCGACGTGGAACCCGAGGGCCGTCGGTGCGATCTTCGCGAAGCGTTCGAAGGTCTTCATGAGCCGCGGCTCGGGTATCCGGTGCTGGATGACGAATGCGGCGCCCGCTGCGCCCAGGGCGATCGCGACCGCCGCGATGACCGGCAGGGTGCCCAGGAGCGACCAGTCCGTCGGGTGCCCGTCGGGGCCGGTGAACCACTTGACGTGGGCGAGCGCTTCAGCGTGCATGGCGCGCCTCGAAGCGGCGGGCGTGCGGCACGATCATCAGCATCGGCAGCAGCGCTCGCATGATCCGGACCGCCGCGATCACGAGGGCGAAGGTGACGCGCTCGCGCGGGCCGTAGCGCAGCCCGAACGGCGCGCGCAGCGGCGCCGGCACGAGCGCGGCCGCGATCGCGTCGCTCGGCCAGTACAGCGGCTCGGGGAGCCGGCCGATCGGACGGAGCACGGCCCGCGCGACCCGGACGCTCGTCACATCCGGGCGCACCGCTCCGTCGAGCATCGCCCGCTCGTACCGCTCGAGGTCGGCGATCGTCCGGGGCTGCCTGCCCATCGGGATCCCGAGCGCGGTGGCGATCGGCCGGGTCTCCTGCCAGTACGCCTCGCGGTCGGCGCGCGGCAGCGGGCCGGCGACCGCGTCGTAGAGCCGGAGCGAGGTCAGGACGAGCGTCGACTGCACCCACAGGAGGAGCGCCGGGTCACGCGCTTCATAGCTGCGCCCGTCCGCGGCGGTGCCGCGCACCGGACCGTGCCGCCGGTCGATGCGGCGCAGCGCCGCCCGTGCCTCGGCCGGCTCGGCGAAGACGACCGCGAGGGTCGTGTTCAGCGTGCGCCGGAGCCGGCCGAGCGGATCGCGGCGGAAGTCCGAGTGCTCCTCGACGCCCGCGGCCACGAGCGGGTGGGCGACCTGCATGAGCAGCGCGGCGGTCCCGCCGAGGAGGAGGAACAGCTCGCGATCGACGCGCCGCGCGACCGATCGCTCGGGCAGGAGCGGCTCCGGCACACTTCCCCCGTGAGCTCGTTCGGGTACGCCATCGCGGGGCTCGTCTATCTCGTGCGTACCCAACGCAATTTCCGCATCCACCTGCTGATCGCCGTCCTGGCCGTCGGGGCCGCCGCGGCGTCCGGGCTCAGCGCCGTCGAGTGGTCCGTCCTCATCGTGACCATCGCGCTGGTCATCATGACGGAAGGCCTGAACACCGGCATCGAGCTCGCCGTGTCGCTCGCCTCGCCGGAGCAGCGGCCCGAAGCGAAGGCGGCGAAGGACATCGCCGCCGGCATGGTGCTCCTCGCTGCGTTCTCGTCCATCGGTGTCGGCATCGCGTTGTTCGGTCCGCGGATCATCGCGCTCCTTCGCCCGTAAACTGACGATATGCCGGCCATCGACCGCACCCGCGTCGAGCACGTCGCCGGCCTCGCTCGCATCGCGCTGACCGAGGAAGAGCTCGACCGGTTCACCGGGCAGCTGCAGGTCATCCTCGGCGCCATCGAGCAGCTGAAGGACGTCGACACGTCCGACGTCCCGCCGAGCGCATCGGTGCTGCCGCTCGAGAACGTCATGCGCGAGGACGAGGTGCGGGGCAGCTTCCCGGTCGCGGACGTCCTCGCCCAGGCGCCCGATCGCGAAGGTGATCTCTTCCGCGTGCAGGCGAGCCTCGAGGAGCGACCCGATGCGTGAGCTGCCGCGCACGATCACCGAGACCGCGCAGCGCCTCCGCGCCCGCGAGGTCTCGGCGCTCGAGCTCGCCGACGCGTTCCTCGAGCGGGCGCAGGCCGACCCCTACAACGCCTGGCTCACGGTCGAGCCGGAGCACGCGCGGGCACAGGCCCGCGTCGCGGACGCGAAGCTGCGAGGCGACGATCCGCCGGTCCTCGCCGGCGTCCCCTGGGCGTGCAAGGACATCATCGGCACGAAGGGCATCGCGACGACCGCCGCCTCGAAGATCCTGGCCGGCTACAAGCCGCTCTATTCGGCGACCGTCGTCGAGCGCCTCGACGCGCGCGGCACCGTGATGCTCGGCAAGACCAACCTCGACGAGTTCGCGATGGGGAGCTCGAACGAGAACTCCGCGTTCGGCCCGGTGCGCAACCCCTGGGATCCGGCGCGTGTGCCCGGCGGCTCGTCGGGCGGCTCGGCGGCGGCGGTCGCCGCGGGGCAGGCGGTGTTCGCGCTCGGGACCGACACCGGCGGGTCGATCCGCCAGCCCGGCGCGCTCTCGGGGATCGTCGGCATGAAGCCGACGTACGGTCGCGTGCCGCGGTACGGCGTCGTCGCGTTCTCGTCCTCGCTCGACCAGGTCGGTCCGCTCACGACGTCGGTCGAGGACGCGGCGATCGTGTGCGAGGCGATCTTCGGCATCGACCCGCATGACGCGACGACCATCGACCGGCCGATCGACGTGCGGCGCGAGCTCGACGCCGGCGTCCGCGGGATGCGACTCGGCGTCCCGCGCGAATACTTCAGCCCGAAGGGCGTGGAGCCCGGCGTGACGGCCGCGATCCGCGCGGCCATCGCGCAGTTCGAGAAGCTCGGCGCCGAGATCGTCGACGTGAGCCTGCCCTCCACCGACAAGGGGCTCGCCGTCTACTACATCATCCAGCCGTCCGAGGCGTCCGCGAACCTCGCGCGCTACGACGGCGTGCGCTACGGCCTCCGGGTCGCGGGGCGCGACCTCGTCGACACGTATCGCCGGACCCGCGGCGCCGGATTCGGTCCCGAGGTGAAGCGGCGCATGATCCTCGGCACGTACGCGCTCTCCGCGGGCTACTACGACGCCTACTACGTGAAGGCCCAGAAGGTCCGGACGATCATCAAGCGCGAGTTCGACGCGGTGTTCGCGACGGTGGACGCGCTCGTCACGCCGACCTCGCCGACCGTCGCGTTCCCGATCGGGGCGAAGACCGACGACCCGTTGCAGATGTACCTGAACGACGTGTTCACCCTGCCGGTGAACATCGCCGGCCTCCCGGGGCTCTCGATGCCGTGCGGGCTCTCCGAGGGGCTGCCGGTGGGCCTCCAGCTCATCGCCAATTCGTATCAGGAGCGGACGCTGTTCCGCGTGGCCGCGGCATTCGAGCGTGCGACGGAGCATCATCAGCTCCATCCGATGAGGCCCGCCGCATGACCCTCGCCAGGCGATCGCTCACCAGCGAGCGGGTGGGGCGGCTGCCCGCCAGTGGGATCCGCCGGTTCTTCGACCTCGCCGCGGGCCTCCCCGGCGTCATCTCGCTCGGCGTCGGCGAGCCGGACTTCGTCACCCCGGACGCCTTCCGCGAGGCGGCGGTCCGCTCCATCACGGAGGGGAAGACCCAGTACACCTCGAATTACGGGCTCCTCGCGCTCCGCGAGGCGATCGCGGCGCACACGAGCGAGCTCCGCGGCGTGGCGTACGACCCCAAGAGCGAGATCCTCGTCACCGTCGGCGTGTCCGAGGCCGTCGACCTCGCGCTCCGCGCGACGCTGAACGAGGGCGACGAGGTCATCGTCGCCGACCCGTCGTACGTCGCGTACGTGCCGGGCCTCGTGCTCGCCGGCGGCGTGCCGGTCG
>DASYXA010000069.1:0-27455 GCA_035935465.1 Candidatus Limnocylindria bacterium | reverse complement strand
GGCGATCCAGCTGATCTCGCTCCGCTTCGGGTCCCAGGTGTGTGGGCCGAACGGCCCGGCGCTCCGCGGCGACGCTCACGCCGAATGGCCCACGGCGGAATGCCACGAGCGGTACCTCGGTACCGGTCTGCCCTCCCATCGCGCGAGCCGCAGCGGGAGCGCAGCCTCCGCCCGTCGTTCGGAGGTGATGTGTGTCTCGCAGCAGGACGTTCGCCGCGGCTGAGGGCGGTCTCGCGACCATCGAATACATCATCGGGGCGGCCGTCGTGCTCGGAACGCTCGTGGTCGGCGTGCAGGCCTGGAACAACGGCCTGGTCTCGCGACTGCAGGCGCTCGTGACGCAGATGGGCGCGGTCCGCTAGCGATGTCGGGCGACGATGCCGGCCTCGCGACGCTCGAGACGACGCTGATGATCACGGTCCTGGTCCCGTTGCTGTTCGCGGTGATCGAGTTCGGGGACGTGTTCCAGCGCTGGCTGGCGCAGGAAAGCGCCACGGTCCAGGTCGCGCGCTATGCCGCCGAGATCGGCGGCGACGCGCCCGAGGTCCGGGCGTTCCTCAATGACTCACTTCGGCAGTCCGGCATCGATCCGACACGGTCCACGCTCGAGATCACGCCACCGCGCGTCGGCTGGCGCGAGCAGCTCACGGTCACCGTCCGTACGAGCGCAGCGATCGCGATCCCCTTCCTGTTCAGCGCGACCATCCCGCTGCGGACCACGGCGATCGTCCGGGGAGAGCTCGCCCGATGAGCGCGGTCGTGACCGTCGCGGCGCTGCCGCTGTTGATCGTGGTCCTCACGACGACGCTCGAGCTCGGCAGCCTGCGGGTCGTCGCCACACGGGTGCGCTCCGCCGCCGATCTCGCCACCCTCGTCGCGGTGAACGACCAGGACGACGCGGAGCTGGCCCGGACCGGGCGGCTCGCACCGGCGTCGGACGCGGCGGACGTCGCGCGGGCCGTATTCGCGGCGAACCTCGACCCGATCGCGGCGCTGCTCGCGGCGACACCGGCCAGCGTCGCCGCCGGCGCCGCCATCCGCGTCGACCCGTCGCCCGCGACCGTACGCATCAGCGCGACCGTGCCGGTCCGGACGCCCCTGTTCGGCGCGCTGTTCCTGCACCCGATCACCGACGTCGCCGTGTCGGCGAATGGTGGCGCGCGATGACCCGCCTCATCGCGCTCGCGGTCGTGCTGCTGTCGCTGGCCACGAGCGGATCCGCGTCCGCCTGGAACCCGTACCGCGACCTGGACATCGACCGGCCGCCGCCACCGGTCTGGACCCCCGAGCCCGCGCCCGTCGCGCCGCCGCCCGGCATCTACCTGGTGACCGAGACCTACGCCGGCGATTCGATCAGCCGCGCCGGCGCGGTCACGACGTACTCGACGGAGACGGTCCACCAGGTCACCGGCTCGTACGCGCGCGTCCTCGAGAACGTCGGCACCGGTGGGTCGAGCGCGTACGACGGCGCGGCGTTCAACGGGCGGGCGTCGCTGGGCGACGGCCGTTCGGTCGCCGGTACCTACTACGAGAACTTCATCCGGTCCGGTGAGGCG
This sequence comes from Candidatus Limnocylindria bacterium, assembly GCA_035935465.1. GTDB lineage: Bacteria > Chloroflexota > Limnocylindria > P2-11E > P2-11E > UBA4735. The sequence goes on along the minus strand of DASYXA010000069.1, from coordinate 25,899 downwards.
TTCATCCCGGTCAGCGTCGTGTTCTTCCAGGACGACCGCGAGGTCGCCCACGCGGTGACAGCCCCGCGTCCGCAGCCGGTCGTCGCGCCGGCGCGGGAGCCGGGTCCCGCGCCGGCGCCCGTGCCGGGCCCGGCGCCGGCGGCCCCCGCGGGACCGGTCGTCATCGAGCGCGACGTCCCGGTGCCCGTCGCGCCCGCGCGTCCCGCCGTCCGCCCGTCGGCGCTCCTCGCGGATCGATCGATCGAGGTGCTCCGCGCACGCCGGACGTCGCTGTCGTTCTCGGCCGCCGACGTCCGCGGGTGGCGATTCGTATCCGGTGACTGCGTCTCGCTCGGCGGACTCAGCGGCACCGCCGCGGATCCGTTCGTCGCCCGCTGGGATCGACCCGCGCCGATCGGCACGACCCGGGTCATGCGCTTCCTCATCGACTACGCCGACGGAACGAGCCATGAGCTCGTTGTCCGCGTGGCCGTGCGCGCGCCCGGGCTGGTCGAATGATCGGTCAGCGCGCGCTCCTGGCGATCGCCCTGGTCTGCGGCGTGGTCGCCGGCACGATCTATTACGGGAGCGTTCAGCGGGTGAGCATCGTGGTCGCTGCCCGCCCGCTCGATGCCGACAAGGCGATCGCGGCCGCCGACCTGACGTCGAAGCAGCTCCCGCCGGATGCCGTCCCTGACGGAGCGCTGCGGTCGGCGGATGAGGCGATCGGACGCGTCCCCCGCGCGCCGCATTGGCCAGGGCAGATCATCCTCGGGCCCGCGCTCGCGGCGGGAGCCGCCGCGTTCCATAGCGGACTCCTGCCGCCCGCCGGTCAGCGCGCGGTCGCGATCCCGGTCACGCCGTCGCAGGCGATGGGCGGTGCGCTCGCGGCGGGGGCGCACGTCGACGTCATCGCCGTGCCGATCCTGGGCCGCGCGCCCGCGGGCCGGATGACGGAGCTGGTCGCCGCGAACGTCACCGTGCTCGACGTGCGCGGCGAAGCCGGCGGTCCATTCGTCTCCGCGGACCAGGGCCGTGGCCCGGGCCTGTCGATCGACCGGCTCGGCAGCGTCGTGGTCGCACTCGCGCCGGTCGACGAGCTGCGGGTCGCCGACCGCATCTCGACGAGCACGTTCGTGCTCGTCTTCATCCCCGTTCGGGAGTGACCACCCTCGCACTCGAGGCCCTCACCGACGACCCGTTCGATCTCGCGCTCGCCGCGCCGCGATTGACCCTCTGGCGGCGGGGCCACGACGTGCGGATCAACGTCGATGAGCGCCAGGTCGCCGGGCTGCGCCGCGCACTCGCGGTCCGTGGCGTCGCCGCAGGTGTCATCCCCCCCGACCCGCTGGTCGCACCGCCGCTCGTCCGCGCGCTCGGCCGGGGACTCGCACCCGCGATCCTCGGCCCGGATGAGCTCGACATCGTCGACGTGCGTCTCGTCCCGCTGGCCGAAGCGACGGCGTACGCCCTTCGGCGACCGCTTCGACCGTGGCCGCTCGGCCAGCGCCGCCGGTCGCGGTGCCGGGCGCTGCTGCGCGGCGCCGACGCGCTGCTCGAGATCAGACGAACGGCCTGGTGCGCTCGCCAAACGCTGCGCGCGAACCGCCGGACCTTCCGGCCGGTGCTGTTCGACCGAGCGGCCGGTGCGCCCCCGCTGCGGGTCTACGCGTCGGAGCGGCTGCTCACGCAATGGATCCGCGGATGAGCTGGCGCGCCTGGCTCGACGCATCGCCGGTCGCGCAGATCGCGCTGACGCTGATGCGTGACGCCACCGGTCGCGCCGAGCCGCTCGCGCCGCTCGAGCCGTCGCGCCCGGCAGCGCTTCCGCCGGAGCGAGCGGTCGCGTTCTGGTCGCTCACTGCGGGCGTCGGCACGTCCACGGTCGCGGCGCTCGTCGCGCACCGCTCGGCGACCGCCGCGCGCGCGACCGTTCTCATCGACCTCGACCGGCGCGTGCCCACGCTTGCGCTTCGAGCGCACTCGGCCGGCGCCACGGTCGTCGACGCGCTCCTGCGCCCGGGATCCGAGGCCGAGCTGCTCTCGCGCTGGGGTGAGGTGCGATTCCTGCCCGGTACGCCGGAGCTGCACCGGTCGTTCGACGGTGCGCGGATCGCCGAGCTGATCGGCCAGGTCCACCGCGATCGCGCCGTGGTGCTCGACCTCGGCTCCGGCGCGGAGGCGCTCGACCCGCACGTGCTGGGATCCATCGACCGGCTCTGTGTCGTCGCGGGCCCGACGGTCGCCCAGCTCCAGGCGGCGTTCTGCGCGGTGCCGCTGCTCGACGGGTGCCCCGTGCGCACCGCGCTCGTCGTGGTCGGGGTCGAGCCGGACGACGCCGTCCGCATCGCCGCGCGGCTGCCCTGGCCGCTCGCGGCGGCGGTCCCCCGCGATCCCTTCCTCGCCGACGACGAGTTCGCGGCGCGGGCCCCGACGATGCGCGCGCTGGACACGCTCATTCGGGGGCTTGGGTGATCGACGCCGCGGTCGTGGCGCGGGTCCGCAACGAGGTCGCCGCAGGCCTCGATCCCGCGACGCTGCTCGCCTTGTACGCCGACCCGGCGCGCCGCCGGCTCATCCGCGAGCGGGTGCGGAGCGCGGCCGGTGCGCGGCTGTCCGATCCCGAGCTCGAACGCCTGTGCGCCGACCTGTTCGGCTTCGGGTGCCTGCAGCCACTGCTCGACGATCCGCGGGTGACCGACGTGCTCGTCAACGCGCCCGATCGGATCTTCGTCGAGCGCGACGGCCGGCTCGAGCGCGTCGCGGTCTCGTTCCGCGATGGCGCCGAGCTGTCCGACCTCATCTACCGGATCGCCGCGAGCGTCGGCCGCGAGCTCACGCTCGAGCATCCCTTCGTCGACGCGCGGATGCGCGATGGCTCTCGCGCCAACGCGGTCATCGAGCCCGTCGGCGGGCCGTGCCTGTCCATCCGGAAGTTCAGGCCGCTGTCGATGCCGCTCGCCGGGCCGGCCTCGTGGGTCACGGCGGGCGCGCTCAGCGGCGAGGCGGCCGCCCTCCTCGTGGATGCCGTACGCCGGCGCCGCAATGTGCTGATCAGCGGCGCGACGGGCTCGGGCAAGAGCACACTCCTCCGCTCGCTCGGCTCGGCGATACCCGCGGACGAGCGGATCGTCGTGATCGAGGACACGAACGAGCTCGTCCTTCCGCACCACCACGCGGTCCACCTCGAGTGCGTTCCATCACGTGACAGCGGGGTCGCGGTCGCGGACCTCGTGGTCAATGCCCTGCGGATGCGGCCCGACCGGATCATCGTGGGCGAGGTCCGGTCGCCGCGCGACGCATCGGCGCTCCTCGAGGCGCTCAGCACCGGCCACGCCGGTTCGCTCACGACCCTGCATGCGGGCTCAGCCCGCGATGCCATCGGCCGGCTCGAGCTGCTGCTCGCGCGCGCCGGGGAGCTGTCGGCGGCGGCGATCACCCGCCACGTCTCGCGCGCGCTCGACGTCATCGTGCATCTCGAACGCCGGGGCGATGGCCGGCGGATCGTCCGCGAGATCGCGCGCGTCGAGGACGAGCTCGCGACGATCGTGTGGAGCAACGGATGACGGCTTCCGCGATCGGCGCACTGGCGCTCGCCGCGGCCGCGCTCGCGATCGGCATGATCCCGCTGGGGGGCGCCGGGATCCCGCGCCGTGGATCGCACCCCGATCGCGCAGCGCTCGCGGATGCCGGCTGGCCGCACGGGACCGCGCGCTGGGAGCTCGTGCGCCTCGGCGCGCTGATCGGCGGGATCGCCGTGGCGCGAGCGGCGGGCCTCGCTCCGGCGGTCGGGATGCTGGCCGGGCTCCTGCCCTCCATCGCGATCCGCGTCCGCGCGCAGGGCGCCCGTGACCGCGCGCGTGGATCCGTGGCCCAGCTGCTCCTGGCCACGCACGCGCTGCTCCGGTCGGGGATCCCGCTGCCGGAAGCAGTACGGCGCGCGGCGGCCGGCTGCGCGGATCGACTCGCGCGCCGGCCGTTCGAGCACGCGATCGAGCGGTTCGACCTCGGTGATCCGCTCGGCGACGCGCTCGGCGCCGCCGCCGCAACGGCAGGCGATCGGCGTCTCGCCGCGACGCTCCACACGCTCGCGCTCGGCGTCAGCGAACGCCTTCCGATCGACCGGGCCGCGTCGCTGCTCGAGGCGGTGGCCGAGCGCGCGGTCTACGACCAGCGTCTCGATGCCGAGATCCGCGCCCGGACCGCGGGCGTTCGCGCGCAGTGCTACCTGCTCGCGGCGATCGTGCCGTGCCTCGCGCTCTATCTGGTGGCCACGATGCCCGGCCTCGGCGCGACGCTTTCGACGCCGCTCGGTACGCATGTGCTCATCCCGGTCGCCGCGACGCTCGAGCTCGGCGGCATCGCCCTGAGCCGCCGGATCGTCCGCGGAGCGACGAGGTGATCGCCGTCGGTGCCGCGTGCACCGTCGCCGCGGTGGTCGCGCTCGGGTCGGTCGTCCGCCGCGGCTCGATCGTGCAACGACGGCTCGCGCTGCTGGCACCACGATCGCGGCACGGACCCCGCTGGCAGCCGGTCGCGGATCGCGACCTGCGTCAGGCCGGCCTGCCGCGCACCCAGACCGAGCTCGCCGCCGCGAAGTGTCTCGGGCTGATCGGCGGTGCGATCGCCGGCGGGCTCCTCGGCATCCCGGCGCTCGCGGCCGCGCTCGCGTACGTCGGCTTCGTCACGCCATCGCTGGCCGTCGAGCGCCGCGCGCGCGCGCGACGACGTGACGCCGAGCGCGCACTGGGGCTGGTGCTCGAGCGCGTCGAAGCGCTCGCCGCGGCGGGACGCCCGATCGAGACCGCGATCGTCGCCGTCGCCCGGATCCCGACGTCGTCCACGGTGCTCGATCGCGCGCTCGCGGGCGCGGCCGATGCCTATGCCCTCGGCGCGCCGCTGTTCGGTGCGCTCACCGACGCCGGCGGGGTCGAGGGTGTCGCCGGACTTGCGGCAGTGGCGACGGCGCTCGAGCGGTCGCGCGGCCTGGGCCGCGGCTCGCTCAGCGTGATCCGGGATGCTCGCGACGCCGCGCGGGCCGCCGAGCGGACGGCCGCGATCGAAGCGGCGTCCAGGGTCGAGGGCAAGCTGATGCTGACGCTCGTGCTCTGCTACCTGCCCGCGCTGATGCTGCTCGTCGTCGTTCCGCTGTTCCTGACGCTGCTCGCCGGCCTCTTCGGCTGATCGCCCTCTCGTACACTCCTGGACGAGATACCGCGCGCCCAGCGCGCACGAGGAAGTGATCGATCATGCCGTTCAACCTTGGTGGGCCGGAGCTCGTCTTCGTCCTGGTCATCGTGCTCATCGTCTTCGGGGCGGGGAAGCTCCCCACCGTGTTCGGCCAGCTCGGCCGCGGGGTGCGGACGTTCCGCGACGAAGCCGAGAAGAAGGACACCACCCCGGTCGCATCGACCGCCACCGGTGCCGCGGCATCCGGGAAGTTCTGCGCGAACTGCGGGAAGTCGAACGCCGAGGGCGCGAAGTTCTGCGTCCAGTGCGGGACGCCGCTCGGCGCATAACGCTGCCGCGGTGAAGGCACCGCGCATCGCGTTCGTCGGCCGGCACAACAGCGGCAAGACGACGCTCCTGCTCGCGGTGCTGCCGCTCCTCGTCGCGAAGGGTCTGCGGGTCGGCTACCTGAAGCACGCCCATGCCGGATTCGAGATCGATCAGCCGGAAAAGGACAGCTATCGCGCGCGCCGCACGGGCGTCGTGCAGACGATCGTGACCGGCGGCGCCCAGACCGCGGTCATCGACGACGCCCGGGTCGAGCAGGAGCTCACGCTCGAGCCGGTCATCGCCCGGTACGCGCGCGAGGACCTCGACCTCATCGTCGTCGAGGGCTTCAAGGCCGAGCCGCTCCCGAAGATCGAGGTCGCGCGCGCCGCGCTCTCGACCGACCTGCTCTGCCTGAACGACCGGAATCTCGTCGCGACGGTGTCCGATTTCCAGGTGAGCCCCGCCGTGCCGCATTTCGGCCTCGGCGACGCGCGGGGCGTCGCTGACTTCATTCTGTCGCGCATCGGCGCGCGTGAATGACGGCCCGATGAGCGTCTCGGCCGCGATCATGGCCGGCGGCAAGAGCAAGCGGATGGGCCAGGACAAGGCCTGGATCGAGCTCGACGGCGAGCCGCTCATCACGCGCGTGGCCGGCGTGCTCGCGGAGGTCGCGGACGACGTGCTCATCGTCGCGAACGACCCGACGTACGAGCGGCTCGGGCTGCGTGTGGTGCACGACCGCTGGCCCGACGGCGGCGCCCTCGGCGGCATCGCGACCGGCGTCGGCGCCGCGCTGCACGACACCGTCCTCGTCGCGGCGTGCGACATGCCGTTCCTCTCCGCGGACGTGTGGCGTCTGCTGCTCGGACACGTCGGCGACGCCGATGTGGTGATCCCCAGGATCGGCGGCGAGTACGAGACGCTGCACGCGCTCTACGCGAAGGCCTGCGTCCCGCAGATGGCCCGCGCGATCGCGGAGAACCGCCTGCGGGTGATCTCGTTCTTCGACGCGGTCACGGTGAAGGCGATCGAGGAGCCTGAGCTGCGCGTGGTCGACCCGACGCTCCGCGCGTTCACCAACGTGAACACCCCCGAGGAGCTCGCCGAGGCGCTGCTGCGCCGGTAGCGGCCCGGTACCGCCGGCCATCCGGGAGGGCCGTTCGGCATCGCGGAACGGGCCGTTCGGCGCACGACCCGAAGCGGTCCCGGGACGAACATCCCCGCAGAGGCACGCCGGGGCGATCCGGCCCGACCGGCGCCCGAGGCGTGGCCAGGCGAAGAAAAGGTAGGTCTGACGTGCGCAAGCTGACAGTCGCGGCGTTCCTGATCCTGGCGACGGTGGTCCTTGCGGGCTGCGCGGCCGCCGCCGCGGCACCCGCGGCGGGTGGAACGGTGAACGCCACCCTCACCGATATGAAGATCTCGGTCGACCGGACCACCGTGAAGGCCGGCACCGTCACCTTCGCGGTGCGGAACGCCGGCGCGGTCGTCCACGAGCTCGTCGTCATCCGGACCGACGTGGCCCAGGACAAGATCCCGATGGACTCGGCCGAACCGGGCAAGGTGGACGAGACCGGGAACGTCGGCGAGACCGGCGAGATGGCGGTTGGCGCGTCCAAGACGTTCAGCGTGACGCTCCCGGCCGGTCACTACGTCCTCATGTGCAACGAGATCGGCCACTACGCGAGTGGCATGCACGTGGCCTTCACCGTCGATTAGCCCAGACGCTCCGCACGGCACCGAGGCGCGCGAGGATCCCTCGCGCGCCCCGCGCTATCCGCCGAGCAGCGGCTCGAGGTGCTTTCGGCGATGCTCCTCGACGTGGCCCACGGCATCGAACGGCCATTGGCGGGACCGCTGCTTCGCGAAGTACTCCGGCGGTGCGGCGCGGAGCGCCTTCAGCATCGCCCGGTGGGCGGCGCGGTGCTCCGCGACGATCGTCTTCGCGGGCGTGCGGTGGGAGCGCGCGTAGATCCCGGCGTTCGTGTCCCTGATCGCCCCGGTCCGTGGCGGCTCGGATGGCCGGAGCGGGCTCCGATCGTTCGCCGTCACGCGGGCCTGCCGGAACTTCCAGGCGTTGATGTGCGCGAGGACGTCCTTCGCGGTGAAGCGGATCGGCGCCTGCTCGCGCATCGCGGGCCTGCGGAAGTCGGCGGGCGCGAGCCTACCGACGATCGCGTCGAGCGCGCGGTATTCGGCCTCGACGCGCTTGATGACGCTCGCCCGGGTGTGCGTCATCGGCCGCCGCGCACCCGCCCGACCGTGCGGTGGCGGGCGAGGTCGCAGTGCGCACGGGCCTGCCACTCGTCGGGATCGTCATCGCGGCAGTCGTACTCGCGGCAGTGCTCCGGCCGCGAGGCGTAGATGCCGCACTGGAGCGTCGTTGCGTCGAACGCGTCGCAGGCGATCATCGGCTGGCGGCCGTCGGGCTGCGTGGCCCAGCCGACGACGTGCACGTCGGTGCCGGCCGCGGTGTAGATCGGCCGGATCTCGGCGAGCCTGAACCAGTGGTCGGAGTCCTCCATGAACTGCCTGCGGCAGCACGGAGCCTCGCAATGCTCGCAGTCGGGATAGCGTGGGACGACCGCCATGAGCCACTCCCCTGAAGATGAAAGACTGCTACCGATGGTAGGGGGGCAGGACGCGTTCCGGCAGCAGGCCGAGCTCTTCGTCCGCGACCGGTACGCGCTCGACCCGACCGCGGCGACGATCGCCGGCCTGCACGACCACGACGCGAAGCTCGCCGACCTGTCGGCCGAGGGCTTCGCGGCGCGCGACGCGTTCGCCGACCGCTGGCTGCACGTCTTCGAGTCGCATGACCCGTCGTCGTGGAGCCCGACGGATCGCACCGATCTCGCGCTCGCCCTCGGCGAGCTCCGCGGCGAGAGGGCGCTGCGCCCGTTCGAGCGGCACGCGCGGCAGCCGTCGCTCTACTCGGACGCGATCACCCGCGGCGCGTACTACGCGCTCATCCGTGAGGAGGGCGACGTCGAGACGCGGCTCGGCGCGCTCGCCGAGCGCCTCGAGCAGGCCCCGGCCGCGCTCCGCCATGCCGTGGCGAACCTCGACCCCGAGCGCGTCCCGCCGGTGTATGTCGTCGTCGCCGGCGAGAGCGCGACCGCGGGCGCGACGTTCGTCCGGGCGGTGCTCCCGTCGCTCGCGCCCGAGGGCTCGAAGGCCAAGGCCGCGCTCACCGGGGCGGGGAAGCGGGCCGGCGACGCGCTCGATCAGTACGCCTCGTGGCTGCGCGATGACCTCATGCGCCGCGCGAAGGGCAGCTTCGCGATCGGGCGCGACGCGTTCGACGCGCTCCTGCGCGACAAGGAGCTCCTCCCGTACGACGCGGTCTCGCTCAAGAAGTGGGGCGAGGAGCTCTACGCCGAGACCGCCGCGAAGCTCGCGGAGGCCGCGCGCGAGCTGGGTGATACGGAGTGGCACCGTTCCGTCGAGCGGCTCCGCACGGACCATCCGGCCGAGGACGAGCTCGTCGCGGCGTACCGCACCGACATGGAGCGGTCGCGCGAGGCGGCGCGCGTCGCGGATCTGGCGGCGTTCCCGGACGGCGAGTCGCTCACGGTCGAAGCGATGCCCGACTTCGCCCGCCCGACGCTCCCCTACGCGGCGTACGTGCAGCCGGGCCAGTTCGAGCGCTCGCGCCGCGGCCGCTTTTGGGTGACCCTGCCGGCCGCGGGCGAGCCGGCCACGGTGAAGGAGGAGCGGCTCTTGGGCCATCCGCGCAAGGGCATCGCGGTGATCGCCTGCCACGAGGGCTATCCGGGCCATCACCTCCAGCTCGCGACCGCCGCCGGCCATCCGTCGATCGTCCGCAAGGCGATCCGGTCGAACGTGTTCATCGAGGGCTGGGGCCTGTACGTCGAGGAGCTCATGACCGAGCTCGGGTTCCTCGACGATCCCGAGACGCGCCTGCTGCGCCTCAAGGACCTCCTCTGGCGCGCGGCGCGGGTGAGCGTGGACGTCGGGCTCTCGACCGGCGAGCTCTCCTTCGAGCAGGCGGTGAGCTTCATGACGGAGGGGCCGCGGCTCGAGCGGACGGCGGCCGTCGGCGAGTGCCGCCGCTACACGCTGAACCCGCTGCAGCCGTCGAGCTACGCCCTCGGCCGCGCCGCGATCCTCGAGCTTCGCCGGCGCGCGCAGCGCAAGGGCTACGGGATGCGGAGGTTCCACGACGGGCTGCTCGGATGCGCCTCGATCCCGCCGGCGCTCGCGGCCGCGGAGCTCGGCCTGGTCTAGGGCGTCTCCCAGGGGACGAGCCGGATCTTCTTGGCGATCGCAAGGAGCGGGTCGTTCGGGTCGTAGACCGTCTTGCTGACCGCGACGCCGCTGACGTCGTTGCTGGTGATGGCGGTGATCCTGAACGCGGCGTAGCCGATGACGTCGACGTAGCTCGTCACGCCGCCCGACACCACGTTGACCGTCACCGTGACCGGATACACGTGGTTCACCGGGTCACCCGATGCGTCCCGGCCGAAACCGCGGACCCAGCCGGTGTACGTCCTGTCGCTCGTGGCGGTCGTCGTGTCCACGTTGAACGTCGCTTCGACCGAGCTGCCGCTCCCGACGCTCACATTCACCGATGTGGTCGCGGCGCTGCCGTTGATCTTGCATGACAGCACCGAGAGGATCCCGGTGATCGGATCCACGTTGCCGGGGCACGCCTCCCAGCTGAGGGTCACGCTGTTCGCCCCGCCGTTCCAGGACGTGCTCCCGGAGCTGTCGCGCACCCGGATCGAGAGATCGGCCTGCGTTCCGACGCTGGGGACCGCGACGAGCCCGGTGCTGCTCGTGAGGTTGAAGTCCTTCTGCTGACCCGCCACCGTGATCGTCACGACCGAGTCGTGCTGACGCTGGTTGTACGGCGCCGTCGCGTTGCCGCGTAGCCACGCGAGGTAGGTGCCCTTCTGCGCGCCGCTCGAGCTCAGGCCATTCCACGTCTGGCTGTAGCTGCTCACGCCCGCCGGCGTGGGATTGAGCGACATCGTCCCGCAGCTCAGCCTGCCCGCCGGCGGAGCGGTGCTCGCGCAGGGTGAGATCGCGCCGTTCATGAACGGGTTCGTCGTGGACGGATCACCGGCGCCTCCTGTCAGGGAGCCGTTGTCCGGGTACAGCTCGGTCGAGATCACCGACCCCGAGGCCTTGAACTGGCCGTTCATCGTGTACTGGACCGTGGTGCTCGCGATCGATCCCGTGGCCGGGACGGCGAGCGACGGCGCCTGGATCGTGAAGTCCGGGATGCTCTTCACCGTGCCGTCGTACAGCTGGAGCAGCAGGACGTCGCCGACCTTGAAGAACCGGTTGTAGTCGGCGATGAAGATGCCGGAGCTCGACCCGTCAAGCGCCGCGATCTCCGCGCAGGGCAGGAAGTTCGCGGGGTCGACGGTGCAGATGTCCGGCCCCGGATAGCCCTTGTCGATCCACTGGCCTTCGAAGGACTTCAGCGTATTGACGGAGGCCGTCGGGCTGACGCCGTTGTACGCGAGGTGGATCGGATTGCCGCTGCCATCGACCGTCTGGAAGTCGCGGATGTCGAGCGCGATGTAGCCGCGGAACGACGAATCGTTCGTCGCTTTCGCGCCGGCGCCGAAGATGATGTGCTCGCGGCCGGGGTCGGTCGGTGTCGCGAACGAGCACCCCGAGTCGCTCGAGGCCGTGCACTGATAGTCCTTGCCGGTCGTGCCGGTCGGATCGCCAGGGTCCGGACCCTCCATCGTCCAGGCGATGAAGTTGTTCGTGCTCCCGTCGCCGGGTCCCGGCCCGTTCGAGTACTTGTACGTGACCGAGGGCAGGAAGCCTCCGCGTGATGTCGCGTAGGCCTTGGTGACCATGCCGATCTGGGCGAGGTTCGGCTGCACGAGCTTGATGAAGAAGGTGTCGACCGACAGGCTGATCGCCACGCGGCAGCCGAGCGGCGCCGCGATCGGCTTGATCCCTCCGATCAGGTTCTGATCGGCGACGACGTTATCGGCGTAGCTGAGCGGGGCGGTGTAGCCGTTCACCTGGTCGCCCGCGCCCGGGTAGGTGATCGCCGCGCCGATCGGGTTCGCCTGGAGGTTGAACAGCTGGAGGATGTTGTCCGCCGCGTTCCAGGCCGTCTGGACCGTCCCGCCCTGGCTGTACTTCTGGGCGCAGGCGAGCGCGGCACTGTCCACCGCGTTCTGGAGGTACCGGCGTTCGGCGTAGAAGCGTCCGACGTCCAGCGACAGGGCGGCGAAGCCCATCAGCAGGACGAACAGGAGCGCGACGAGCACGATCGTCTGGCCGCCGTCGTCGTTGTGCCGGGTACGAACAGAGGCTGACTGCCACCTGAACAACGCGCCAGAAGTTTAGGGAGCGAGAGCCCGCGCGGGGTGGCTGAACGGTAGGAGCTTCGTACTGGGCGGGTCGGCCGCGGGGGCCTATTCCGCGAGGCGCGGCAGCTTCGGCGATGCGGTCGAGGCCGAGGAGAAGGTGATGTTCAGGTTGCCGTTCTGCACATTGATCGTCTTGGCCACGATCTGCCCGCCGCTGATCGTCGCCGGGTTCCCGTTGAGGCTGATCGTGCCGTTGGCCATGTAGATCGTGCCGCCGACGTCGAGGGTGTTGCCACCGCTCACCTGCAGGCTCGCGGTGCAGGCCGGATCCTGATAGATGCTCATGTTCGCGAACGGACCCGTCGTCATCGGGCGGATCGTGATCCCGTAGCTGGTCGTGCCGAGCAGGTCCCCGCAGCTCCCGGTGGACAGCGGGAACAGCGACATGGCGTTGTAGATGAGGACGTTGCCGTCGCAGGGGGTGTTGGTGTTCGGATCGATGTGCGCGGGATTCGTGTCGCGGCTGATGTCGCCGCCGTTCGCAGCCATCCCGGTGCCCTTCAGGATGTAGATCCCGTGACACAGCGCGACATTGGTGAGCTGGGTGGTGTAGATCCCCTCGACGGCGGTGTTGGTGCCGCCGATCTTCGCCGGATTCGTCGGGAGGGTGCTGAGCCCGTTGTAGCTCTTTCCGTCGGGTTTCGGATACCCGGCGAACGGATCCGCGACGGCCGTGATCCCGGTGCTGACCGTGACGCCGGCCGGGAAGGTGTTCCCGGTGGTCCCGCCGACCACCGAGAGCGCGTAGCCGTTCGGGGTGCACGGCGCGGGGAGCGTGGCGCAGATCTTCAGGTCCTGCGACGAGCTGAACCCGGACACCGCCGACGTACTGCAGGAGTTGGACAGGATCCCACCGCCATAGACATGGATGTTCTCGTTCGGCGAGACGGTGATCCCGGCCGTGGCGCAGCTCGCGCCCAGGGCCATGATCGCGTATGCGTTGTTCAGGCTCTCGGACCCGGCGACGCCGCGCGCGCGGACCGGGTTGAACGCCGCTTCCGCCGGCACGAGCGTCGTCTTCACCTGGCGCACGATGATCACCTCGACGTGCTGGACCGGGGTCTCCGTCGCGAAGGGGCCCGAGGTGGGACCGTTCGACGAGGCGGAGGCCGACCCGTTCACCGTGACCGTCGTGCTGTCGACCCCGTTCACGAATCCGTTCTTCGACGCGTCATCGACCGCGGCCTGCGTCGCCTGCAGCACCGTGCCGCCCTGGTAGAGCACGACCGCGCCGGCGAACGCCGCGGCGTCCGCGGCCTCCTGCTGGGTGCGCTTGGCCGCGAACAGCTGCCCGGCGTCGACCGCGAGGCCGACCACGAACAGCAGGGCCATGAAGACGATCGCGACCATCACCAGCGCCTGACCGGCCTGGCCGTCCGCGCTCCAGGACCGGTGGCTCACTTCTGGATCACCAGCTGCGATCCGCCGCGGAGCGTGATCTGGAACGCGCCGCCGAGCAGGTACTGCGACGGGAGCGGGATGAACGGCGCGGTCGCGTCGACGGTCACCCGCTGGTTGCGGTTGTTCCCGCCGTCCGGGTAGTCGACCGTGACGTCGATGTTGTAGACGCCGACGGCGTTCGTGGTCACCGCGTTGACCACGTTGGCGAGGTTGTTGGCGACCGGATTCACGCAGCTCGAGCACGGACCGACGATCGGGCTGCCGGAAGCGCCGTGGACGATCGCGTAGCGCGTGCCTTCGCGCGCGGCGAAGGCCAGCGAGTTCTCCTGCCAGACCGCGCGGGCCACGTCGAAGATGCCGGTGACGAGCAGGAGGAAGATCGGCAGGGTCAGCGCGAACTCGACCAGCGCCTGCGCCCGGTCGTCGCGGTGGACGCCCCGGAGCCGGAGGCAGCGCATCAATAGAACGTCCGCATCGTCGTCGTCCGGTCGAAGTTGCCGCCGTTGGGCACGAGGGGCCAGGCGATGATCGTCGACCAGGGGTACTGCACGCGCACCGAGACGAAGCACGGCGTGCTCACCGTGGGCGGGCTCACGCACGCGCTGACCCCGTCGGCCTGGGCCTTGGTGACGGTCACGTTCGAGGCCGAGGCGTTCGCGGTCGGGGTGCGGTTGATCTCGTTGATCACCGCGGTCTGGGCCTCGGCGTTCGTGGGGGTCGAGTCGATGGCGTAGGCCTCGGCGCCGGCGCGCGAGCCGTTCTCCACCGCGATCTGGAGCGCGAACGCGCGGGCCATGTCCGCGCCGCCGAGGATCGCGAACACGAGCAGCGGCAAGGTCAAGGCAAGCTCAACCAGCGACTGCCCGCCGTCCCGGCGGAAGAAGCCGTCCATCCAGGGCCAAGTCTGGCGACCGGCGCGCCGTCGTGACGTCCCCCATCCGTACGAGGTTGGTCCTGTGGCCAAGGACCCGCCCGCTGTCCGAAAAGCGGGCAGCCCCGTCGGCGTCGCGCCATGCGCAAGCGCGGCCCGGCCTTCGCGTGGCCGCTGAATGAACGGTCCGCTAGTGTCCCGCGTACCAGAGGTATCGCCGGATGCGAACCGAGCGATGGGGGGTTGTGAGGCAATGCGGCGACTCGTAGCGGTGCTCGGCGCGGCCATGCTGGTGGCCGTTTCCTGTAGCTCCAGCAGCACACCAGGTGGCGGCGCCTCGCCATCGGCGTCGACGACCGAGAAGCCCCAGCAGGGTGGGCGGGTCATCGAGGCGACCATCTCGGACATCGCGACGATGCAGCCGATCCTCGTGGCCGACACCGCGTCCGGGCGCGTGACCGGGCTCCTCTATGACACGCTGATCCAGGTCGACTACAAGACCGGCGAGCCGAAGCCGCGTCTTGCGACCTTCTCGGTCTCCTCGGACAGCCTCAAGTACTCCTACGAGATCAACGCGAAGGCCAACTGGTCGGACGGCAAGCCGATCATCGCCGAGGACTGGCTCACCGGCCTCAAGGCCGTCGGCAAGAGCAAGAAGACCGTTCGCAAGTCGAACTTCCAGGACATCGTCGGATTCAGCGACTACGCCAGCGGCAAGGCGACGTCCATCGCCGGCGTCGCGATCGACAGCGCGAACCCGAAGAAGTTCACCGTCACGATGGCGAAGGTCTCGTGTCCCGCGATCATCAATCTCATCGGCTACGTCCTGCCGACCCAGGTCTTCGGGAAGTACGTGACCGACACCTCGAAGGACGAGATCGACTCGGCGCCGGAGAACACGGCGCCGACGGTCTTCAGCGGCCCGTTCAAGCTCACCGAGTGGCGCAAGGGCGACCAGGTCATCCTCGACAAGAACCCGAGCTACTGGCAGGGCGCCCCGAACATCGATCAGTACGTCTACAAGGTCGTGGCCAACCAGACCGCGATCACCAACGGCCTGAAGACCGGCGAGATCACGTTCGGCACCATCCAGGCCAAGGACCTGGCCGACATGCAGACCGTGACCACGGTCAGGATCGACAAGTACCAGAGCCTCGGGTACACGTACATCGGCTGGAACACCAAGAGCCCGACCGCCGTCGGCCTTGCCGATAAGCGCGTGCGCCAGGCGCTGGCGTACGGCCTCGACATGGACCAGGTCATCAAGGCCGTCGTCTTCGGCGAGGCGACGAAGCAGGTCGCGCACCACGTCCCGGTCCAGTGGGCCTACCCGAGCGGCATCCAGCTCGAGCAGTACAAGTACGACAAGGCCAAGGCCCTGGCCCTGCTCAAGGACGCCGGCTGGACGCCCGGGCCCGACGGCATCCTCCAGAACGCCGAGGGGAAGAAGTTCAACCTGACCATCTCCACGAACTCCGGGAACACGGAGCGCGAGACGCTCGCCACGGTGGCGGCCGAGCAGTACAAGCAGCTCGGGATCAACGCCAAGGCCGCGCCGGAGGCATTCCAGGGTCTCGTCACCAAGCTCACCACCGGCGACTCGACCCTCGAGGCGACGATCATCGGCTGGTCGCTCGGTGCCGAGCCAGACCCGTATTCGATCTGGCACTCGAGCCAGATCCCCGACCCGGCGACGAAGAAGACCGGCTTCGGATTCACCGGCTTCTCCGACCCGGCGATGGACAAGGCCATCGAGGAGGGCCGCAACCCGTCGAACGGCGACTGCTCGATCGCCGCGCGCAAGAAGCAGTACGAGACGTTCAACAAGATCCTCAACGAGAACCAGCCGTACAACTTCGGCTACTCGAACAACGTCCTCGCGGTGTCGCAGCTCTCGCTGCAGGGCTTCAAGCCGGCGTCGTTCGCCGACGTCTACAACGTCTTCGAGTGGTGGATCAAGAAGTAGCCAGCTAGCGGTGCGGAGGGGGCGCCCGCGAGGGCGCTCCCTCCGATCGACGGAGGCGCGGTGCGCAATTTCCTGATCCGGCGGGCGCTCTACGCGATCCCCACGCTCATCGGCATCTCGATCATCACCTTCGCGATCGCGCGCCTCTCGCCCGGAGATCCGATCCGCCTGTTCACCTTCGGGATCAACGACTTCACCCAGGAGGACTACCTCCGCCTGCTCCATGCGTACGGCCTCGACAAGCCGATCCCGCTCCAGTACGTCGACTGGCTCGCCAACGCCGTGCGGCTGAACTTCGGCGAGTCGCTCATCTACCACCGCGAGGCCGGGAGGATGATCCTCGAGCGGCTCCCGAACACGCTCCAGCTCGCGGTCACCGCGCTCGTGCTCCAGCTCGTCATCGGTGTCCCGCTGGGCGTGATCGCCGCGCTCAAGCGCGGGAGCTGGGCCGACAACGCGATCCGCGTGTTCGGCGTGGCCGGCCACGCCGTGCCCGCGTTCTGGCTCGGCCAGGTCCTGATCATCGCGTTCGCGATCGGGCTGCGCTGGCTGCCGAGCCAGGGGATGCTCACGGTGGGCAAGGACCAGCTGGATCTCTTGGACCGCCTGAAGCACATCCTCCTGCCCGCGTTCGTGCTCGCGCTCGTGGGCATCGCCAACTACTCGCGGATCCTGCGCACCGAGACCCTCGACGTGCTCGGCCAGGACTACATCCGTACCGCCCACGCGAAGGGCCTTCGCGAGCGGGTGGTGGTGTACGTGCACGCGCTCCGCAACTCGCTCATCCCGGTCGTGACCGCCCTCGGCGGCATCCTGGCCACCCTGGTGGGCGGGGCCCTGGTGATCGAGCAGGTGTTCAGCTGGCCCGGCATCGGCCAATTCACGTTCCAGGCCGCGATCGCGAAGGACTATCCGATCGTGCAGGCGGGCGTGATGATCGCGAGCACGCTGCTCGTCGTGAGCTACGTGCTGCGCGACATCACCTACGCGATCGTCGATCCGCGGATCAAGGTCGCGTAGTGGCGAGCGCCGCCACGACGGTGGGTGGGGTCATGGCCCCGGCCGAGGCGCGCCCCTCGCGCAGCCTGTGGGACAACGCCTGGTACAAGCTGCGCCGCGACCGGCTGACCATCGCCGCGGCCGCCACCCTCGTCCTGCTCGCGCTCCTCTCGGTCCTCGCGCCGGTGTTCGCGGACCACGTCTTCCACTACAAGTTCGAGCAGCAGGACCTCTTCCACACGTACGAGAAGCCGTCGTTCGACCCGCCGGCGTACCTCCTGGGTACCGACGAGGTCGGTCGAAGCCAGGTCGTGCGACTGCTGTTCGGCGGTCAGGTCTCGCTGTTCGTCGGATTCGTGGCCGCGCTCGTGAACTTCGCCGTGGGCGTGCCGGTCGGCCTCGCGGCGGGCTACTTCCGCGGCCCGTTCGACGACTTCATCAACTGGCTCATCACGACGCTGAACGGCATCCCGCAGATCTACCTGCTGCTCATCATCGCCGCACTCTGGCAGCCCGGGCCGCTGACGCTGATCGCGATCATCGGCTTCCTGAACTGGACCGGCATCACCTTGTACTGCCGGGGCCAGACGATCTCGCTCCGCGAGCGCGAGTACGTGACATCGGCGCACGCGATCGGCGCGACGCACGGTCGCGTGATCTTCAAGCACATCCTGCCGAACATCCTGCCGCTGATCTTCATCCTTGCGGCCATCGACGTCGGCGGGATCGTGCTGCTGGAGTCGGCCCTCAGCTTCCTCGGTCTCGGGATCCTCCCGCCGACGCCGAGCTGGGGGAACATGCTGACCGGCGGTGCGTCGTACTTCGTCCGCGCGTGGTGGCTGGTCGTGTCGCCGGGCGTGATGATCTTCCTGACGGTGCTCTGCCTGTATCTGATCGGGGACGGCCTACGCGACGCGCTCGACCCGCGCCTCAAGACGCACGAGACGCACTAGCCCGCTACACGCCGAACCCGTCGACCGCCTTCGCCTGCGACGGGCTCGGGGGCCTACCGCGCTCGCCTAGTCAGCCGCGCCGACAGGCTCCCGCTTCCCCGACAGGACGGCGCTCATGATCGAGAGGGCCGCGTCGACGTCGGCGCGGCTCACGTTCGCGTGGGTCACCATCCGGAGGCGCGGCGAGTTGCCCAGGTAGCGCGAGATCCGCAGGCCGCGCTCCGCGCAGGACCGTTGGAGGTCGCCGGCGTCCATCGCCCCGCGCTCCACCTCGAAGGCCACGATGTTCGTCACGACCTTCGCCGGATCGATCTTGATCCCGTGGATCGCCGCCAGGCCGTCCGCGAGCGCGCGCGCGTTCACGTGGTCCTCGACGAGCCGATCGCGCATCGTCTCGAGCCCGACGAGGGCCGCGGCGGCGATGACGCCGGCCTGCCGCATCGCCCCCCCGAGGAGCTTGCGCACCTTGCGGGCACGCGCGACGGTCTCACGGTCACCGCACAGGATCGACCCGACCGGCGCGGAGAGGCCCTTCGAGAAGCAGAACTGCACGGTGTCCACCGGGCCCACCAGCTCCTTCACGTCGACGCCGAGGGCGGCTGCCGCGTTGAAGATGCGCGCGCCGTCCAGATGGACCCTGAGCCCGCGCTCGTGCGCGAGCTCGGCTGCGGCGCGCGTCTGCTCGGGCGTGAGCACCGAGCCGCCACAGTTGTTGTGGGAGTTCTCGAGGCAGAGCAGCGCCGAGCGCGGCATGTTGCCGGATACGGGTCGGATCGCGGCCTCGATGTCCTCGAGCGACGGCAGGCCGTCCCGGTTCGGGACGACGCGGCCGTGAAGGCCGCCGAGCACGGTGAAGGCGCCCATCTCGTTCTGGTAGATGTGGGCCATGTCGCCGAGGATGACCTCGTCCCCGCGTCCGGCCTGCGAGAGGACGCCACAGAGGTTGCCGAGCATCCCGCTCGAAACGTACACGCCGGCTTCCTTGCCGACGATCTGGGAAGCGCGCTCCTCGAGCCGGTTCACCGTGGGATCCTCGCCGTACTGGTCGTCGCCGACCTCGGCGTCGGCCATCGCCTTGCGCATCGCCGGCGTCGGCAGCGTGAACGTGTCGCTGCGGAACTCGCGGATCTTCATCTGCTGCCACCTCCGAATGCCGCCACCGCCGCGACGAGCAGCGGGGCCACCGCGATCGCGGGAAGGTAGTCGGCCACCTGCACGTCCCGGATCTTGAGCAGCTTCAACCCTACGCCGACGATCAGCAGGCCGCCCACCGCGCTCATCTCCCGAAGCTGCGCGTCCGAGAGCAGTCCCGCGAAGGCCGACGCGCCGGCGGCGAGTCCGCCCTGGTACACGAGGATGACCGCGAGGGACAGGAGCACGCCCCAGCCGAGCGTCGCGGCGAACGCGATCGCGGTGAACCCGTCGAGGACGCTCTTGATCGCCAGGAGGGATGCGTCCCCGGACAGGCCGTTCCGGATCGCGCCGAGGAAGGTCAGTGGGCCGACGCAGAACACGATGCTCGCGGTCACGAAGCCCTCCGCGACCGTGCTCGTCCGGCCGGGCGCCGCGAAGCGCCGCTGGATGGCCGCGCCGAGCTCGTTGAGCCGCCGCTCGATGCCGGCCAGCGACCCGATGACCCCGCCGATGAGGATCGCGCCCAAGAGGTACAGCAGGCTCGCCGTGTCGACCGCGAACTTGGCGCCCATGACCAGGACGAACAGCCCGACGCCCGCAACGACGTTGTCGCGGAGGCGCGGCGGGAGCCGGTCGCCGAGGAGCGTGCCGCTGAGCCCACCCACCAGCACGGTCGCGAGATTGAGGAGCGTCCCGGTGGCCCACATCGGCTGGCTAGTATGCGAGCACGATGCAGATCCCCCCGTCGGAGCAGCTGCGGTTCTGGGCGCACGAGCTCGGCGGGATGGCGAAGACCGGTCTGCTGCACGCGCCGAGCGCCTACGACACCGATCGGTACGAACGGATGCTCGCGATCGCCGAGGCGATGGCCGCCCTCACGATCGCCGCGGATTTCACGCCCGATCGGCCGTACCTCCCGGACATCGGCATCCCGACGCCCAAGATCGGCTGCAGCGTCGCCGCGTTCGACGCCGGCGGTCGGGCCGTGCTCATCCAGCGCGCGGACAACCGGCGCTGGGCGCTCCCGGGCGGGTACGCGGAGATCGGCTCGCCGCCGTCGGAGAACGCGCTGCGCGAGTTCAACGAGGAGACCGGGTTCGAGGCCGAGCTCGAGCGGCTCGTGGGCGTCTACGACAACAAGCGCTTCGCGAGCGTGTCGCCGTACCAGTTCTACATCTGCCTGTTCCGCGCGCGCGTGACCGGCGGCGCGGCGACGGCGTCGAACGAATCGCTCGAGGTCCGGCTCGTGGATCCGGCGGACCCGCCGGCGGACATGAGCGTGCTCCAGCGGTCGATGCTGCGCGACGCGACCGCGCCCCCGAGGCAGGCGGTCTACCAGTGACGACCATCGCGGTGTTCGGCAACTGGGCGTCGATGCCGAGCGCGGACACCCTCCGCGCCGCGCTGCCCGGGGACCGGATCGTCGCCGTGCAGGGCGACGAGCTCGGCGTGGCCGCGGATGCCGAGGCCGCGTTCGGCGGCTTCAGCGCCGAGCGGCTGCGCGCGGTGCTCGCCGGCGCACCGGGGCTGCGCTGGGTCCATACGTTCTCCGCCGGGGTGGACCGGCACGTGCCCGAGCTGGCGCAGTACGAGCGCGTGCAGCTCACGAACAACAGCGGCGCGTACGACGTACCGATCGCCGAGCACGTCATCGCGATGATCTTCGCCGCCGCGAAACGGGTTCCCGAGCACCTCGCCGCGCAAGCGCGTCACGAGTGGCAGCGCGAGGTGCCCCATGCGGAGCTCCGTGACGCGACGCTCGTGATCCTCGGCCTGGGCAGCATCGGCGGAGAGCTCGCCCGGCTCGCCGGAGGGGTCGGCATGCGGGTGATCGGCGTGCGTCGCGACGCGACGCGCCGCGACGGGACGCCGCCGCCCCACGGCGTCGAGCGCATCGTGTCGACCGACCGGTTCGCCGAGGTCGCGCGCGAGGCGGACTACCTCGCCGTGACCGCGGCGCTCACGCCGCAGACCCGCGGCCTGGTGTCCGCCGACGTCCTCCGCGGGCTGAAGCCGACCGCCTGGCTGATCAACATCGCGCGGGGACCGATCGTCGACGAGGCCGCGCTCGCGACAGCGCTGGCGGAGAAGCGGATCGGCGGCGCGGCGCTCGACGTCTTCGAGACGGAGCCGCTGCCCGCGACCAGTCCGCTCTGGTCACTGGACAACGCGATCCTCACCCCGCACATCTCGAACTCGTCGCCGAGGGTGCGCGAGCGGAGCCTGGCGCTCGTCACGGAGAACGTGCGCCGGTTCAAGGCCGGCGAGCCGCTCCTCAACCTCGTCGACCGGGCCATCGGGTATTGAAGGTCTCCACGCGCGCGCTCGCCGCCCGCACCGAGGGCTTCACCGAATCGGTGATCCGCGAGATGACGCGCCTGTGCGCCACGCACGGCGCGATCAACCTCGCCCAGGGGTTCCCGAACTTCCCGGCGCCCGACCTGCTCAAGGACGCCGCGAAGCGCGCGATCGACGCGGACATCAATCAGTACGCGATCACCTGGGGCAGCGCGTCGCTGCGCGACGGCCTCGCGAGGAGCTACGCCGAGACCTACGGCATGACGATCGACCCCGAGACGATGCTCACCGTGACCTGCGGGTCGACCGAGGCGATGGTCTCGACGCTCCTTGCGATCGTCGATCCGGGCGACGAGGTCGTCGTCCTCGAGCCGTTCTACGAGAACTACGGCCCGGACGCCGCGATCTGCGGGGCGACGCCGGTGTTCGTGCCCCTGCGCGCGCCGGCGTACACGTTCGACCCCGACGAGCTGCGCGCGGCGTTCAACGCGCGGACGAAGGCGATCATCGTCAACACGCCGAACAACCCGAGCGGCCGGATCTTCACGCATGACGAGCTCGAATACATCGCCGGCCTCTGCCGCGAGCACGACGTCATCGCCGTCACCGACGAGATCTACGAGCACATCCGTTATGCCGGTGAGCACATCCCGATCGCGACGCTCGACGGGATGGCCGAGCGCACGGTCACGATCTCGGGCGCGTCGAAGACGTTCTCGGTCACCGGCTGGCGCGTCGGGTGGATCGTCGCGGCGCCGCGGCTCACGAACGGGATCCGCAAGATCCACGACTTCGTCACGGTGGGCGCGCCCGCGCCGCTCCAGGAGGCGGTGGCCGCGGGCCTGAGCCTCGGCGCTCCGTACTACCGCGAGCTCTCGGCGCACTACCGGGAGCGGCGCGACACGCTGTTCGCCGCGCTCGGCCGCGCCGGCTTCAAGCCGCGGCTGCCCGAGGGCGCGTACTACATCCTGTGCGACATCTCCGAGTTCGGGGCCGGCGACGACGTGACCTTCGCGCGGCGGCTGGTCGCGGAGGTCGGGGTCGCCGCGGTGCCCGGCTCGTCCTTCTTCTCGCGTCCGGAGCTCGGGCGCGACCTGATCCGGTTCACCTTCTGCAAGACCGACGACCTGCTGCGCGAGGCCGGCGAGCGCCTGCTACGCGCGCGCGAGGTGTTCGCCTCGCGGTCGTAGACGGACGAGGCGCCGCCCGCCGTCGCGCCGCTGGGCGATGGCGTCACGTGCGCTGGAGCGCTCATCGTCAGTTCCAACACCAGTGCCTTGATGCCAGAGGGGGCTGATGTATATTCCGATGTATGCGCAGGATGATCCGCAAGCAGGTCTACATCGAGGCACGACAGGACCGGTCATTGAAGCGGCGAGCGCGGGAGACCGGGGTCAGCGAGGCTGAGCTCGTCCGTCGCGGGATCGATGCGCTCGAGCGCGGCGCGAACGCCACAGTCAGTGAACCTCACCTCTGGCGAGCCGCCCGTGCCTACATCCTTCGCCAGCGTCGCGCCGCGGTGCCCCAGACGGGCCGGACCTGGCGGCGCGACGACCTGTACGTGGAGCGGGTGAACGCGCGCTCTCGTTGACACCAACGTCCTCGTCTACGCCCACGATCCTCGTGACGCACGCAAGCAGGACCTCGCGCTCACGACACTCGATGCGCTTTTCGCCGCGGATCAGGCCGTGCTCAGCGCACAGTGCCTTTCCGAGTTCTTCGTCGTCGTTACTCGGCGTCTCCCCGACCCGATGGCTCCGGCCCGCGCGCTCGAGCAGATCGAGCGCCTCGCGGGGGCGTGCGAGGTGATCGCGGTGACGCAAGCGGTCACGCTCGAGGCGGCCCGTGGGGCGGTCAGACATTCGTTCTCAATGTGGGATGCGCTGATCTGGGCCGCGGCAAAGCTCGCGCAGGTCCCGCTGGTCCTGACCGAGGACGCGCCGCACGGCCGCGTGGTCGAGGGCGTCCGCTACGAGGACCCGTTCGACCGCCGGTTCCGGATCGCCGCGATCCGCTAGAGCCGCGGGCTCGTCGCGGGCACGCTATTCGGTCAGCGCGTCCCGGTCGTTCTGGTGCGCGCGAACGAAGGCGATGAACAGGGCGAAGCCGTCCGGCGACGCCGCGACGGCCGATGGAGTGGTGGTGAGGTCAGCCAATGATGCCGCCGCCGCGTTCGCCTCGGTCTCGCGGCCGAGCGCGCGGAGGGCCCGCGGGTAGCTGCTCCGGACGGTGAACACGCCGGTCGCGGAGCCGAGCTGCATCCCGCGCTCGAACGCGGCGACCGCTTCGGCGAACCAGCCGTCCTGATACGCCGCCTCGCCGTACGTCAGCCAGGCTGCGCTCGTCTCCCGGGCATACGCGTCGGTTTTCGCGCGCGCGTAGAAGCGGTCGCGCATCCCGATCTCGCTCCAGTCGGGGCCGACGATCTGCCGCACGTTCGCCGCGTCGTCCGGCCGGTAGATGACCATCCAGCGGTAGCTGAACGGCTGCCAGCTCGCGTCGAACCACGCGTAGGGGAGCGGGACATTCGCGCCGAGCATCGGGTCGTTCACGTAGAAGACCGCGAGGTCGTCGTCGTAGCCGCGCACGGTGCGCCAGTGCGCGATCCGCGAGATCGTCGGATCGTGCAGCCACTGCGTGACCATCGGCGCGAAGCCGCTCGCGACGAAGTGCTTCATGAGCTCGATCGTGCCATTCAGCCGCGACACCGAGCGCAGGCCGTACCGCGACGCGACCCACGGGCCGACGCCGCCCGGACCCATCCCGCGCCGGACGTCCGGACCGCGGAGCGCGATCCGCGCCTCCTCCTGATCGGCGTCGATGCCGAACGTCGAGAGGGCCATGACCACCGCCGCGGGCCCACAGTTGTTGAGGCTCTGCCAGAGGTGGCGCATCGACCCCACGTCGGCCTTCGGCGGGAGCGCCGCGCCGCTGTCGTCGGCCCGCGCGCGCTGCGGGAACGACGCCACGAGCGATACGGCGAGGAGCGCTGCGAACGGCGGTCCGAGGCGCTTGATGCCCACCGCGGCGGATCGTAGTGCGCCCTGACTACCATGAGGACGTGGGTCAGGACACCGTCGCCCGGCGGCCGCTGGCGGAACATCCCGCGTGGACGCGGGCCCTGCACGGCGACGGCCTCGCCTCGCGGCTGATCCTGCCGGTCGTCGTGTCGGCCTCGGTCGAGGACCGCGAACGGGTCGAGGGGACCGGTCAGCTGGAGCGCCTCTCGCTCACCGAGCTCGTCCGCGACGCGCGGGCGGCGGCATCCGCGGGCTTCGCGGGCCTCCTGCTGTTCGGCGCCACCGACCGGAAGGACAGCCGGGCGTACATCGCGAGCGATCGCGACCACATCGTCCAGCGCGCCATCCGGGCGGTGAAGGAAGCGGTGCCCGAGCTGGGCATCGCGACCGACGTCTGCGTCTGCGCGTACACCGACCACGGGCAGTGCGTGCTGTTCCGCGACGGCTCCGCCGACGTGACCGGCACCCTCGACCGGCTCGGCGAGATCGCCGTCGCGCACGCCGGCGCCGGCGCCGACCTGGTCATCCCGTCCGGCATGCTCGATGGGAGCGTCGCGGCCCTCCGGCGGGCGCTCGCCGGGGAGCACGACGACGTCCCGGTCGCCGCGATGGCGAAGCTCGAGAGCAGCCTCTACGCGCTCCACCGGCTGCTCGTGCAGAGCACGCCGATCCGCGAGCGCGCCGTGCCGCTGCTCGCCGCCGACGATCCGAGCGCCTCACGCGCGCGTGTGTTGCGCGACGTGGCGGAGGGCGCGGATGCCGTCGTGGTGAAGCCGGGGACGCCGACGCTCGACATCGTCGCGGGGCTCCGCCCGATCGCGCGGCGCCCGCTCATCTCGTTCCACACCGCCGACGAGCACGCCGCGTTTGTCGACGCGGCGGAGGATCTCGACGGGCCGGCCGCGGAGCGCGAGACGCTCGCCGCGGCGCGCCGCGCGGGCGCGGACCTGGTGATCAGCTACGGAGCGTGGAACGCCGCCGAATAGTCCGGCCCTGCTAGCGTCATGGCGTGCGATACGAGCGCGTCGTCCTCCCGAACGGTGTCCGCGTGCTGGTCAAGGACATGCCCGACGCCCGGTCGGCCTCGATCGCCGTGTACGTGGGCGTCGGCTCGCGCGCTGAGACCAAGGCCAACGCGGGGACGAGCCATTTCCTCGAGCACATGGTCTTCAAGGGGACGGCCAACCGGCCCAGCGCCTCGGAGATCAGCCAGCAGATCGAGGGCGTCGGCGGCTCCGTGAACGCATCCACCGACAAGGAGGCCACGGTCTTCTCGTCGTTCGTGCCCGCGCGGCACTACCTGCTCGCGCTCGACGTCGTCGCCGATATGGTCCGCGCGCCGCTGCTGCGGGAGGCCGACGTCGAATCCGAGCGCAATGTCATCGTCGAAGAGATCCGGATGTACCGGGAC
>DASYXA010000068.1:0-7212 GCA_035935465.1 Candidatus Limnocylindria bacterium | reverse complement strand
CGAGGGCCTTGCGGGGCTGGTCCTCTCGATGCTCGTCGCGACGATCGCGCTGTGCGGCGTCGGTCTCCTGCTCGGCTCGCTGGCATACATCTTCCTGGACGCGATCCTGCTCGCGAACTGGGCGATGTTCATCCTGCTGCTCCTCACCGGGATGAACGTCCCGCTGTCGGAGCTGCCGGGCTTCGCGGCGGCGATCGGCGAAGCGCTGCCACTCACCCGTAGCATCGCCGCCGCGCGGCTCTACGCCGCGGGCGCCCCGCTCGAAGCCGGCCTGGGACTGCTCGCGGGCGACCTCGCGATCGGGGCCGCCTACGCCGTGGCCGGGTACTTCGTCTTCGGCTGGCTCGAGACCCGTTCCCGGATCCAGGGCCGGCTCGAAGGCGTCTAGAGCTCTTCTCGAAGCGCGGGCGCATCACGGTCCGGCGGGTGACGCGGAGGAGAGCGCACCTCCCGAGGGGTCCAACGAGATCACGGCACCCCGGGCGCCCGGGATCCTGATCGTCATCGGCCAGGGTGCGGTGGCGCCGCGGGTGGTCCCACCGTGCGGCAGAGCCCCAGCGGCCCCGAGGCTGAGGGTGAGGGCTCTGTCGGGAGCCTCGGTGATGCTCTTGAGGATCGCCAGGCCGACGCCGACACCTACGTGTTGGTGCGTTCACGGAGCCCGGCACTCAGCAGGAGTCGGTCGAGACCCACGGGCGCCGGCATGGCCAGCCATCCTGCGGCTCGGCGGAGGACCAGACCCACCGGCCGTCCGGCCCACTCAGGTAGAGGTCGATCACCGAAGACCGATCGCGATCCTTCCACACCGATCGCACGAAGAAGGTCCCGGGGCTGCGAGGGTTCGTTCGAAGGGTCGGGTCGACGGTCACGTTCAGATCAGCCGCGGCGAAACGCTCGCGCAGCCCCTGCGTGAAGAGCGCGACCGAACGGTATCGCACGCCTCCTGCCGGCTGACCGTTGATGAGCGGCGACACGAAGAGCCAGCAGTCCGACATCTGCCGCGCGACCGCGTCCGCGCTCCCTCCCGCGAACGCCGCCGCGAGCCTCTGCGCCACGTCCCCCGCGGCGTCGCGCGGCGGGATCGTGGCCGTCGGGGTCGGGAATGGCGCGGCAGCGATGGCCGTGAAGGTCTTCGCGACGTCATCCAGCGAGGCACCGTCCAGGGGCATGACCACCGATGACAGGTGGTAGAACCGGCCACGCGCGCTGATGACGAACGCGGTCGTGGCCGCGCGCGCGTTGTCCTCGACGAGCCGGACCGCGTCCTGGCCGTTGATGAGCGCCGGCTCGACCTTCTGGTGCGTGCTGAGCGGCTGGCCACCAGGCGCTTCCGGCGTCGTCGCCCACTGCTGCGCGCTAAGCCCGTTCGGATTGCGGAAGACGCGGACCGTGATGTCGGCGCGCGCGTAGCTCAGGAACCCGGTGTCTCCGCTGTCGGTGAGACACCGTTCGCGCGCCTGCTGCTCGGTCTGGGGTGTGTAGAGGTCGTCGCCCAAGCTCGCGCCGGACGTGGTCAAGATCCTCGCGCCGCCGCGCCGATAGCCCTGCGGCGGGGTGATCCGGTATCCGAGGACCGCATTCTCGAAGGTGCCCGGCGGGAGCGGGGACCCAGCGGACGCCGCCGCCGGGCTCGCCGTCGCCGTGGCGGTCGCGACGCCGACGGACGCGGGAGTGGGCGAAGCGACGGCGGCAGGCTCCCGCAACCCACCGGCCCGTACGAGGTAGAGCACCGCGAGCGCGACCACGAGCACTGCGGCCGCCAGCACGCCCGTCCGCTTCGTCATCGGCATGGAGTCACCCTACGCGCCCGCACCCCCCGGGCTCGTCGTCTCCGCGCGCCAGAATGCGCGGGTGGATGCGGTCTCCGCGCTCGCCGCGATCGGCCTGTTCGCGGCCGGCGCGGCGCTCGCGATCTGGGCGACCGAGAAGCTGCTCGAGGGCCTCGTGGGCCTCGCGGCGCTCACCGGGCTGTCGACCTTCGTCATGGGCGCGCTGTTGTCGGGACTCGAGGCCGAGAACATCGCCGTCGGCGTCGCTGCCGGTGCCCGCGCCGCTGGTGAGATCGCGCTCGGCACCGTCTTCGGCGGCGCGACGTTCCTGGTCACCGTGGCGCTTGGCCTTGGCGCGATCATCGCGCCGCTGCAGGTGCGCCTGCCCAGGGCCTTCCTCGGGATCATCGCGGTCGCGCCCGTGCTCGCGGGACTCGCGCTCATCGGCGACCGCACCGGTCCGGCGGCCGGGGTGGCGCTGCTCCTGGCCTTCGCCGGCGCGATGACCTACATCGTGCGCCGCTCGCGGCACCACGCCTTCCTGATGCGCGGGGAGGTCGACGGGGCGTTGGACGAGCGGCACCGCTGGCCGGCGGTCGTGGCGATCGCCCTGGTCGGCCTGGCGGGACTGGCGATCGGTGGCGAGCTCGTCGCCGAGGGCGCGGAGCGGCTAATCGCGACCCTCGGCCTGCCGGCGCTCCTGGTCGGAATGGTCCTCACCCCCGCGGCGATCGAGATCGAGGAGGTCTTCCGCCAGGCGATCCCCGCCACGCGCGGCCACGCCGAGGTCAGCGCCGCCAACCTCCTGGGTACGCTGCTGTACTTCGTGCTCTTCGATCTCGGGCTGCTTGCGATCGTGACCCCGGTGACCGTGCCGCCGCAGGTGCGGACGCTCGAGTGGCCGTACCTGGTCGGCGTGACCTGGCTCGCGACGGCGTTCCTCGCGCGCGGGCGGGTCGGGCGGCCCGAGGGCGTGATCCTGGTGCTCGCCTACGTCCTCTATGTCGCACTGCACGTCATCGGGCGGTAGCGACGCAGGTTACGCCGCCGTTCACGAGCTCCGGACGTAGCGTGCCACGGCGTCACGGGCAAGCTCGCTCACGGCGCGCCCCTCTGCGCGAGCCCGACGCTTCGCCGCGCGGTAGAGCTCGGGCGTTGCGCGGACGCTGAGACGTGGCGACGCGCCTCTCGTCCCCAGCGAGGGCCGCCCGACGCGACGCCGCTTTGCCTCGGACAGGTCGTAACCGCGCTCCGCCTCCGCGGCCAGCGCGTCAGCGATCGCCGGGCCGACCTCAGCCCCCGAGCGTGTCTTCCGCCTCGTCGTGATCCTCTTCATCTTCGCCATCGCGTCGCCTCCTCGTATTGCTCGCGGTTTTTCTCGCGCAACCGCATCGCGTGGATGACCAGCAGGCTTCCGTCTTCGAGCTCGACCGCCATCACCTCCAGGGCAACACCCATCCGCGTCGTCCCCGAGGTACAACAGCCGCAGTTCGGTGCCGGCTGGCGCTCCGGCAGGCGGCGGCTGCTCGAATCGCAGACCGGCATGCTCGATCACGCGGCGAACCCGCTCCCGAGCGATCCGATGCTTGCTCGCGGATCGAGCCCATTTCAGACCCACGCGGACGATCGGCCCATTGTGTCAGACAATATTCTCATCGCCCCGGCCCCGGCATCCTCCTTCTCTCGCAGCACGTCCCGACCGGTGTCGCTTCGTCCCGGCCCATTGGCTGTACGAGCGCGGCCTTCCAGGAGAGCGATCTGACGTGAGGAAGGTCGTTTGGAATCGATTTTGTCGTCCGAGTTGCGGTGGATCGACCTCAGCGAAGCCGCGGGAGGCGCCGCTGGCAGACTGCCTGTGTCGGACGCGCGGAGGCTGCGGTGGCAGGATGAGCCCATCGAGAGCACTCGGGTGGACATCTGGCTGTGGGCCGTCCGGCTCTACAAGACGCGCTCGGCGGCGACCGCCGGCTGCCGCGGCGGCCACGTCCGGGTCAACCGCGCCGCAGCGAAGGCGTCGACCCCGGTCAAGGTGGGCGACCGCATCGAGGCGTTCGTCGAGCGCGAACGCGTCCTCGAGGTCGTCAGGGTCATCGACAAGCGCGTCGGTGCCCCGATCGCCGCGACCTGCCTGATCGATCACAGCCCGCCCGCCCCGGCCGTCCGCCGGCAGCCGCCGGTGTTCGTGCGCGCGCCGGGCTCGGGACGGCCGACGAAGCGCGAGCGGCGCGTGCTCGACCGGCTCAGGCGACCGTGAGGGCTACCGCGCGCCGCTCCTGATCGCCGCCACGCGCGCCTTCACCAGCGTCGTCACGGCCGCCGCGGGGATCGGCCGATCCGGGGTGAACCGAAGGGTGCCCTTGCTCCGGTCGAAACGCTGAAGATCCTTCCCCGCCGTGCTGACCACCGGACCGTAGATCGCAAGGTGCGCCTTCGCCGCGCCGAGATAGATGACCGGTCGGCCGTCGACCTTGTAGCCGACGATCCCGTAGCTCATCGCTTCGACCGCGGCGGGCGCGGCCGCCCTGATCGTGCGGCGAAGCTTCGCGAGCGCCTCGCGCTGGCCGGCCGGGAGGCGCGCGAGGTACGCATCGACGTCCTTCGTCGCGCCGGATCCCGCTGCCGGGCTCGGCCTACCGCTTGGCAGCTGCAACCTTCAGCCACCGCGCGATCGCGGTCCGGTCGATGTCGGACGCGGCGCGGACCTTCAGCATCCGGCTGGTCTTGCCGGTCCCCTCGAGCGTCTTGCCCGGATCGACCAGCGCGTCGGGTGCGGCGAAGAAGTTGATTCCGACGTGCTCCTTGAACGAGGCGAGCGCGCAGACCGCCTTGCCGTCCTTCGCGTAGAACGGCACGCCCCACTTGATGGAGATCTCCGCGCCGGGAACGCCCTTCAGGATCAGCGGGCGCAGCTGTTCGAGGAGCGCACGCTGGGCCGCCGGCTGTGCCGCGATGTAGAGCTCGTCGGGCGATCGCTTCACGGCCACGCGGCGGATGGTAGGAGCACCAGCCTCACGAGCGAAGCGCCTTCTCGAAGAGCGCGGCGCACCACGCGCCCGTCCGGCCCTGGCCATGCCGCTCGCCGCGCGACCTGAATCCCGCGGCCGCGTAGTACTCGCGCAGTCCGGCGCTCGCGCACATGCAGTCGAGCCTGAGGAAGCGCTTGCCCTGCTCGCGGGCGATCCCCTCCGCGAAGGTCAGCAGCTCGCGGCCGATGGATCGCCCGTGCGCCGGGCGGGCGACCGCCAGCCGGTGGACGTAGCCGGCGTCGTGGGCGCCGTGCGGCCACAGCTTTGGGTCGGTCCACTGGACGTTCACGGTACCGACGACGGTATCCCCGTCATGCGCGAGGTAGGTCTCGCCTCGCTCGATCGCGGACTGAATGCGCGTGCGCGCCCACTGCCCCGTCTGCCAGCCCGGGACGCGCCGTCCGGCGACCCATCGGGCCGCGTCGTCGAGGATCCCCAGGACCGTGTCGGTGTCGGCGGGCGTCGTTCGCCGGATGCCGAGGGTCACAGCTCGACGATCGTCGCCCCCTCGCCGCCCTCGCTCGGCGCGGCGGGGACCTGCGTTCGCACGAGCGGATGCGACGCGAGCGCCTCGCGGACGGCGTTGCGCAGCGCGCCGGTGCCCTTCCCGTGCACGACCCGCACGCGGTCGTAGCCGGCGACCGCCGCGTTGTTGAGGTAGCGGTCGAGCTCGGCCAGGGCCTCCTCGGCCCGCGCGCCGCGCAGATCGAGCTGCAGCGGGACGTCGCGTGGCGCGCCGTGCACGGTGGGCCTGGTCGAACGGATCGGCTCGGCCTGCCGCGGCGCCGGGCGGAGCGACGCGCGCGGCACCCGGAGCCGCAGCGGACCCGACGCGACCTCGGCGATGCCCTTGTCGTCGATCGAGAGGAGCGTGCCGGGGTCGCTCACCCCGTCGACGAGCACGGGCGACCCGACCTCGATGTGGTAGCGCACGGCGGGCTCGGCCGGCGCGGGGGCCGCGGCGTCACGCGACGCCTCGGCCGCGTGGAGCGCGACGCGCGCGTCGTCGACCAGGTTGCGCTTCGCGGCCTCGTCGCGCGCCTGCTCCGCTTGGCGCAGGGCCCGCCGGGCCTGGAGGATGAGCTCGTCGGCCTCCGTGCGCGCGCGTTTCAACGACTCGCGGGCCTGCTCGCGGACCTTCTCGGCGTCGCGCTCGGCCGCCGTCATGACCCTCGTCGCATCCGCGGCCGCGACGCGCGCCTCCTCGAGGGACGACGCGAGCTCGGTGCGCTGCCGCTCGGCCTCGCGCAGCGTTCGCTCGAGCGACCGGTGGAGATCGGAGAGGTGCGTCTCGGCCCGCCCGAGGACGTCCGGCGCGAGGCCGAGCCGTCCGGCGATCGCGAAGGCGTTCGACGCGCCCGGCAGCCCGACGTGCACCCGGTACGTGGGTCGCAGGGTCTCAGGGTCGAACTCGACGCTCGCGTTCGTGACGCCCGGCGTGTTGAGCGCGAACGCCTTCAGCTCGGGGTAGTGGGTCGACGCCGCGACGAGCGCGCCGCGCGCGAGGAGGGTCTCGAGGATCGCCATGGCGAGCGCCGCGCCCTCGTCCGGATCGGTGCCCGCGCCGACCTCGTCCAACAGCGCGAGATCGCCGGCCTCCGCCTCGGCCAGGGTCGCGACGACATTCCGCATGTGTGACGAGAAGGTCGAGAGCGACTGCGCGATCGACTGCTCGTCGCCGATGTCGGCGAAGATCCGCCGCACGACCGGCACCGTGCTGCCCCGCTCCGCCGGGACCTGGAGCCCGGCTGCGCCCATGAGCGTGAACAGCCCGATGGTCTTCAGGGTCACGGTCTTGCCGCCGGTGTTCGGGCCGGTGATCACGACCACCCGGAAGTCGGTGCCCAACCGCACGTCGATCGGCACGACCGGGCTGCCCTTCTCGATCAGCAGCGGGTGCCGTGCGGCGATGAGATCGAGCCGGCCCTCGGTGTTCAGCGCGGGTCGCTCGCTCGAGAGCGCCTCCGCGAGCTGCGCCTTCGCGAGGATGACGTCGAGCGCCGCGAGCGCCTCCAGCGTCGCGTGCAGGTCCACGCTCGCCCGCTCGACCGCGCGCGACAGGCCGTCGAGGATCCGCTGGACCTCCTGCTGCTCGGCAAGCTCGGCCTCGCGCACGCGGTTGTTCGCCTCGAGCACCTCGAGCGGCTCGATGAACACCGTCGCGCCGCTCGCGGACGAATCGTGGACGATGCCCTTCACCGCGCCGCGGTACTCGGCCTTCACCGGCACGACGTACCGACCGCCGCGCTGCGTGACGATCGGGTCCTGGAGGTATCGCGCGAGATCGGAGCGCAGCAGGCCGTCGAGCCGCCGCTGCAACCCGGCCTGCGCCGACCGCAGCTCGGACCGCGCGGTCGCGAGCGCGGCGCTCGCGCGATCGAGGACCTCGCCAGACCCGCCGATGGCATGCTCGATCG
>DASYXA010000067.1:0-57374 GCA_035935465.1 Candidatus Limnocylindria bacterium | reverse complement strand
CGACCACGAGCGCGGCCGCGCCGTCGTTCAGCTTCGAGGCGTTCCCCGCGGTCACCGTGCCGTCGGCCTTGAACGCCGGCTTCAGCGCGGCGAGCGCCTGGAGGGACGTCTCGCGCGGCGTCTCATCGTTCGCGACACGGGTGAGTTGGCCCTTCCGGCCCGGCACGTCGACCGGGACGATCTCCGCGTCGAACGCGCCGCTCCGCTGCGCCGCGAGCGCCTTCTCGTACGAGCGGAGCGCGAAGCGGTCCTGATCCTCACGGGTGAGACCGGCCTTCGCCGCGGCGTTCTCGCCGCCCTGGCCCATGTGCCCGCCGCCGTACGCGTCGACGAGCCCGTCGACCAGATTCGCGTCCTCCATCTTCTGCTCGCCGAGCGCGAGCCCCTGACGGAGACCGCGGAGCAGGTACGGCGCGTTGGACATCGACTCCATCCCACCCGCGACGATGACCCCGTACTCGCCCGCCGCGATCTGCGACGCCGCGAGCATCACGGCCTTCAGGCCGGAGCCGCAGACCTTGTTGATCGTCGTGCAGGGGACGTTGCGCGGAAGGCCCGCACCGAGCGCGGCCTGGCGCGCGGGCGCCTGCCCGACGCCGGCCTGCACGACGCTGCCCATGAAGACCTCGTCGATGCGCTCGGGCGCCACGCCGCTCCGCTCGACCGCGCAGGCGATCGCGATGGCCCCGAGCCGGGTCGCGCTGAGCGGCGCGAGCGATCCGAGGAACGCGCCGATCGGCGTGCGCGCCGCGCCGAGGATGAGCGTGCGCTCCATCAGCGATCCGCCTCGAGCAGCCGCTGCACGACGTGCTCGCGGTAGCTGCGGATCTCGTCGCGCAAGGCGTGCAGCTCGGCGATGCGACCGTCGACGCTCAGCAGATGCGCGTCGAGGAGCTCGATGAGCCGCGGCAAGACGGTGCGGTTGCTCCGCTGCGACTTGTACATGCCCTCGAGCTCGTGCATCTCCTGCAGCGACAGGCCGAGGACCTTCAGCTTGCGGATGAGCTTGAGCCGCCGGACGTCGTCGTCGGTGTACACGCGCGTCCCGCCGTCGAGCCGCTTGATGGAGTCGAGCAGGCCGAGCTCCTCGTAATAGCGGATCGTCCGTTCGGTCACGCCGACCTTCGCGGCCAGCTCGCCGATCCGGTAGCTCGCTCGTCCGGGCTCGCTCAACGTCGCTCGCGCCACGCGTGGTCGCCTCCCCGCGCTCGATTCAGTCTGCCAGTTGACGTGAACTGGCGGACCCGCAGGATACTAGCCCGCGAGCTCCGCGAGCGCGAGCGCGAGCGCCCGCGCGCCGAGCACGGCGTCGTCCAGCGTCGCGAGCTCGTTCGGGTTGTGGCTCCCGCCGGTCGAGCGCACGAACAGCATCCCGGTCGGCACGCCCGCGAGCTGCGAGTTCTCGGCGTCGTGGCCGGCACCGGAGAAGAGGTCCGGCGCCTCGACGCCGACAGCCGCCGCGCTCCGGTGGAGCAGGTCGCGCAGCGCCGGGTCGAGCGGCACGGCCGGGACGCGCGATAGCACGTCGAGCGACGACTTCACCCCGCGGGCGTCGCCGATCCGGCGGATCGCCACGCGGACGTCGCGGGTGAGCTGCTCGACGACCTCCTCGTTCCGCGCGCGCAGGTCGAGCGAGAACACGCACTCGCCGGGCACGACGTTCTTGGCGCCGGGCCGCACGCTGATCTCGCCGACCGTGCCGACGGCGTCGGGCAGGGCGCGCGCCGCGCTCTCGACCGCGAGCAGCATCTCCGCCCCGGCGGCCAGCGCATCAGCGCGCGCGGTCATGATCGTCGCGCCAGCGTGGTCCTGGCGCCCGTGCAACGTGACGCGGGCGTGGAGGATCCCGACGATGTCGCTCACGACACCGAGCGGTATCCCGCGGTCCGCGAGCCGGGGCCCCTGCTCGATGTGCAGCTCGAGGTATGCCGCGAGCTCGGCCGGATCGCGCCGCGCCGTCGTCGGATCGCCGACCTCGCCCATCGCTCGCAGCGCGGCGGCGATCGTCAGGCCGTCCTTGTCCGCGCGCTGCGCCGCGCCGCCGGGCAGCCGGCCGAACGCGGCGGACGAACCGAACAGCCCGATCCCGAAGCGCGCGCCCTCCTCGTCGCACCAGCCGACGACCTCGACCGGGCGCTTGAAGCGCACCCTGTCGTCGAGCAGCGCATCGACCGCCTCGACCGCGCACAGGACGCCCAGCGCGCCGTCGAACCGGCCGCCCTGGGGGACCGAGTCGATGTGCGAACCCACGAGGATCGCCGGCCCGGCGTCCCCGAACCGGCCGTACACGTTGCCGGCCGGGTCGCGCCGCACTGTCGCGCCGCGTGCGCGGAGCCAGCCGCCGATGAGCTCGTGCGCGCGCTGCTCTTCGGGGCTCAGCCCGAGCCGCGTGACGCTCGTGCCGCTGCCGCCGATCGCGGACAGCGCCGCGATGCGCTGCTCGAGCCGCGCGCGGTCCACGCTCATCCGAGATCCTCGGGCCGGACCGCGATGCCGGCGAAGACCTCGGCCTCGATCGCCCTCGCCATGCCGAGATCCCCCTCGCGCAGGTGCGCGAGCTCGGGAAAGCGCGCGAGCTGTTCGTCGCTGCGCTCCTCCAAGGTGACCACGCGTTGCCCCCCGCGGCGGTCGGCGTAGTAGACGATCTTCTCGCCCAGCGTGCGCGGCGCCGTCGCCGGATCGCGCGGCGCGTACACCGGGTGCCGGCGCGATAGCTCGACCAGATCGTCGAGCCCCAGGGCGGCGAGCACGAGCGGACCGAGGACGTTGTGGTCGCGTGGGTCACCGGCGAGCAGCGGGCTCTTGCCGATGTCGTGGAGGTACCCACCGAGGCCCACCGCCGCGACGTCGATGCCGTGCCCCGCCGCGGCATGCGCTTCGGCCAGCCACGTCGCGATCGCGCCGACCACCAGCGAGTGCGCGCGCAGCCAGTCGGGATACCGGTAGCGCGCGAAGTACGCCGCGGCCGTTGTGGACAACTCTGTCACTGAGTTATTGACACCGGGTCCGGCCGCCGGTACGGTCCCGCCGGGGAGCGGAGAGTGGATCTTCAGCCGGGCGACGAACGCATCATCGCGCACCTCGCCTTCGCCAGGGCGGTCGCGTCGCGCGCGCTCGATCCGCGCTGCCGCGGCGCCGATCGCGAGGACCTGGTGGCCTGGGGCGTCGTCGGCCTGGTCCAGGCCGCGCGCCGCTATCGCGACGACACCGGCGCGCCGTTCGGCGCGTACGCCGCGCGGCGGGTCCGGGGCCAGGTCCTGGACGCCCTCCGCGAGCGGGATCCGCTCACCCGCTCGGCCCGTCGGGCCTATCGCGAGGCGCGCGAGCTGGACGCCGATCTGCCGCCGCCGGTCGTCGAGGTCTCGCTCGACCGCTGCATCGCCGCGGGATTGGATCCCTCTGCATGGGGCTCGGCCGGGGCGGGCACCGCCCGGCCCGGCCGTACGCGCTGCAGCGATCAGCAATGGGGACGGGTCGCCAACGAGCTGCGCCGCCTCGAGCCGCTGGAACGCAAGGTCCTCGTGCTCTCGTTCGCCCGCGGGCTCACGCTCAAGGAGATCGGTGCGCAGATCGGGCTCAGCGAGTCCGGGGTCTGCCGACTGCGTGCGCGGGCGCTCCGTCATGTGCGCACGCGATGCGCGTGAACGCGGCGCGCTGCCCGGCGCTGCGAAGCCTCAGGCCGCGCCCGCGGACCCGTTGCGCGGCTCGAGCGCGGCGCGGACCGCGGACTCGACCGACCGGAGGCTGAACGGCTTCTCGAGGAACGAGCCCGCGCCGAGCTCGACCCTGCTGGCCGCGAGCGCCGCGCGGTCGCCGCTGATGACCACGATCGGCACGTCGCGCGTCGAGGCGGAGCCGCGCAGCGCACGCGCGACCGCGACGCCGGACAGGTCCGGCAGCAGCAGGTCGAGGAGCACGGCATCGGGCGCGCTCGCGCGCGCCGCGTCGATGGCGTCCTGGCCGGCGTAGGCGCGCGTGACCTCGTAGCCCTCTTCCGCAAGGAAGTCGGAGAGCAGATCGCAGAGGTCACGGTCATCGTCGACGACGAGGAGCCGTCGCTGGCCCATCCCGCGAGTAACGTTAGTCCGAAGTGTCCAACATGGAGCGCGCACGTTTCGCGCGCCTGGTACGCCGCGCGCTGACGGATCTGCCGGCCGAATTCGGCGACCGGATGCGCAACGTCGAGATCGTCGTCGACGACGAGCCGGACCCCGGTCAGGTCAAGGACGGCCACGAGCTGCTCGGACTGTACGAGGGTGTGCCGCTCACCGAGCGCAGCTACGCCGAGCCGTATCTGCCCGACCGGATCTCGATCTATCGGCTCCCGATCCAGCGGATGTCGACGTCGCCGCGCCGCCAGGCGCAGATCGTCCGTGACACGGTGATGCACGAGATCGCGCACCACTTCGGGATCAGCGACGACCGCCTCGCGGAGCTCGGGCGCGGCGACGCTGACTAGGCGACCGCCGCGCGGAATTTGGCGAGCGCCGCCATCACGCCGTCCGGATCCAGGTAGACCGCCGAACCCGCGACGAGCACGGACGCCCCCGCCTGAGCCGCCTCCCGCGCGTTCTCGGGCTTGATCCCGCCGTCCACCTGGAGCTCGGCCGCGGAGCCCCGGCCGTCGAGCGCGGCCCTCAGCGCGCGCAGCTTGTCGAGCGCCGCCGGGATGAACGCCTGGCCGCCGAAGCCCGGGTGGACGCTCATCACGAGCACGAGATCGGCGCGGTCGAGGTGCGGCATCAGGCGCGCGACGTCGGTCTCGGGGTTGAGCGTGATGCCCGGCCGGGCGCCGGCCCGCCGGATCGCCTCGAGCGTGGCCGCGATGTCCGGCGTGGCCTCGATGTGCACGGTGACATAGGTGGCACCGGCCTCGGCGTACCGGGCGACCCAGTCCTCCGGCCGCTCGATCATGAGGTGGACGTCGAGCGGTAGCCGCGTCGCCGTGCGGAGGTCGGCCACCATCTTCGGCCCGAATGTGAGATTCGGCACGAAGTGGCCGTCCATGACGTCGACGTGGATCCAGTCAGCCCCACCGGCCTCGGCCGCGGCCACGGCCGCGCCCAGCCGCGCGAAATCGGCGGACAGGATGGACGGCGCGAGCTTCGGCCCGCGCGAGGGTGTTCCCTTGTCCCGGGGCATCCCGGCTGGCATCATTGCTGTCGCTTCCCCCGCTTTATCCGGAGAGGATTTGTCATATGTATAGGCCGCAGAACCTGCGGATCCCCGGTCCGACCTTTGTCCCCCAGACCGTGCTGAACGCGTCGGCGCGGCCGATGATCAACCACCGCGGGCCCGAGTTCGCCGCCCTGATGGCCGGCCTGACCCGCGCGTTGCAGGATTTCTTGAACACGGAAGGCGACGTTCTGCTCCTGTCCGCCTCCGGGTCGGGCGGCATGGAAGCGGCGGTCGTGAACACGCTCTCGAGCGGGGACCGCGTCCTGCTGTTCGTGAACGGGGCGTTCGGGGAGCGCTTTGCCGCGATCTGCAAGGCCTACGGCGTGGAGGCGCGCCGGGTCGACGTCCCGTGGGGCCGCGCCGTCGAGCCCGAGCTCGTGCGCGAGGAGCTCGCGAAGGAGAAGGGCAAGGACGGCGCGAAGGCGGTCCTCATCACGCACAACGAGACGTCGACCGGCGTGCTCAACCCGTTGAAGGAGATCGCGGAGGTCGTCCGCGAGTCCGGCAAGCTCCTCATCGTCGACAGCGTGTCCGGCGCGGGTGCCGTCGACCTCATGGTCGACGACTGGGGCATCGACGTCCTCGTCTCCGCGTCGCAGAAGGCCTGGGGCGCGCCGCCCGGCATCGCGATGATCACGATGAGCGGCAAGGCCTGGAAGGCCTACGAGCGCTCGGATCTCCCGAAGCTCTACTTCGACCTTGCGTCGTACAAGGCCGCCCTCGAGAAAGGGGCGACGCCGGCCACGCCGGCGGTCAGCGTCTTCATCGGGCTTCAGGAGTCGCTGCGGCTCATGGCCGAAGAGGGGCAGGCCGCGATCATCAAGCGCCACCGCGACCTCTCGTACGCGACGCGTCGCGGCCTCCAGGCGCTCAACCTCGGCATCTTCGGCGACGAGCGGTACGCCTCGCCGTGCGTCACCGCGTTCCGGATGCCCGCCCGGGTCGACCCGCGCAACCTGATCCGCATCCTCCGCGACGACTACGACACCATCATCGCAGGCGGCCAGGGCCGCATCGAAGGGCAGATCGCGCGCGTCGGCCACATGGGCTTCGTGACGCTGCACGACATGGTCTCGTTCTTCAGCGCGCTCGAGCCCGCGCTCCAGGATCTCAACCAGCCGGTCGAGCCGGGCCAGGCGATCTCCGCGGTCCTGCGTGCGTACGCCGAAACGTCCGCCCCGCCGGCGCGTCCGGCCCGGGGAGCCGCCCGGCGCGAGCCCGCCGACGTGGTGGCCGGCCGCCGCTAGGCGCACCGCGCCGGCGGCCCGTTCGACCCGGCGAGGAGCTGGACCGTCAGCCGAGCGACCGCATCCGCGGCAGCAGCTCCGTCGCCGCGAGCTCGGCGTTCTTCGCCGGGTCCGGACCGCCGAGCATCACGATCTGCTCGGTGAAGCCGGCCTTGAGGTAGGACTCCGCCACCTTCAGCGACTCGTCGACGGTCGTGAGGCGGAACTGGACGGACCGCCGCACCGCGTTCGGGTCACGGCCGACGGCCCGGCAATGCTCGTCGAGGATCTTCGAGAGCGCGATGGTCTTCTCCATCTCGCCGGCGTTCGAGTTCCAGACGTCGCCGTGCCGGGCGACGATCTTCAGCGTCCGCTGCGGGCCGGAGCCGCCGATCCAGATCGGCGGATACGGCTTCTGCACCGGCTTGGGCTCCGCGATCGCGTCGGTGAGGGTGTAGTAGGTGCCGGTGAAATTCGCGCGCTCCTGCGTCCACAGGCGCTTGATGATCCGGACCGCTTCGCCGAACCGCCCAAGGCGCTCGCCGAGCGGCGGGAACTCCATCCCGAGCTGCGCGAACTCCGGCTCGTTCCAGGCCGCCCCGATCCCGAACTCGAGCCGGCCGTTCGAAAGGTGGTCGATCGTCGCGCCGATCTTCGCGTGCAGGCCGGGATGGCGGTACAGGTTCCCGGCGACCATGAGCCCAATGCGCACGCGCTTGGTCGCCTCGGCCATCGCCGCGAGCATCGTCCAGCCCTCGAACACCGGCTTCGTGTCGTCCCCGCCGAGCGCGAGCAGATGGTCGAAGCCCCAGAGCCCGTCGAAGCCGCCGTCGTCCGCGGTCTTCCAGACGCTGCGGTGCGTCGCGATCGGGTAGATCTGCGGTGACAGCTTGAGTCCGACGCGCAGCGGATGGGGCATCGCGCGAGCCTAGCGCGAGCCCGGGATCTCCATCGCCGCGGATCGCAGCGCTTCGGGCGAGCTCTCGAGCTCCGCCATCACCGTGCGCATCCGGTCGAGCAGCCGGTCCTCGCCGGGCTGCGGCAGCTCGCCGTCCGCGCGGCGGAAGCGCTCCTTCGCGGCGTCGAACGCCCGGGTCGCGGCGACGCGGTAGCTGGACGTGCGCTCCGCATTGAGCAGGAGGACGTGCTCGGCGAACGCGCGGGCCACCCCCTCGCGGGTCGGCTCGAGATCCTCGTCCGCGAAGTCATCCTGCTGGTCGGCGAACGGCCCTCGTCTGGTCATCGCCCTCGCTCCCTGCATTCGCCGGACCATGCGTCAGCCGATGCCGGTGGTATGGTCCTCGCCTCATGGAAGCAGCGCGCTTCGAGCGCACGGTCCGCACCGAATCGAGCGAGATCTTCGCGATCTACGGCGGCGCGCGCCGCGTCGGCCGGGTCGACCTGCACTACGGGCGCTTCGAGGTGAACGCCACGCTGCTGCTCGAGGTCGACCTCACCGACGACGAACTGCAGCAGCTCATCGACCAGCTCGACGAGGAGCTCGTCCAGACCCACGACCCGGAGCGCGAGGACTTCCTCGTGACCGTGTTCAAGTCGGAGGAGCTCGGCTTCTACTCCGACGAGTTCGAAGAGGACGACGAGGACGACGACGAGAGGTAGCTGACGAGCCCCGCGCGCAAGGAGCGCGGCGCCCAGCCGAGCTCGGCCCGCGCCTTCGCGTCGCTCGCCCAGAACGTCACGCCGTCCGCGCTCGTCACGACCTCGGCCAGCTCCGGCCGCAGCCGGGCGGCGAACCGGAGGATCGAGGCCGGGACCTCGAAGCGCGGCGCGGGCGTGCCCGCGAGCGACGCCATGACCCGCACCGCGTCGCGCAGCCGGGCCGGCTCGCCGCCGAGGACGTACGCCTGGCCGGGACGGCCCCGGTCGAGCAGCGTGACGATCCCGCCCGCGGCGTCGGCGACGTGCACGAAGCAGAGGCCAAGATCGCCGAACGTGAGCACCGGCAGCTTCCCCGCCGCGGCGCGGCGGAACAGCGCGCCGATCCCGGAGTGGTCGCCCGGCCCGTAGATCTGCCCGGGCTGCGCGATCACGACCGGCAGGCCCTGCGCGCCGTAGCGCAGGGCGGCGCGGTGCGCG
The DNA here is from genome assembly GCA_035935465.1 of Candidatus Limnocylindria bacterium. Classification (GTDB taxonomy): domain Bacteria; phylum Chloroflexota; class Limnocylindria; order P2-11E; family P2-11E; genus UBA4735. Next base: position 48,873 of record DASYXA010000067.1, on the reverse strand, counting down.
AGGGTCTTCGTCTCGTCGTAGTACGAGGTGAATCCCGCGCCGCGCCGGTAGGTCTCGTCGACGATCGCCCCGTTCGTATTCCCGAACACGACGATGGACGACACGTGCACGACCTTCGGCACCCCGGCGGCGAGCGCGGCGGCCAGCACCGACTCGGTGCCGGCGACGTTCGCCGTGTACATGTCGATCCGCCGCGGCGCGCGAATGCCAACCTCGTAGATCGCGCCGGCGTGGACGACCGCGTCGCAGCCGTCGCACCCGCGCCGGAGGGCGTCGGGATCGCCCAGGTCGCCGACCAGGACCGCTCGCCCGGTCGTCCGGAGCAGCTCGGCTTTCGCCGGATCGCGGAGGAGCTGGACGACCGTATCGCCGCGGGCCCGCAGCTGCTCGGCGATGACGCTGCCCAGGAAGCCGGTCGTGCCCGTCGCGAAGATCCTCACCTGATGTCCGCGGTGCGAGCGCCGGAGAGCCGCACGAGGTCCGCCGGCGCGATCGGGAAGACCGCGTCGGAGAGACCGGCGGCGGCCCAGACCGTCGCGAACCCGATCAGGCCGAGGTCCACGATCACCGGTAGCTCCGCCGCGTGCGCGAACGGCGGCACGCCACCGATCGCGTAGCCGGTCGCGCTCTTCGCCTCGTCGGCCGTGGCGCGCCGCACGGTGGACGCGCCGAGCGCGAGGCTGAGCTTCGCCTCGTCGACGCGATCGGCGCCCGAGCAGAGCACCACCACAGGCGCGCCGTCGGCGAGGAACACGAGGCTCTTCACGATCTCGGCCACGGCGCAGCCGATCTCGCGCGCCGCATCCTGCGCCGTCCGGGTCGTCGCCGGGAATCGCGTGACCGCGATCGCGACGCCGCGATCGGCGGCGTGCGCGCGCACGCGCGCGACGTTCGGATGCTCGGCTATCGGACGAGCTTCGCGACCGCGCGCACGATCCGGGTCGGCAGCAGCGTCACGAAGACCCGCGCGATCGTGCGCCAGGCGGCCGCGGCGGCATCCCGCTCGGCATCGGTCGCGCCCAGCGGCGCGTAGCGGTCCTGCACCCGCGCGTGCGCGATGGTCCGGAGCGGCTCGTGCGCGTCCGGGATCTCCTGGCCCATCGACTCGGCGTACTCGTACGGCGTCTGCGACGGCCGCGCGGCGTGGCCGGCGTACGCGCCGAGCAGCCTGGTCTTGCCCCAGGCCGAGTCGATCGTGCCGAGGCCGCGGAAGCGGTACTCGAAGCGCACGAGGGCGACGAGCAGCGCGAGCAGCAGGGCCGACAGGAGGGCGAGGCCGGGGCGCGGGTCGACGTACTTCGTCAGGCCGCTGCCCACGTTGGGCGGCGTGTCGTTGACGCCGCCGATGCCCGGGTCGGGCTCGGTGTCGCGGCCGAGGAGGCCGCTGCGGTCGCCCTTGTCGGCCGGCGTACCGGGCGTGCCAGCCGGATTGTTCGGATCGGTCGGCGATGTCTCGGCGCGGTCGAACGGGAGCTCCGACGGGGTCGGCTCGAACTCGATCCACCCGTACTGCGGGAAGTAGGCCTCGACCCAGGCGTGCGCGTTCAGCTCGCGCACCGCGTAGCGGCCGCTCGCGTCGACCTCACCGGCGGTGAAACCCTCGACGACGCGGGCCGGTACGCCGACCTCGCGCAGCAGCACCGTCATCGACGAGGCGAAGTACTCGCAGAAGTCCGCCTTGAGGTCGAACAGGAAGTAGTCGACCGGGTCGCGCCCGGGCGGCGCGGACTTCACGACGGTCGAGTACTTGTAGGTGTTGCGGAGATACGCCTCGATCGCCTCGGCCTTGTCGTACGCCGTCGCCTTGGTCGCGGCGATCGCGAACGCGAGGTCCTTCACCCGCTGCGGGATGCTCGACGGAAGCTGCAGGTACTTCGCCTTGATCACCGCGGGGTAGACCGTGGTCGCCCTGCGAAGCTCGTCCTTCGACGCCGTCGAGACGAGCGACGTCGTCGTGTAGGTCCCCTGGGCCTGATTGCGGTTCACCGCCCGGACCGACGTCGAGTACGCGCGGTCGTCACCGGTCTGGAATTGGAACGGGACGCTCACCTTCTGCGGCTCGTTCGCGCCGAACAGCAGATTCGCATGCGGCACGATGATGTCGAACGTCGCCTGCATCGGTTCGCGCCCGAGCGTCTGCGGCGTCACCTTGTCGACGCGGTCGGTCTCGGTCGTGCGCCAGCCCACGCCGGTGTAGAAGTCGTACGTCACCGCGCGCCAGAAGTGCGCGGCCGGCGCGTCGACGTGGAACACGATCCGGTCGCCGAGATTCGGGGCCTGGCCCAGCCGGATGGCATCTGAGAACGAGACGCCTTGGAGGCGGCTGGGACCCGACACGCCGGCGAAGAACCGCTGCCACTCGGCCTGGAGCCGCTGGTAGGGCGCGTCGAACGTCGTGAACGCGTTCGAGACGAGGTCCGCCGCGGCGACGCGCGGCGTGAAGAACGCCATGAGGATGAGCACGAGCGTCCAGGTGAGCCCGCCGCGCAGGAGCCGCCAGTCCATTTCGCCCGCCGGGACGATGTTCTGCCGCTCCCAGCGCTCGGCGAGATTGACGATATGCAGCCGCACCAGGAGCACCAGCGCGAGCAGCGTGAACAGGATCAGGTCGAAGTACAGCGAGGTGAGCGCGAGCGACACGTTCACCGTGAGACAGATGCCGCTGAAGACGACGGCGTCCCAGGGCCGGTGCTCGCGCGCGAGCGCGAACGCGCCGGCGTACGCACCGGCCCAGCACGTCGCGCCGAGCAGGAGCACGAACACGGTCGGGTCGTTCGCCGACTCGCCGGCGAAGATCTGGGTCGTCCAATTGTTCACATGCGTCGCGAGCTGGACCGCCTTCGCGTGGACCGTCGGCCCGTCGGACGCGATGATCGTCATGACCACGACCGTGAGCGTGCCGCTGAGCGCGCCGAGGACGGTCGACCGGCGCGCGCGGATCCGGCCGTTGCCGGCGATGGTGCCGAGCACCGCGCCGGCGAGCGCGATGTACGTGAACTGCGTGTTGAGATCGACCCACCCGGCCTGCGCGAGCGACGCCGGGTAGATGAGGATCATGACGAGGTAGATCGGCAGGCCGGTCCAGCCACCGCGGAAGCGCAGCTTGCGCCAGTCGATCGGCGGGAACAGCGAGCGTCTCAGGCTGCCGAGAACGAGCTCAGGCGATCGCATTCATCGTCTCGTGGAACAGGTCTTCGATGTTCATGTGCGGCTGCAGGTGCGCGGTCTTCACGCCCGCGACGACGAGCTCGCCGAGCAGGGCGTGCCGGCGCGCGCGGTCGCGCTCGTCCGTATCGTCCGAGCCGACGAGGACGGCCTGGGTGGAGATCGAGGACTCGCGGAACGTGCTCGCGGGCCGGACCCACGCGCGGTCGAGCGACGGCGTGATGAGCAGCACCGACGCGCCGCGGCGAAGGCGCGGAAGCGTCTCGACCATGACCTCGGCGATCGTGCGCGAGCCGCCCACCGACACCTCGGCCAGGTACTGCATGAGCTTCCCGAATTGCTTCGTGCCGCGGTCGGGGTGCAGGATCTCCGCGCGCACGCCCGTCGTGACGAGCCCGACGTTGCGGTGCTCGCGCAGCGCCTTCGCGACGACCGACGCGGCCACGGTCACGGCGCGCTCCTCGGTCGACATCTCACCCTCGCCGCGGTGCCAGTGGCGCTCGAGGTCGAGGTAGATCCAGAGGTCGGCGGTCTTGTCGAGCTCGAACTCCTTCACGAAGAGGCCGCGGTGCCGCACCGAGGATGGCCAATGGATGCGGTTGACCGCATCGCCCGGCCGGTAGTCGCGGATGCCCATGACCATCGAGGTCGACTGGAGCGAGCGCTGTCCGGTGAGCACGTTGCCCTCGAGGAACGAGCCGGGCAGCTGCCAGAACGGGAGCGGCAGCACCTTGGGGTACACGAGGACGAGCGCGTCGAGCGGGATGCGGGCGACCGTCGCGAACAGGCCGAACGGGTCGCCCGAGCGCAGCACGATCGGCCCGAGGTGGAACCGGCCGCGCCGCAGTGCCGGGACGCTCACCCGCCAGCGGCGGACCGCGCCCTTGCCGGCGATCGAGAGGACGCGGCCGGTGAGCGGCTCGGGCCAGTTCGACGTCTCGCTCACCTCGACCCAGAGCTTCCCGAGCCGATGGTCGTTCCGGAGCTCGTAGTTGAGATCGATCCGGTCGCCGAGGTGCGCGTACGCCTGCCCGACGGTGCGCTTCACCGACAGACCCTCGAGGGTCAGCCGCGCGGTGATCCACATCGCGACGCCGACGAACAGCAGGAGGTACGCGAGGTAGCTGAGGAGCTCCACGCCGCTCGAGACGGCGGCGATGAAGAGCCCGACCCAGAGGACCGCGAAGTGCCACGGCCGCACGGCTCGGCCGCTACGCCCGCAGCGCCGTCGGCGACCCGACCTCCACCGGCACGCTCGCGAGGACCTCGGCGATGACCGTGGTCTGCGCGAGGTCCTTCAACCGCGCCTGTGGCTGGAGGATCAAGCGGTGCGCGAGCGTCGGACCGGCGAGCGCCTTCACGTCATCCGGCACGACGTAATCGCGACCCTGCACCGCGGCGTAGGCCTGCGCCGCGCGCGCGAGGGCGAGCGAGCCACGAGGCGAGGCGCCGAGGTAGACGTCCGGGTGCGAACGCGTCGCGCCGACGACGGCCACGACGTACTGCTTGACCCCGTCGGCGAGGTGCACGTCGCGGACGCCGGACTGCGCGCGCAACAGCTCGTCCGCGGTCATCACCTGCCCGAGGCTGTCGAGCGGATGATGGACGCGCTGCGCGTCGAGGATCTCGACCTCTTCCTTCGGCTTCGGGTATCCGAGCTGCAGGCGGATGAAGAACCGGTCGAGCTGCGCCTCGGGCAGCGGGAACGTGCCCTCGTACTCGATGGGGTTCTGGGTGGCCATAACGAGGAACGGGTCGGGGAGCTGATAGGTGGTGCCGTCGACGGTGACCTGCCGCTCCTCCATCGCCTCGAGCAGCGCGGACTGGGTCTTCGGGGTCGCGCGATTGATCTCGTCGGCGAGGACGATCTGGCTCATGACCGGGCCGGCGCGGAACTCGAAGAGGTTGTTCTGCTGGTTGAAGATCGACACGCCGGTCACGTCCGAGGGGAGCAGGTCGGGGGTGAACTGGATGCGCCGGAAGGTGCAGCCGAGCGACCGGGCGAAGGCCTTCGCCAGCACGGTCTTGCCGGTGCCCGGCACGTCCTCGACGAGGATGTGGCCGCGGCAGAGGAGCGCGACGAACGCGATCTCGACCTCGGGGTGCTTGCCGAAGATGACCCGTTCGACGTTCTCGACGACGCCCGCGACCTGCCGGGCGAGTCCTTTGCTGTCCAAACGAATTCCCCCTGAAGCCCCGTTTCTCGCCAAATGGTAAGAGCCGCGTGCGTCCGGACCCCGCGAGGAGGGGCGGGGCCCCTCAGCGCGCAGCGCCGGTCGCGAGCAGGGTCGTCCGGCGAGCGGTGCTCGCCTAGTAGAACGGTCTAACGGGCCGAACGGTTCAATCAGTACCGGTCGGGACGGCCCGTGGTCCCCTACTTGCCGAGCACCGCCCGCATGACCGCTCCGCCGAGCGGGGCCGCATCCACGCCGCCCTGACCGGCGTTCTCGATGATCACGGCGACCGCGACCTGCGGGTCCTCGGCCGGGGCGAAGCCCACGAACCAGCCGTGCGGCGAGCCGCTCGGAGTCTCGGCCGTGCCGGTCTTGCCCGCCACGTGGACGCCGGCGATCTTCGCGCCGAACGCGAAGGCGCCGGGCGCCTCGACCGCCTGCACGAGGTAGCCGGTGAGCGTGGCTGCCGTCGCGGGGCTGATGATCTGGTCGGGCGCGCCGCCGCCGATCGTGCGCAGGATGCCGCCGCTGCCGTCACGGATCTCGGTCGCGTAGTGGGGCTGCACCTGCACGCCGTGATTCGCGACGGTCGCCGCGACCATCGCCATCTGGAGCGGCGAGGTGAGGAGCTCGCCCTGTCCATAGCTCGTGTCCGCGAGCAGGGTCGGCCGGTCGAGCTGTCCGTTGTTGGAGAGCTGGCCCTTCGCCGCCGGGAGATCGAGGGCCGGCGCGTGGCCGATGCCGAACTTCTGCGCCATCAGCGCGAGCTTCTGCGCGCCGATCGTGAGTCCGACCTTCGCGAAGTAGATGTTCTCGCTGCGCTGGAACGCGAGCGACATGTCGTAATCGCCGTGCGCGCCGGACGACGATCGCACGTAGTAATCGCCCCACGACCGGTCCGCCTGATAGGGGTCGTCCACCCGGATCTTCTGGTTCGGGTCGAACCCGTTCTCGAGCGCCGCCGCCGCGGTGATGATCTTCATCGTCGAGCCCGGCGGGTAGAGGCCCTGCGCGACGCGGTTGATGAGCGGCTTGTCCTTCGCGTCGTTCAGCTGCTGCCAGGCGACGTCCTGCTGCGCGGGGTCGACCAGCGCGTTCGCGTCGTAGCTCGGGACGCTCACCGAGGCGAGGATCCGTCCGGTCTTCGGGTCGAGCGCGACGATGGCGCCGCGCCGGCCGCCGAGCGCCGTGGCCGCGGCCAGCTGCACCTTCGGATCGAGCCCGAGGACGACCGACCCGGGCACGCCGTGCTCACCGAGGTAGCGCGCCTTCCACTGGCCGAGCAGGTCCGAGGGGTCCTGGCCGATGAGCGACTCCTGGTACGCACCCTCGACGCCCGACGCGCCGTACTTGAAGGACGCGTAGCCGACGACCTGCGCGAGCGAGCGATCCGGGTAGCGGCGGCGGTACGCATCGCCGATCTTCGCCGACTCCGCGAGCACCCGGCCGCTCGAGTCGACGATCTTCCCCCGCGGCCGGTCCCGCACCGCGGCGATGAGCCGCGGGTTGAACGGGTCGGCATTCAGGTCGGAGGCCGCGACCACGGTCCAGTACCCGACGCCGATGGACGCGATCAGGAAGGCGATCGCGATCGTGAGCGTGAGCCGCCGGATGTTCCGCGCGAGCGTGCGCTCGGTCACCGTCGGACCCGCGCGGTGATGTCGCTCACCCGCAGCAGCAGGCCGCAGAGCATGAAATTCGTGACGAGCGACGAGCCGCCGTACGCGACGAACGGGAGCGTGATGCCGGTGAGCGGGATGAGCTTCGCGTTGCCGCCGACGATCACAAGGGTCTGGAACGCGACGATGAAGGACAGTCCACCGGCCAGCAGCTGGAGGAACGTCGTCGGCGCGCGGAGCGCGACGAGCATCCCGCGGTAGACGAAGACGAGATAGAGCCCGAGGAGCGCGAGCGCGCCGGCGAAGCCCACCTCCTCGGTGAACGCGTCGAACACGAAATCGCTCCACACGACCGGGATCCGCTCGGGCATGCCGTTGCCGAGGCCCGCCCCGAGAACGCCTCCGTTCGCCAGCGAGAACAGCCCCTGGGTGAGCTGGTAGGCCTCGTCGAACCGGAGCTCGCTGTCGAACGGCGCGAGCCAGACATCGATCCGCGCGGCCACATGTCCGAATGCGTGGTAGGCGACGAAGCCGCCGCCGATCAGCATGACCAAGCCGAGGAGCGTGTACACGGGCTCGCCGGTCGCGAGGTACAGCATCGCGAGGAAGATCCCGAAGAACAGCAGCGTGGCGCCGAGGTCCTTCTCGAACACCATGACCAGCATGGCGACGGTCCACATCCCGACGATCGGCAGCAGGTACGGGATCGGCGGCACGGGGATCGGGCCGAACCGGCGAGGCGGCGTGGAGAGGACCTCCCGGTACTCCTCCAGGTACGCGGCGAAGAAGATGACGAGCGCGATCTTCACCAGCTCCCACGGCTCGAACTGCGCGACGCCGGCGATCCCGACCCAGATCCGGGCGCCATTGATCTCCCGGCCGATGACCGGCAGGAGCGGCGAGACGAGGAGCAGCACGCCGAGGAGCGCCCACGTGTACTTGTATCGCGCCAGCACGGTGAGATCGCGCGGAACGAGGATCGTGATGCAGAACGCGCCTGCCGCGATGACGAGCCAGGAGAGCTGCTGGAGCAGGAGGTTCGGCGCGAGGCGCTCGACGAGGATGAACCCGATCCCGGTGAGGCCGACGGCGATCGGCAGCAGGAGCTGATCGCCGCGGAACCCGACGGACACGAGGAACACGTGCAGCGCGCCGAAGACCGCGAGGACAGCGACCGGAACGGCGATCTCGTACCACGCGAATCGGCCGGACGCCGCGGCGACGACGGCGACATAGCCGGCCAGGGTGAGCGCTGCGACCCAGATGAGCAGCCGCAGCTCCACGAGTCGCGCGGCCGGACGCGCGCCGATCACTGCGCGCGCTCGAGGCGAAGCGCGATCCGTCCCACCGCGAGCTCGTCGCCGTAGTGGAGCCGTTCCTTGTCCCAGATCCGCGAACCATTGAGCAGCGTGCCGTTCGTGCTCCCCGCATCCTCGAGCCACCACTCGCCGTCCGCGAAGCTCACGATCGCGTGCTTCGCCGACGCGGCTTCGTCGTGCAGCACGACGTCGTTGCCGGCGTCGCGCCCGACGCTGGACACGGCCCGTAACGGCAGCCGGGCGCCGACGCGCGGGCCGCCGGCGTGGCTCTTGGTCACGACGAGCGCGGCGATCCCGACCTCGCGGGCCGTGATCGCGACCCGCTCGTCCGAGAGCGCGCGGTGCAGCGCGCGGAACGCGCGGATGAGGAACAGATAGAGCAGGACGAGGAAGACGATGCGGACACCCCAGAGGAGGACCGCGAACGTGATCTCCACTAGGCGTCGAGGCGGACGACCAGCTCGGCGCCGCCGATGCTGATCCGGTCGTCGTGCGACAGGACCATCTCGGCGATCCGCCGGCCGTTGACGAACGTGCCGTTCGTGCTCTGGAGGTCATACAGGGTGTAGCGGCCGAGCCGCAGGCGGACCTCGGCGTGCCGTCGCGAGACGCGCCGGTCGTCGAGGACGATGTCGTTCTTCGGGTCGCGGCCGACCGTGATCGGCTCCGCGCCGAGCGGCACCTCGCGGCGCACGCTGCCTTCGCGCGCGACGATCGCGCCCTGCGGCGCGCGCGGCTTGGCCGCGAGGAGCGCCTCGCGGTCCAGGATCATGGTGTGCCCGGCCTCGAGGCCGCCGAGCCGCCCGGGCTCGCTCGCCGGGACCTCCTCACCGGACGCGTCCACGAGCGCGCAGGCGACGCGAAGGTCGCCGGGCGAGACGTCCTCGTCCGCCTCGATCTCGACCGTCGGGTACGCGAGGAGCGTGAAGCCGCGATCGCGCGCGGCACCGAGGACGGCCTCGGCGAGGTCGCGCTCGAGGCTGCGCTTGTACTGCTCGAACTGGGCGTGGTCGGACGGGGACAGCGAAACGACGTAGCTGTTCGGGACGAACGTCTTCGCGAGCGAGATCGTCTGGTGCGACTCCATGGCCCGGATGACCCGCTTCGCGATCTGCACCGGCTGCAGGCGCGCGCGGAAGAGCCGGGCGCTCCAGCCTTCGATGACGCGGCTGGCCGCTGCTTCGAGTCGTTCAAGCATCGTGGATCTTCACGACCTCCGCCCCGATGAGGATGATGACCGCCGTCACGTAGATCCAGGTCAAGAGTCCCGCAGCGAACGCGAGCGCGCCGTACGCCTGGAAGATGCCGATCGCGCGGGTGAGGAACCCGAACGCGACCTTGGCGACCTCCCAGAGCACGGCCGATACCAGCGCGGCGCGCCGGGCCACCGGCGCCGGAACGCGCCGCCGCGGGGCGAACCGGAACACGAGGTAGAAGAACCAGAAGCCGAACGCCAGCCCGACGAGGGGCGAGATCAGCTCCAACAGGAGCCGGACCCCCCGCAGGCCCGAGCGTGCGAGGGTCTCGGCCGCCGCCTGCACCCCGAAGCTGACGACGAACGACGCGAGCGCGATGGCGAGCACCAGCAGCACGAATGCCGCGCCATTGAGGCGCTCGCGAACGAACGCGCGCTTGCCCTCCCGGCCGAGAATGTGCGAGATCGCGATGTCGATCGAGCCGAGGATGGCGGTCACGGTGAGAAGCGTTCCCACGAGGCCCAGCCCGAGCGACAGGGCGCGACCCTGGACCAGCTGGCCGACGAGCTTCGTCTCCTGACCCGTCGCGGCCGGCAGGAGTCCGTGCACGATGGCCACCAGCTCGGCCTCGGCCTGCTGCGTGCCGTAGACGAAGCCGAAGATCCCGATGACCAGCGCGAGCAGCGGGATGAGCGCGAAGAAGATCTGATATGCGATCGCGCCCGCCAGGAACGGCCCGTCGTCGTCGAGGAACGCGCCGCTGACCCGGCGCGCCGTTACGAGGATGCGGCCCCGCCCTTCGGAAGCGGCGGCGCGGGCTTGTCCGCCGTCGGCGTGGCCGCGGTCGCCGGGCCCGCGTCCTTCGGCTTGTCCTTCGGACCGAGCTTGTCCGAGCCCGCGCGGGCGTCCGCGTCCGGCTTGGCATCGGCCTTCGCCTCGCCGCTCTCCTTCGACGCAGGACGGCTATCGGTCTTGTACCAGCCGCCACCCTTGAACACGATCGCCGGCGTCGCCATGAGCTTGCGCGGACGCTTGCCGCAGCTCGGGCAGGTGTCGAGCGTCGCGTCGGTGTACGACTGGACCGCCGAGAACGTGTGGCCGCAGTGGTCGCAGTGGTAGTCGTAGATGGGCATGTGCTCCCCTATCATCGCAGCAAGGTGAGGGCAGGGGTCGTGACGCGCCCCGCGATCGGAGCCGCGCGCCGCCGTCGCATCCTCGCCGAGAACGCGCTGGCCTACGCGTTCCTCCTGCCGGCGTTCGTCGTCCTGCTGGTCTTCCACTTTCTGCCCGGCTTCGCGGCGATCTACATGTCGCTGTTCCGCTGGGACATCGTCCAGGGCCCGTTCCGCGGCCTCGACAACTACGCGACGGTCCTGTTCGGATCGCGGGCGGATGAGTTCTGGCACTCGCTCTCCGTCAGTCTCACCTACACGCTCATCACGGTGCCGATCGAGCTCGTCGTCTCGCTCGTGCTCGCGTACCTGCTGTTCCAGAAGATGCGCGGCCGCGGCATCTACCGGACCCTCTACTACCTCCCGTACATCACGTCCGCGATCGCCGCGGCCGTGATCTTCAACTGGCTGATGAACCCGAACTACGGCTTGTTCAACAGCATCCTCCAGCTCGTCGGCATCGGGCCGCAGCGCTGGCTCGATGAGCCGCGCGGCCTGTTCGAGCTCATCTCCGGCGGATTCGGCATCGCGATCCCGGCGTGGGCGCAGGGCCCGAGCCTCGCGCTCGTCGGCGTCTCGCTGTTCACGATCTGGAAGTTCGTCGGCTTCCAGGTCGTCCTGTTCCTCGCCGGACTCGGCAACATCTCGAACGAGTACTACGAGGCCGCGCGGCTGGACGGCGCGTCCGAGCGCCAGGTCTTCACCAAGATCACGCTTCCGCTCCTCGGTCCGACCACCTTCTTCGTCGCGACGATCGGCACGATCGGTTCGCTCACCGCGTTCAACCAGATCTACGCCATGACGAACGGGGGGCCGCTCGACACGACGAAGAACCTCGCCTACGAGATCTTCCACGTGTTCTTCCAGCAGGGCCGCATCGACCTCGGCGCGGCGATGGCGATCCTGCTCGCGCTGCTGATCCTCGGCTTCACGCAGTTCCAGTTCCGGGTGGTCGAGCGCCGGGTGTTCTACACGTGAGCGAGGGCGGGACGTGGGGCCGCGTGCGGACCCACGGACGCACGAGCGACCGTGGGGGCGGCGTTCCCCACGTGAGCGAGGGCGGGACGTGCGGCCGCGTGCGGACCCACGGACGCACGAGCGACCGCGAGGGCGTCCGGTCGTGACGACCGTCTCTCTTCCGAGGCCGCGGGGCGCGGGCCGGCTGCGCGGACGGACGATCGGGAAGCACGTCGTGCTCGCCGGCGTCGCGATCGTGATCGCGTTCCCGTTCTACTGGATGCTCTCGACCGCGACGAAGAGCTTCTTCGAGGCGACGCAGTTCCCGCCGACGCTCTTCCCGCTCGAGCTCCACTTCGAGAACTTCGCGATCGCCTGGGGCGACGCGCCATGGCGCACGTTCTTCACGAACACCGGGATCATCATGGTCATCGGCACGGTCGGCGAGCTCGTGACGTCGATCCTCGCGGCCTACGCCTTCGCCCGGCTCGAGTTCAAGGGGAAGGGCGTCCTGTTCCTGCTCTTCCTGGCCACCTACATGGTCCCGGGGGAGGCGACGGTCATCCCGAACTTCGTCCTCGTCACGAAGTACCTCCGCCTCGGAGACACCCTGCAGGCCCAGATCATCCCGTTCCTCGCCTCGGTCTTCTCGATCTTCCTGCTCCGCCAGCACTTCAAGGCGATCCCGAACGAGCTCCACGACGCGGCGAAGGTGGACGGCGCGGGGCACCTCCGATTCCTGGTGAGCGTCGTCCTGCCGCTCTCGATCCCGGTCATCGTGACCGTCACGCTCATCACCGCGCTCCGGTTCTACGACGCCTTCCAATGGCCACTGCTCGTGACGAACAGCGACGCGGTGCGGCCGGTCCAGATCGGGATGGCCCAGTTCCGCACTGAATTCGGGGCGCAATATCATCTCGAGATGGCGGCGGCCACGTTCGTGATCGCCCCGGTCGTCCTGATCTTCCTCTTCGCGCAGCGGTATCTCATCCAGGGGGTGGCGAGAACGGGTATCCGTGGCTAGCGCGTATCCGTAGGCCGAGACACGTCACTGCGACCAGGGTCATTTGAGGGAGGGGTCCGAACATGCGCTTGAACAGTGCGATCCTCGCGGCGGTCCTGATCGTCGGCACGGCCTGCAGCGGGGCTGCGGCGCCGGCGCCGGCCCAGTCCACCCAGGCGGACATCGATCTGTCCGGCGCGCCGATCGCGCTCACGCTCTGGCACACCCAGACCGGCGCGAACGCCGCGGCGCTGAAGGCCATGGTCGACCGGTTCAACTCGACCAACGGCAAGGGGATCACCGTGACGCTCCAGTACCAGGGGAGTTACACGCAGCTCTACCAGAAGAACCTCTCGGCCATCCAGGCCGGCGCACTGCCCGAGCTCGCGGTCGCGTACGAGAGCTTCGTCGCCGATTACATGAAGGCCGACGTCGTCCTCAACCTCGACCCGTACGTGAACTCCGCCAAGAACGGCCTCGACAAGGCTTCGCAGGCCGACATCTACAAGCCGTACTTCGACACGAACCGCTTCCCGCAGTTCGGCAACCAGCTGCTGTCGTTCCCGTTCACGAAGTCGCTGTTCCTCCAGTACCAGAACGACGACATCCTCAAGGAGATCGGCAAGAGCACGCCGAAGACCTGGGCTGAGTTCGAGGCAGTGAGCGCCGCGGCGGTCAAGAAGGGCGCCGATGGCAAGACCACCCGCTACGGCTGGGCGGTGACGCTCAACGCCTCGAACTTCAACGGCTGGGTCCTCTCGCGCGGCGGCAAGCTCATGAGCGACGACCAGAAGACCGTCGCCTGGGACCAGCAGCCCGCGATCGACGCCATCACGATGATGAAGCGCATGATCGACAACGGCAGCGCGTACGTGCCGAAGGGCTTCGACTACCAGACCGACTTCGGGACCGCGAAGGTCGCATTCGTCCAGGAGTCGAGCACCGGCCGGCCGTTCTTCGTCTCGAGCTTCAAGCAGCCCATCAACTGGAGCCTGACGAGCATCCCGCAGAAGGACCCGGCCAAGCCGGCCACGGTCCAGTACGGGGCGAACATCGCGATCTTCAAGAGCACGCCCGAGAAGCAGCTCGCCTCGTGGTTGTTCGTGAAGTGGTTCGCCGACGCCGCGCAGACCGCCGAGTGGGCGGTGAAGTCGAGCTACATGCCGGTCCGCAAGAGCGCCGCCGACACCGACACCCTCAAGACCGCATGGCAGAAGGACGTCCAGGGCAAGCAGGCGTTCGACCTCATCGGGACGAGCGTCCCGGAGCCGAACGTGCGCGGCCAGCAGGACATCCGCACGGTCATCGAGGACCTGCTGAACGGCGTCGTCGCGGGCAAGATCACCGACATCCCCGCGGGCGTGAAGGCCGCGGGGGCCAAGGCGAACCAGATCCTGAAGGACAACCAGTAAGCGAAGCTTGCTGAGAACCCCTGCTTCGCAGGGTTCCCGTAGCCCGCGCGATCGCGCGATGAGCGAGGCGGGCGGGGCGAACGCCCCGCCCTCCTCAGGTGAGCCGTGTGACCATTGGCTCGTGAGGTCGTGGTTCGGCGCCGCGTCCGCAGTCGGTGTCATCGCCACTGCCGTTGTCGTCGTACAGGTGCTGCCCTGGGGTCCTCGGCCGGGCGGGCCGACTTCCGGCCATTCGTGATGACGATCGAAGAGTGGGATCCGGCGCGGATCGCGCCCGCGACCGGCCCGGCGATCGGTGGGACGTCGAGGTATCGGCTCGAGTACCGCCGGCGCGATGAATGGACGCTGATCCTGCTCAGTGATGACCTCGGCACGATGACTGCGGGCCAGGGGAACGCCTGCCGCGACGGCGTCTACGGCTCCATCGCCGTCGGTGGAGCGTTCCGACCGACCAGCAGGGACCCGGCGCTCTGCAACGGCGTGCCTCGCTGGATCCGTCCGGGAATGGCGTGCTGTTATTCGTGGCCGAAGACGGTCGCGAAGGGTCTCATCACCTATACGAGCCCCGGAGAACGGGTCGTCTTCGACGCGGCGACCGGTCTACCGCTGACCTACGAGGCGGGCCCGGTCGGTGGCGCGGTCCGTCATCGCACGACGTACCGCCTGGAGCAGTGGCTCGGGTGCCCGGCGCCCTGCCCCTAGGTCCCCAGCTTCGCCAGCTCTGCCCGCAGTGAGGCGACCGCGGCCTCGCGCTCGGCCAGCGTCGCGCGCGCCTTCGCCACGACGGGCGCCGGAGCGCGCTTCGCGAAGTCCGACCGCAGGAGCGTCTCCGAATGATCGAGCAGCGTCAGGGCCTCCGCGAGCTCCTTCTCCAGGCGCGCGCGGTCGGCCGCGGCCTCGCGCGGCACGTCGACCCGGACCTCGACCGCGCGGACGAGCGTCGGCACGCCCTCGCCCCCGCCGAACCGGACCAGGGCGCTCGTGAGCGACGCGATGATCTCGGCGAACGGCTCGAGCGCCGCGGCGTCGCCGCCGAGCGCGACCTGGACCGTGGCGCGTGGATCGACGCCGGCCTCCTGGCGGCGCTCGCGGATCCGGCGGATCACCTCGATCGCGAGCCCGAACCGCTCCTCGAGCACGGCATCGCGCGCACCGGCTTCCGGCCAGCGCGACGTGACCAGCGACGGCGCCGGGTCGGACCGATGTCCGTGCGCCCAGAGCTGCAGCGCGAGCGTCTCGGTCACGAACGGGATGCTCGGGTGCGCGAGCCGGAGCACGCGGTCGAGCACGTACGCGAGCGTGCGCACCGCGGCGTCCTCGGAGCCGGCCGGCCGGCGCTGCGGCTTCGCCAGCTCGATGTAGAAGTCGGCGAGCTCGGTCCACACGAACTGCTGGAGCGCCGTCGCGTACTCGCCGAATTGGTACTGCTCGATGAGCCGGGTGAGCTCCTCGATCGCCGCCTCGGTCCGCGACAGGATCCAGCGGTCGGCCTCGGTGAGCGCGGCTCCCGCCGGCGCGACATCGATGGGTCCGGACAACGCGGCCGGCCGCGCCTCGAGCTGGGTGAGGGCGAACCGGCCGACGTTCCAGAGCTTGTTCACGAACCGCCGGCCGTTCTCGAGCTTGCCTTCCGAGAACTCGCTGTCCGCGCCCGCGGACACGCCGCTCACGAGCGCGTACCGGAGCGCGTCCGCGCCGTGTGACTGGATCATCTCGACCGGGCTCACGGCATTGCCTTTGGACTTCCCCATCTTCTGGCGTCCGGCACGCACGAGCCCGTGCAGGTAGACGGTGCGGAACGGGACGTCGCCCATGTTCTCGAGGCCCATCATCAGCATCCGCGCGACCCAGAAGAACAGGATGTCCCAGCCGGTCTCGAGCACCGAGCCCGGGTAGAACCGCGCGAGGTCGCTCGTCTCCTCCGGCCAGCCGAGCGTGGAGTGGGGCCAGAGGGCCGACGAGAACCACGTGTCGAGCACGTCCGGGTCGTGGCGCAGCTCGGTCGACCGGCACTTCGGGCAGGTCGTCGGATCGGGCGCGTCCTCCGCCGGCACGACGATCTCATCGCAGTCGGTGCAGTACCACACCGGGATGGCGTGGCCCCACCAGATCTGCCGCGAGACCGGCCAATCGCGGATGTTCTCCATCCACTCGAAGTAGATCTTCTCCTGGTACTTCGGGATGATGCGGACCGTACCGTCGCGCACGGCCTCGATCGCCGGCTTCGCGAGCGGCGCCATCTTCATCCACCACTGCTTCATCACGAGCGGCTCGTCGACGGTGCCGCAGCGGTCGTGGATGCCGACGTTGTGCGTGATCGGCTCCTGGCGGACCAGCAGGCCCTGCTCCTTCAGCTTCTCGAGCATCGCGATGCGCGCGGCGTCGCGGTCCAGGCCCGCGAGCGGGCCGGCCGCGGGGGTCATGAACCCCCGCGGGTCGATCGCCGAGAGCACCTGGAGGCCGTGGCGCTGGCCGATCTCGAAGTCGGTCGCGTCGTGACCCGGTGTCACCTTCAGCGCGCCGGTGCCGAACGCGCGGTCCACGGCCGCGTCACCGACGATCTTGACCTTCCGCTCCGACACCGGCACGAGGACTTCCCGGCCGATGAACCCCTTCCAGCGGTCGTCCTCGGGATGCACGGCGACCGCGGTGTCCGCGACGATCGTCTCAGGCCGCGTCGTCGCGACGACCACATCGGGCGTACCCGCCGGCATGGCCTCGGCCCACCGGTAGCGCACGTAGCTCAGCTCGTCGGTGCGCACGATGTGCAGCGCCTCGAGGTCCGAGTAGGTGGTCTGGCAGGTGAGGCACCAGTGGACGATGCGATCCGCGCGGTAGAGGTGACCCTTCCGGTACAGGCGGATGAAGTGGATCCGCACGCGGCGCTGCATATCCGGATCCATCGTGAAGTGCACTCTCGTCCAGTCGAGGCTGCAGCCGAGCATCCGGAGCTGCTTGTAGATGCGCGGCTTGTAGTGATCCATCCAGCGCCACATCTCGCCGAGGAACTCGTCGCGGGTGAGGCCGAGCGTCGGGGAGTCGGACGCGTTCGTGCGCCCGGCGCCCTCCTTCGCGAGCTCCTTCTCCACCACGATCTGGGCGATGATCCCGGCGTGGTCCGAGCCCGGGAGCCAGAGGGTCGGCTCGCCGCGCATCCGGTGCCAGCGGGCCATGAGGTCCTCGTAGCCACCGAACCCGAGCGCGTGCCCGAGGTGCAGGTCGCCGGTCACGTTCGGCAGCGGCAGCATCATCACGAACGGCGTCTCGCCGGGCGTCGCCGGCCCGGGCGTGAAGAAGCCGGACGACTCCCACCAGTCGTAGAGGAACGTCTCGACGGCGCTCGGGTCGAAGCTCTTCCCGCTGTATCGCAGGACCGCTTCCGGTGCCTTCAGCTGCGCGGTCATCGTCGCACTCCTTCCGCTCAACAACAGAGCCGTCGTCCGAACAGGACGACGGCTCGAGCCGCGTGGTACCACCTGAGTTCACGGTCATCGATCGCGACGACCGTCTCAACTTCGCCGTAACGGGCGAACCCGATCCCGCTCGCGAGCGACGTTCCCGACCGCACTGCCGTGGCCCGCTTCCAGCCTGCCGGCGGACCATCTCTCTGCGGCTGCGCTCGGTACTCTTCCCGGTCGTCGCGGGTATGCGCGCAAGTGTACTAGCCGGCGCGCACCTTCCCGAGCTGCTTCTGCCGGTACATCGCCCGGTCGGCCGCGTCGACAAGGGCGTCGACGGAGGTCCCCTCGACCAGCGCGGGCGCGATGCCCCACGCGATCGTCGGCAGCTGCTGGCCGGACGGAATGGTCGCGTTCGCGATGTCCTCGGCGAGTCGGCGCATGATCCGGTCCGCCGCGAAGAGCGGCGCGCCCGGGAACACGATGCCGAACTCGTCGCCGCCGATCCGCGCGACGACATCGGCGCCGCGGACGCCGGCCGCGAGGATCGCGCCGATCCGCACGAGCGCCTGGTCGCCGGCGGCGTGGCCGTATTGGTCGTTCAGCTGC
The DNA here is from genome assembly GCA_035935465.1 of Candidatus Limnocylindria bacterium. Lineage (GTDB taxonomy): Bacteria > Chloroflexota > Limnocylindria > P2-11E > P2-11E > UBA4735. The sequence continues at coordinate 30,849 of DASYXA010000067.1, read as the reverse complement.
TTCAGCCCGTTCGCGTCGATGATCGCGACGGAGAGCGGCGCGCCGTCCTGCTCGCTCTGCGCGAGCCCGTCGGCAAGCTGCTCGAAGAACACGCGGCGGTTCGGCAGGCTGGTGAGCGGGTCGGTCGACGCCGCGGACTTGGCGGCCTGGTGCAGGCGCGCGACCCGCACGGCGGCCGCGACCTGATGCGACGTGGCGGTGAGGAGCGCCTCGTCCTCGACCGAAAAGGCCGCGGGCCGGGTGCTCTCGATGCCGATGATCCCGACGGTCTCGTCGCCGATCCGCAGCGGGACGACGAGGCTGGAGCGGATGTCGGCCGGGCCGACGAACCGGGTGTCGGCGTGGACGTCGGCGACGTTCTGGAGCCGGCCGTGCTCCATGGCCCACCAGCTGATGCCGGTGCCGGCGGCGAGGGCCTGGCCGATGAACGCGGTCGACGGGCCGAACGCCGCGCGGATGACGAGCTCGCCCGCGTCGTTCAGCGTCGTGAGGAAGCCGTTCTCGTAGCCCATCGCGTCGCAGACGATGCGCAGCAGCCGGCTGGCGAGCTCGTCGAGGTCCAGCACCGCGCTGATCTCGGAGGCGAGCCGCTGCAGGATCGCGAGCTGGCGCGCATGGGCGTGCGACCGCTCGGCCATCCGCTCCACGAGCGATCCGGGGCCGGGGACGTCGTCGATGTCCTCGTGCTCGATCGCGCCGACCTTCGCCAGGTACACGCTGCCGTCGCGGCGGTCGCGCTCGATGACGCGGATGAACGCTTCGACCACGGTGGGGTGGAACTGTGAGCCGCTGCACCGCCGGAGCTCGGACACCGCGAAGTCGACGCTCTGCGCCGCCTTGTACGCGCGCTTGCTCACGATGACCTCGTAGGCGTCGGCGACCGAGACGATGTAGGCGCCGACCGGGATGGCGTCCCCCGCGAGGCCGTCGGGGTAGCCGCCGCCGTCGTGGCGCTCGTGGTGGGCCTGGACGATGGGCACGAGGTCGGCGAGCGGCTCCACCGCCGCGAGGATCGATGCGCCGAGCGGCGCGTGGGTCTTCATGATCACCCACTCCTCCGTGGTGAGGGCCGCGGGCTTGTTCAGGATCGCATCGGGGATCCCGATCTTGCCGATGTCGTGGAGCAACGCGGAGAGCTGCACCCGGCGGATCTCGTCCGGCGGCAGGTCCATCTCGACCGCGATGATCCGCGACAGCGCCGCGACCCGGGCCGAGTGGCTGCGGGTGTACGGGTCTCGCGCGTCGACGGCCGCGGCGAGGGCCTTGACCGACGCGAGGTACAGCTCGCGCAGCCGCGCGTGGTGCTCCGCGTTCTCGAACGACGACGCGATGAGGTTGCCGAACGACTGGAGGATCGCGACGTCCTCGGCGTCGTACGCCGCGGGCCGGTACGACTGGGCCGACACGACGCCGACGATCTCACCCCGGATCTTGAGCGGCACGTGCACCGCGGACTCGCTCCGGCGGCTCTCGTCGCCGTACGTCTTGCCGCGCGTCTGGACCGCGTCGTTGCGGTCCGTCGTGACGTACGGCTCGCCGCTCAGGACCACCTGGCTCGAGGGTCCGCCGCCGAGCGGCAGGTAGAAGTCGCCCTCCCGGACCGAATCGCCATCGACCTCGATGAGGAAGTCGAACAGCCGGCGCTCGGCGTCGTAGCGGGCGACGTAGAAGGAGTCGAAGTCGACGAGCGAGCGCGCGGACTCGTAGGCGACGTGCGCGATCTCCTGCGGGTCATGGACCAGCGCGGTCTTGGATGCGATCTCGTTCAGCGCCGCCAGGCGCTGGATCCGCCGCTCGCGCTCGCGTCGCGTCGTGACCGCCCGCAGCGCGGTGCCGGCGAGCTCGGCCAGATCGAGCAGCCCCTCGCGGTCGACGGCGTCGAACCGGCGGTGCGGGTCGGTCGTGCCGACGATGAACACCGCGACGACGAGATCGTCCGCGACGACGGGCACGACGATCACCGCGCGGACGCCGGCCCGCAGGGCGGCCTGGGAGCCCTCCAGCCCCTGGTACTCGGCGGTGTAGTCGCGGACCGTGACCGGCTCGCGGTCGCGGATGACCCGCAGCAGCAGCGGGCCCGGCTTCTCGTAGGACTCGTGGCTCAGGGGCGCGGCCGCGCCGAGGCCCGCGATCACGCGAACGCCGCCGGCAGGCGTGACCTCCGCGGCGGCGACGTACTCGGCGTTGAACGCGCGCTCCGCTTCAGCCGCGAGCTTCGCGATGACCTCCTCGGTGGTGGACGACGCGAGCTCCCGCGACAGCTCCTCGCGCCGCTTGCCGAGCTCCAGCCGCCGCGCGTTCGCGAGGGCGATCGCCGCATGCGCGGCGAAGCCCTCGAGGGTCTCCTGCTCGTCGCGGTCGAACGGCCGGACCAGGCACCGCCCGACGTTCAGGACGGCGGCGATCTCGCCCTGCACGAGCACGGGCACGGCGATCGCGCTGCGGATCCCGAGGTCGAGCACGGCCTGCGGTGCGTCGGCCAGCGTCGCGTAGTCGTCGACCGTCACGGTCGCGCGGGTCATGACGACGCGGCCGACGATCCCGCTGGTCGCGGACGCGTGGACGCCGACGACCCCCTCGCCGAGACCGGCGCCGGCGACGATCAGGAACTCGGTGCCCCGGTGCACGTTGAGCGTCGCGTGGTCCGCCGGCACGAGATCGAGGGCGTGCCGCGGGATCGAGGCGAGGACGAGGTCCGCGCCGACCTCCGTGCCGATGTGGGCCGCGGCCCGCTCGAGCAGGCTCGCCCGGCGCAGCGCCCGCGTCCCGCGCTCCCGCTCGTCGCGGTACGCGGTCGCGACGACGCCGACGACGAGCAGGACGAGTCCGACCACGATCCCCTGGCGCAGGAACGCGTGGGGGTCGGGCGTGCCGCCCAGGGCGGCGGTCACGACCTGCTGGGCGATGACATCGATCGTGAACGCGAGCGCCGCGATCGCGATACCGCCGCGGCCGAGCCGGAACTGCACGAGGATGGAGGCGATCAGGACGAGCGCGAACGCGACGCTTCGCGGATCCGGCGCCGTCGCGATCATCCAGAGCGACGCCACAACGAGGTCCGTGAGCACGAGTCCGATCGGGGACGTCGTGAGGGTGAAGGTCTTGCCGCGCGTGGACTGGGCCGTCCAGCTGTAGACGATGGTCCCGAACAGGATGGTGAGTGCCGCGACCGCGATCGGCACGACGACGAGGCTCCCGATCGCGATCCAGATCGAGCCGGTGATCAGGCCGAAGGCGCGGCCGTACAGGAGCAGGTCGCTGGGCAGCCGGCGGAGCAGGTCCTTCATCCAGCGGAGAACGCTAGGGATGCCGCATCCGAAGCGGGTATCAGGGCGATGGAGGTCCGCGCGCCCGGGCGGGAAATGGGTCCTAGAGGTCGTCCCGGGCCGGAGCCCAGACGTCGATCACCTGGGTCGGCTCCTCGAAGACGCGTGCGCCGTGGGAGGCGTTCGGCGGGACGCGGTAGGTGTCGCCGGGCGTGAGGATCCGCTGATCGCCGGCGATCACCATGGCGAGGCTGCCCTTCGTCACGACGCCGGTCTGCTCCATCGGGTGCTTGTGGGACTCGACGACGGTCTTGGGCGCGAGGTCGGTGATCGCGATGGTCGCCGCCTCGGCGCGGATGATCCGCTGGGTCATCCCGGGGGTCGGGTTCTTCGTCGGCAGGTCGCGCGGGGAGGCGTAGTAGAGCTTCACCGGTCGACCACCGCGGCTAGGCGGAGGAGGCTTCGTCCCCTTCGAGGACGAGCTGCTCGTTCTTGCTGAGCAGCAGCGGATTGGCCTTGCCCTCGATGGCCTCGGCGGTCACGACGACCTTGCGGACATCGGCGCGCGACGGGATCTCGTACATCACGTCGAGGAGTACCTCCTCGATGATCGTCCGCAGCCCGCGCGCGCCGGTCGTGCGCTTGGCTGCGCCGACCGCCGCGGCATGCAGGCCATCCTCGGTGAACTGGAGCTCGACCTTGTCGATCGAGAGGAACTTCTGGTACTGCTTGACGATCGCGTTCTTCGGCTCGGTGAGGATGCGCAGCAGGTCGGCCTCGTCGAGCGCCTGAAGCGGCACGATGACCGGCATGCGGCCGACGAACTCGGGGATGAGGCCGTACTTGAGCAGGTCGTCCGGCATCACCTCGGAGAGCACGGCCGTCGTCTCCTTCGTGTTCTGTGAGAGCGTCGCGCCGAAGCCCATCGTCTTCCTGCCGATGCGCGCTTCGACGATCTTCTCGAGCCCCTCGAACGCCCCACCGAGGATGAACAGGATGTTGGTGGTGTCGATCTGGATGAAATCCTGGTGCGGGTGCTTGCGCCCGCCCTGCGGCGGGACGTTCGCGATGGTGCCCTCGAGGATCTTGAGCAGGGCCTGCTGCACGCCCTCGCCGGACACGTCGCGCGTGATGGACGGGTTGTCGCCCTTGCGCGCGATCTTGTCGATCTCGTCGATGTAGATGATCCCGCGCTGCGCGCGATTCAGGTCGAAGTCGGCGGCCTGGATGAGGCGCAGCAGGATGTTCTCGACGTCCTCGCCGACGTAGCCGGCCTCGGTGAGGCTCGTCGCGTCGGCGATGGAGAACGGCACGTCGAGGATGCGCGCGAGCGTCTGCGCGAGGAGCGTCTTCCCGCAGCCGGTCGGACCGATCAGGAGGACGTTCGACTTGCCGAGCTCCACGTCGTCCACGCGGTGTCCGGCGCCGACGCGCTTGTAGTGGTTGTACACGGCGACCGACAGCACGCGCTTCGCCTTGTCCTGGCCGATCACGTACTGGTCGAGGATCTCGTTGATCCGCCGCGGGCTCGGGACCTTCGATCCGGTCGCGCGGGCCTTCGGCGTCTCCATGAACTCTTCGTCGACGATCTCGCGACAGAGCGTGATGCACTCGTCGCAGATGTAGACGCCCTGACCGGCGATGAGCTTGCGGACCTGGTCCTGCGACTTCCCGCAGAACGAGCAGCGGTAGGGCTTGGCCCCCTTGGCGGCGGTGGTCACCGCTAGCGGACCCGCACCGGCTCGGAGATCGCGGTCGGCGGCTTCGGCTCCTCGGCCTTGGGCAGGACGGCATCGTTCGCCTTGCCGACGTACACGTCGTCGATCAACCCGTAGGCCTTGGCCTCTTCGGCGCTCATGAACCGGTCGCGCTCGGAGTCGCTCTTCACCTTGTCGGCCGGCTGGCCGGTGTGGAAGGCGATGATCTTGGTGAGCTTGTCGACGAGGGTCTCGAGCTCCTTCACCTGGATGATGACGTCCGGGGTGTTACCGCGGAACCCGCCGGACCCCTGGTGGATCATGATCCGTGAGTTCGGGAGCGCGAACCGCTTGCCCGGCGCGCCCGCGGCGAGGAGCACCGCGGCCATCGAGGCGGCCTGGCCGATGCAGACGGTGTTGATCGGCGACCGCAGGTACTGCATGGTGTCGTAGATCGCGAGCCCCGCGGTGACCACGCCGCCGCCCGAGTTGATGTAGACGTGGATGTCCTTCTCGGGATCCTCGGAGTCGAGGAACAGGAGCTGGGCGATGATCAGGTTGGCCATGTTGTCTTCGATCATGTCGGTGATGAAGATGATCCGGTCCTTCAGCAGCCGGGAGAAGATGTCGTAGGCCCGCTCTCCACGACCGGACTGCTCGACCACCATGGGGACGAGATTGTTCTGCAACGCTGTGGCCCTCCTCGACATGGCTGCGTCCCGAGTGTACCGCCCGGTCCGTCGCAACTCGGCATCAGCGCGGCCCGCATTCGGCCATTGGCTACGATTCGCGGGCATGCGCCACCCCGGTCGGTCCCGCGTCCTGTACCTCGCCGCGGCCGCGGTGTTCGGCGCGGTCTCCTTCCAGATCGTCGAGTTCGCCTACACCGAGGAGCTCGACCGGGTCGGCCTGGTGAACCTGCCGGACGATCCGTTCAACCTCCTCAAGGACTCGCTCACCGTGCACGACGCGAGCTTCATCGCCTGGGTGCTCCTGTGCATGGCCGCGAGCCTCGTGGTCTACCGGCTCACCGACCGGCTCAGCCGGGCGCTCGAGACCAGCGAGCGGAGAGCCGAGGAGCTGGCCCTCGTCGGGACCCTCTCCGCCGGGCTGTCGGGCCCGCTCGGCCCGACGGAGGTCGCGACGCAGTTCCTCGCCGGGATCCGCCACGTCCTGCCGCCGTCCGCTGTCGCGACGCTGCTCCAGTACGAGGAGACGGCCGAGCTCGTCCGCGTGCTCGCGCAGGAGGGCGGGGCCGCGCCGCCTCGCGGGACGACCTACCCGATCGCGGCCCTCCCCCCGGGGATGCGGACGCGGCTCATCGGCGAGCGGAAGAGCTTCGTCGTGGAGGACGTGGCCGCGGCCCCGGACGTCGCGGCGGAGACCGGACTGCCGCTCATCGCGGGCGCGCGGTCATTCGCGGCCCTGCCGCTCGTCTCCCGGTCGCGGTTGATCGGCGCGCTGATCATCGTCCGGGAGACCGGTACGCTCCCCCGCGATCAGCTCCAGCTCGTCGCGCTCCTCGGCCAGTACGTCGCCGGGGCCTTGCACAACGCGCTCTCGATCGCCGACGCCGACGCGCGCGCGGACCGCGAGGCGGTCGTGAACCGCATCTCGCAGCGCGTCTACTCGAACCTCGATCCGGACGCGGTGGTCGCGTCGGCGCTGGAGGAGCTCGGGGCGGAGCTCGACGTGTCGCGCGTGATCATCGCCGCGGCGCAGGAGGGCGAGCTGACGGTCCTCCACGAGTGGGACGCGCCGGGAGTCGAGCCGATCGGCGTTGGGAGACGCGGGCAGCTTCCGCTGAGCGCCCTCGCGGCGCGCGAGGGACGGACCATCGCCGTGCGCGACGCCAGCACCGACGCCCGGCTCGCCGATCCGACCCTCGGGAGCCACTCGCTCGTCGAGCAAGGAACGCTCGCCGCGGTCGCGACACCCATCGGGCTCGGCGGGCAGATCTCCGGCGTCCTCACCCTCGACCAGGTCGGCGGACCGCGCGCCTGGACGTCGCAGGAGATCCGACTGCTGGAGGCCGTCGCGCGCGAGCTGCGGACCGCCCTCGAGGCCGCGCAGCTGCTCCTCGCGCGGGAACGCGAGAACCAGCGGATGCTCGCCCTGCATCGCGCGTCGACGCTGATCGCCGCCGAGACCGACCCGATCGACGTGCTCCGCGAGATCCTCGAGGCCGCGGGTGCGCTGCTCGGCCGCGGCACCGCGTCGGTGTATCGCTGGGACGAGCGCGCGAGACTGCTCCGGCAGGCCAACGCCGTCGGCGCCGAGAGCGGCACGCCGGCCGGACTGCGCGCCGGGGAAGGCGTCACCGGGCAGGCGTTCCTGACCCTGAAGCCCGTGATCGCCAACGATTACGGGACCTGGGAGCACTCGGTCGCCCGGAGCCGCGAGGCCGGTTGGCGGGCGGCGATCGCCGTGCCGCTCGTCCGCGCCGGTCAGGGTCTGGGCGTCCTGACGGTCCGCTCGACGTACCCGCTCGCGAAGTTCGACGATGACGACGCGCGCCTGCTGAGCCTGTTCGGCGATCAGGCGATCGCCGCCCTCACGACAGCGGAGCTCGTGGAACAGCAGCGCCGGGCCGTGGAGCAGCTCGGGCGCCTCAACAGCGCGAAGAGCGACTTCGTCTCGATCGTCAGCCACGAGTTCCGGACGCCCCTCACCGGCATCCAGGGATTCAGCGAGCTCATGCGCGACGAGGACCTGACGCTCGCCGAGATGAAGGAGTACGCCGGCGACATCAACAAGGACGCGCAGCGGCTCAATCGGATGATCACCGAGATGCTCGATCTCGACCGGATGGAGTCCGGCCGCATGACCCTGCATCGCGAGCGGACGGACATCAACGCGATCGTCGTGGAGGCGGCCGGGCGCCTCGGTCCGAATTCGCCGCGGCATCCGATCACGCTCCACCTCGATCCCGGCCTGCCGCTCATCGAGATGGACAAGGACAAGGTCAACCAGGTGCTCCTGAACCTGCTGAGCAACGCGGTGAAGTACTCGCCCGGCGGGGGCGAGATCGCGATCACGACCCGCGTCGAGGGCGGGATGGCGCACGTGCTCGTCCGCGACTCGGGGCTCGGGATCCCGCCGGACTCGCTCGAGAAGGTGTTCGAGCGGTTCTCGCGGCTCGAGTCGGGCGCGACGCGCTACATCCAGGGCACCGGCCTCGGCCTGCCGATCTCCCGGCAGATCATCGAGATGCACGGCGGCCGCGCCTGGGTCGAGAGCGTCGTCGGCGAAGGGTCGGTCTTCCAGTTCACACTGCCGCTCGTGGCGGTGGCGACGGCATAGGAGGGGCGGGGATGGCGAAGATCGTGTTCTGCGAGGACGACCCGATGATCCAGAAGCTCATCAGGGCCGCGCTGCGTGACAGCGGGCACGAGCTGCACCTGGCCGAGGACGGCGAGGCGGGCCTCGCGCTCGTGCGGAGCCTCAAGCCGGACCTCGTGTTCAGCGACGTCTCGATGCCGAAGCTCGACGGCTACCAGCTCGGGGACGCGCTCAAGGCATCGCCGGACACGGCACACATCCCGCTCGTGTTCGTCACGGCCTCGGTGCAGCGCGCCCAGGTCGTCGAGGCCGAGCGGCACGGTGCTGCCGGCGTGCTGCCGAAGCCGTTCACGATGGCGGAGCTCAGGAAGCGCGTCGCCGATCTCCTGCCGGCGCCGAGGTGATCGATGGCCGGTGAGCGCGTCCTCTTCGTCGACGACGAAGGGCAGATCCGCAAGCTCGTCCAGACGTTCCTCACCAAGCACGGCTACGTCGTGACGACCGCGACCGACGGATACGAGGCCCTGCGTGAGCTCAAGCGCGAGCGCCCGCACATCGTCATCACCGACGTTGCGATGCCGAACCTCAACGGCCTCGAGCTGTGCCGGCGGATCCGCTCCGAGGCCGCGACCGCGCGGCTCCCCGTGATCATGCTGTCCGCGAAGAAGCAGGCCGACGACATCCTCGCCGGCTACGCCCAGGGCGCCGACGAGTACGTGGCGAAGCCCGTCGAGCTCAGCGTGCTCGCGGCGAAGATCGACCTGCTGCTCCGCCGCGGCCGCGAGAACGCGGCCACCGCCGGCGGGCCGGCGGTCGCGCGGGGCCGCGTCGTCGTCCTGCTCCACGGCAAGGGCGGGGTCGGTGCCACGACGATGGCCGTGAACGGGGCGCTGGCGCTCGCGAGCACGATGATCTACCGGGTCGCCGTGCTCGACCTCTCGCTCGAGTTCGCCAACGCCGCGATGCTCATGGACCTCAAGCCGCAGCAGACGCTCGCCGACCTCTCCTCGGTGAAGATCGAGGACATGAGCGACGACCTGTTCGACCTCTTCGTCGCCCGTCACGAGAGCGGCGTGCGTGTCGTCACCGGGGCCGACCGGCCGGAGCTCGCCGAGCTCGTCACGATCCCCGCGGTGCACCACGCGATCGACCGGCTGCGCGCCACGTCTGACTACGTGCTCGTCGACACCGCCGCGACATTCAGCCAGTACACCCTCGCCGCGATCGACAGCGCGGACGTGCTCGCCGTGGTGACGTCGGCGCACCTCGCGTCGCTGAAGTCGGCGAACGACCTCTTCTCGGTCATCGACAAGCTGCGGATCCCGAAGGAACGGACCCTGCTCGTCCTGAACCGCATCACGGCCTCAGGCCTGCAGACCGACCAGGTCACGCGGTTCTTCGGCCGGAAGCCCGACGTGATCATCCCGTTCACGGCGCCGTTCGACGACGCTGCCGATGCGGGGAAGCCGCTCGTCGCGAGCTCGCCGTCCAATTCGGGTGCGATGTCCGTTCGCGACCTCGCGGCCCAGATCACGGTGAACGCGCCGGTGACGCACTAGCCGCCGACCACGAAGCCGTTCGCGGTCGTAGCTGCGCGCGCGGACGCGCGGACGCTACTGGCCGGGCTTCTCCGCGAGCATCGCCCGGATCGCCTCCCGGCTCTCTGGGGACCGCTCCGGGACGGGGGCCTGCGCCGGCGGGACGACGAGCGCTCGGTCTGCCGCCGGGTCGGGGTGTGGGAGCTCCTGGTCCTCGGGGCCGCCTGCCGCGCGGATGAGCTTCCGTTCCGCATCGGGCGTGTCGAGGCCGATGAGCGTGTCCACGAGCTTGCGGTTCCGCATCGACCGCGCGAGCGCGCCGAGCACCGCGGGGTTGCGGAGCGCGTTCGGGTCCTGCTGCGCGAGGGGCGTCAGGGCGACCTCCTGCGCGAGCTCGGTCGACGAGATCGTGACGTTCTCCTTCTTGGCGAGCGCGTCCAGCACGAGGAGCGACTTCGCGCGGCGCTCCGCGGTCGTGCGCCAGTCCGCGCGGATCTCGTCCTCGGTCTTGCGGGCCTGCAGCAGGAACTGCTCCCAGCTCAGGCCCTGGTCCTTCACCCGCGCTTTCAGGTCCGCGACGAGGTGGTCGAGCTCGTCGGCGATGAGGATCTCGGGCACCTCGACGGTCGAGGTCTCGAGCAGGTGCGCGAGCAGCTTCTCGGCGGCGTCGTCGCGGGCCTCGTGGAACGCGGCGTGCGCGAGCTCGCCCCGGACGGCCCTGTCCAGGTCGGCGACCGTCGTCAGCCCGACGGTCTTCGCGAAGTCGTCGTCGAGCGGCGGCAGGAGCTTCTCGGCGACCTGCGAGACCGTCGCGGTGAAGGCGCCGGTCTTGCCGCGGAGGTCCTCGTCCGGGTAGTCCGCGGGGAAGGCGAGCTCGAACTCCTTCCTGCCGCCGGCCTTCGTCCCGACGAGCGCGTCGGCAAGCCCGGGGATCGCGTAGTCCTTGCCGAGCTCGAGGTGCGCGTTGCGGCCCATCGGCGGCATCTGCTTCCCATCGAGCGTCACGTCGAGGTCGATGGTCAGGACGTCGTTCTTCTCCGCGGCGCGCTCGACCGGCTTCAGCTCGGCGTGGTGCTCGCGCATCCCGGCGATCGTCTGCTCGACCTGCTCGTCGGTGATCGCCGTCGGCCGCACCGTCACGCCGGCGGCGGCGGGGTCGCCGAGCGCGACGGCCGGCCGGACCGGGACGGTGGCGGTGTACCTGAGCGGCTTCCCGGGCTCGAGCTGGCTGACTTCGACCTCCGGGCGGTCGAGCCAGTCGATCCCTTCGAGGTCGGCGATCTCCTTGAACGTCGCGTCGACGACATCGGCCGCCGCGTCGTCCCAGAGGTGCTCGGCGCCGTAGGTCCGCTCGTACAGCGCGCGCGGGGCCTTCCCCGGCCGGAAGCCCGGGATCTTCGCGTGCTGCACGTGCTTCTGGAACGCCCGCTCGCTCGCGCGCTCGAGCCGGCCGACCTCGACCTCGACGTGCAGCGAGACGATCGAGCCGGGCTTGCGCTCGATCGTGTGCGTGAAGGAGCGCTCGGGCCGAGGCGCTGCCGCGGGCGTGTGAGTCGAGGGTTGTTCGCTCGTCATGGATGCCTCAAGTTTACGGCTCGTGGCCGCCGTATGCTGGCGGGCGCCCGATGTACTTCTACGAGATCCACGAGCCGGACGACGACCTCGGCACCGCCGTGCTGCTGTCGCACGAGGACAAGCTCACGCCCGAGGAGTTCTTCCGCCTGGTCAAGAAGGCCCGCGACCTGGTGAAGGACAGCTTCGAGGAGGCGTCGCTCCCCGAGGCCATCGCGAACGAGCTCGAGCGATCGAGCCACTTCGTTCACGTGACCGACGACCGGCTCCTCGCGTCGGTCAGTGTCGGCGAGACCGACCAGGACACGTTCCTGGTCGCGACCGACGAGGGCGTCCGCACCGTGTACGTGGAAGGCGACGAGCCGAAGCGCGGCAATGGCGACCGACCCAACTAGCGCGCCGCGCGTCGGCTTCGTCGGACTCGGGATCATGGGCCAGCCGATGGCCCGGAACGCCCGCAAGGCCGGCTTTCCGGTCACGGTGACGAACCGCACGATCGCCCGGGCCGACCCGCTGAAGGCCGAGGGCGCGACGGTCGTGAGGACCGCGCGCGAGGTCGCGCAACGCTCGGATCTCGTCGTGACGATGGTCACGAACGCGCCCGAGGTCGAGGCGGTCACGTTCGGTCCCGACGGGATCGCCGACGGCCTGCACGACGGGCTCCTCGTCATCGACATGAGCAGCATCTCGCCGGTCGCGTCGCGCGCGTTCGCCGAGCGGGCGGAGCAGCAGGGGTTCCGGACGCTCGACGCGCCGGTGTCCGGCGGGGAGCTCGGCGCGATCGAGGCGCGCCTCTCGATCATGGTCGGTGGCGACGCGGCCGACGTCGAGCGCGCCCGGCCACTGTTCGAGGCGCTCGGCAAGACCATCGTGCACATCGGCGGGCACGGCGCCGGTCAGGCCTGCAAGCTCGCGAACCAGATCGCCGTCGCGATCAACAACCTGGGCGTCTCCGAAGCGCTCGTGTTCGCCGCGGCGATGGGGATCGACCTCGAACGGACGCGCCAGGTGATCGCCGGCGGGGCGGGGAGCTCGTGGGCGATGCAGCACTACGCGCCGAAGATGCTGGCCGGGGACTTCACGCCGGGCTTCATGGTCGACCACCAGCAGAAGGACCTGCGCAACGTCCTCGATGCGGCCTTCTCCGCCCACCTCTCGCTGCCCGGGACGTCGCTCGCGCACGCGCTGTACAACGCGCTCCAGCACGACGGCGGCGGACGCGAGGGCAACCTCGCGATCATCAAGGTCATCGAGAAGCTGTCGGGCATCGAGGCGCGCACCCGCTCCTGAGGCGGCGGTACGCTCTCAGCGGGCGAGTGGCGTAACGGCAGCCGCGGCGGCTTTAGGAGCCGTTGCTCGAGAGAGCGTGAGGGTTCAAGTCCCTCCTCGCCCACCCGGCGATCCGTCGCTTGCTCGATCCGGTGCGGGCCCCCAGCCCGGTGCGGTCGAGCCGTCCGTCCTTGTCGTTCGGGTAACGGATCGACCCGACGGGCAACGGGCGGGCGACAGAGAGATCGGCTGCGCCCGGTGAGGCACGGCGGCTGCTCCTTCGCTCAGTAAGCGGAAGGAGAGCCGTGAAGAGGACGATCCGCGGGCGGCAGCACCTTCCCGAGCGCGTGCTCGTCGTGGAAGACGACCCCGACACGCGCCGCATGCTCGTGTCCGCGATCGCGGACGAGGGCTTCGACCCGATCCCGGCGCTCGACGGCCGCCACGCCCTCCGGACCGCGCTCGCCGTGGAGCCGAGGGCCATCGTCCTCGATCTGATGCTCCCAGGCGTCAGCGGCGAGGAGTTCGCGCGGCGATACCACGAGCGGACCGCGGCGGACGCGCCGATCGTCGTGGTGAGCGCGCGGCCCGACGCGGAGGCCATCGGCAGATCGATCGGCGCGCGGGCGGTGCTCCCGAAGCCGCTGGACCTGGCCGACCTGATGGCCCGGCTCCACGCGACGATGGCCGTACCGCCCTAGAGCTCGAGCTCGGTCCCTTCGCGCGCGACGATCACCTCGAGTCCGCGGCCCGCTGCGTCGGCTGCGTGCTGCGCCTCGACGCCGATGCGGTCGAGGGCGTCATCGGTCCGATCCGGGTCGTGGTGGTAGAGGATCAGGCGCTTGGCCTTCGCGCGCGTCGCGACATCGAGCGCGCTCGACACGGTCGAGTGGCCCCAGCCGGCCTTGAAGTCGCTGTCCAGGAACTGGCCGTCGTGGATGAGCGCGTCGGCACCCGACGCGAGGTCGGTGACCGGGTTCGGCTGCCCGCTGAACGGGTCCTCCGTGTCGGTCGCGTAGACGATGGCCTGCCCGTCGGCCTCGATGCGATACGCGAGGGCGGGTGCGGGATGGAAGATCGTCGTCGCGCTCACCTGGTACGGACCGACCGCGCGCGTCGCGCCGCTCGCGAACTCGAGCACCTCGAGCTTCACCGGGAGGCCATCGAGATCCACCGGGAAGAACGGGTCGTCCATGCCGAGGCCCAACAGCTCCTTGAGCGGGCGGTGCTGCGTCGGGCCGTAGAGGCGGAGCGTGCTCCGCGGGTCGTACGCCGGGCGGAAGAACGGGATGCCCTGGATGTGGTCCCAGTGGAGATGCGAGAGCAGCAGGTCCACCACGAGCGGCGACGTGCCGTTCAGCTTGATCCCGAGCTCGCGCAGTCCGGTGCCCGCGTCGAGCACGAGCAGGTGCCCGCTCGAATCGCGCACCTCGACGCAGGCGGTGTTGCCGCCATAGCGCACGGTGCGCTGCCCGGGTGTCGGGATGGAGCCGCGGGTACCCCAGAAGCGGATCTTCACGATGCCGCGCCAGCCGTCTGGTCGCGCTCCGAGAGCCCGCCGCTCGCGGCCTCCGCGATGCTGCCCATGCCCTCGTCGCCCGCCTTCGGCCAGGTCGCCTTGAGCTCGTCGATCGTGCGCTCGAGCGCGGGGAGCGCACGGTGCACCGCGGCCATGACCGCGGGATCGAGGTGCTCGCCGGCCATGCCGTCCATGATCTCGAGCGTCTTGGCGAGCGCGTACGCCGGCTTGTAGTAGCGCGGCGCGGTGAGGGCGTCGAAGACGTCGGCTGCCGCGACGATCCGCGCGCCGACCAGGATCTGGGCGCCGGCGAGACCCTTCGGGTACCCCTTGCCGTCCATCCGCTCGTGATGCTGCGCCGCGATCTGCGGCACCTCCAGCATGTCCGGCGGGAAGTCAAGGTAGCCGAGGAACTCCGCCGTCTTCTCGGCGTGGGCCTTCATGTACGCGAACTCCGCGTCATCGAGCTTCCCCGGCTTCTGCAAGAACCGGTCGCGCACGGCGATCTTCCCGTAGTCGTGGAGCAGCGCCGCGGCAGTCAGGCGTTCGAGCGCTTCGTCGGAGAGCCCCATCTCGGCGCCGATCACGGCGGCGTAGCGGGTCACGCGCTTGCTGTGGCCGGCAGTCTGCTGGTCACGGGCGTCGACGGTCGTCGCGAGCGTCTCGATGAGCGACAGCCAGAGCCGCTTCTGCGCGGTCACCAGCTGGGCGTTCTCCACGGCGACCGCGGCAGAGGACGCGAGCGAGCCGAGCGTGATCTCGTCCTCGACGGTGAACTCACCGACCTTCTTGTTGACCGCCTGGAACACGCCGATGACCGCGCCGTCGTGCCCGGTCATCGCGAGCGTGAGCAGGTTACGGGTGTGGAAGCCGGTGCGCTTGTCGCTCTCCGGGCTGAAGCGCGGGTCGGCGTAGGCGTCGGGGATGCTGATCGTCTCGCCCGTCTTCGCGACCGTGCCGGCGATCCCGACGCCGATCGGGAACCGGATCTCCCCCACGCCCGTGCCTGTCGCGACGCGCGACCAGAACTCCTGCTTCGCCTGATCGACGATGTAGATCGTGGCGCGCTCGGCGCCGACCATCGTCACGGTCGCGTCGGCGATGAGCCGCAGGAGCGCGTCGAGGTCGGTGACGGTCATGAGGCGCCGCGTGATGTCGAGGAGCGTGTCGAGGTCCCGCCGCCCGGCGCCGCGACGGCGCTCGGCCTCGCGGCGATCCCGAATCTCGGCGGCCCGCCGGTCCATCCGGTCGGCGCTGCGGCGCTCGCCGGCCCGGCGATCGAATGGCTGACGGCTCACGGGGCCTCGTCCTGCGGGATCTGCGCCAGCACCGGGCTCACGCTCTCGGCGATCCGTTCGAGGAGCATCTGGTCGCGCCGCTCGAACGGGCCGCTCCGCTTGTTCAGCACCTGGAGCACACCGATGACGGTCCGCCCCGGGCCGTCCCACACCGGGACCACGAGCATGTTGAGCGTGCGGTAGCCGCTGCGCAGATCGACGTTCCGGTCGAACCGCGGGTCGGCGTAGGCGTCCGGCACGTTGATCGTCTCGCCGGTGAGCGCGACCTGGCCGGAGATGCCGGTGCCCAGGGGCAGGCGGATCTCGATCGCGGTGCGCGACGCGATCCGCGACCAGAGCTCCTTCTTGTCCTGGTCGACGAAGTACACGGTGCAACGCTCCGCGTCACAGGCCTGGGCGCAGAGATCGATGAGCCCGCGCAGGTACGCTTCCCGGTCGCGCTGCACCGCCAGGTGCGTCAGCTTCATCAGCACGAACGCGACCTTGTCGTCGATCACCACCGGAAGCTCAGTGATAGCCGGCGACGGCGGCCGCGCCGATCGGCCGCTCCGGGGCGGGCGCCGGGTTCGGGCTCTCGATCGTGCCGATGCTGTTGATCTGGTAGCAGCGGACGGCCTCACCGCGGCCCTTCACCTGGACGGCGCCGAGATCGATCGCGACGACATCGGTACCCAGCTCGGACAGCGTCTCCGCGCTCACGGCGACCTGGTCGCGCCGCGCGATGTCGTTCGACGTGAGCCGAGACGCGACGTTCGCGGTATCGCCGATGACCGTGTATTCCATCCGCCCGAGGGCACCGAGGAAGCCCGCGACCACCGGGCCGGTGTTGATGCCGAACCCGAACGAGACGTCCGGCCCGCCGGTGCCGCGCTCGGCGACGATCCAGCGCTGGATCTCGAGCGCCGCCTGGACCGCCTTGCGGGCCTGGTCGACGACCGGGAGCGGGGCACCCCAGATGACCATGATGTTGTCGCCGTTGTACTTGTTCACGGTCCCCTCGTAGCGATTGACGACGGTCACGATGCCTTCGAAATAACGGTTCAACGTGTCCAGCAGTACGCGGGGGGTCATCCCTTCGCTCATCGTGGTGAACCCGCGAATGTCACCGAAGAGCACGGTCACGCGCTTCTCCTCGCCGCCGAGCGCCAGCTTGCCGCTCTCCTCGATGTCCATGATCGTGCGGGCGATGGACGGCGTGACGAACCTGCCGAACGTCGTCTGCGTGCGTCGCACCGCGCGTTGCTCCTCCACCAGCAGATAGCCCAGAGCGACGACCCACCAGAACGAGGCCGGGACCAGGTAGCCGAACGACGCGACGGCGACGGGTCCGTTCCCCACGGCGCCGCTCGTGGCGGTGGAGAAGAACAGGAACCGCGCGTAGCCGTAGAGGACGAGCGCAACGATCGCCGCGAGGAAACCGTAGAGCCGGAAGCGCGTGACCAGGAGGATGCCGCCGAGCGTCGCGACGATCATCTCCGCGAGGGTGATCGGGAAGCTCTCACGCGGCTGCGGGTAGTGGTTCGTGTAGATCGAGGCGGCGGTGTTCGCCCAGATCTCGACGCCCCACATCTTCTGCGCCCCGCTGTTCGGGGTCGGGTAGTTGTCGGGGACCGCCGAGATGGAGTGCGCGCCGACGAAGATGGTGCGGTTGGCGATGAGGTCGCGCGGCACGTTGCCCGCGACGACGTCCGCGAGCGAGACGACGCAGAACTCCCCGGCTTGGGCGCACGGCTTCGCGTCGCCGCGTGCAGCGAGATCGGTGGCCGGCGGCGCCGCGTAGTAGACCGGCATGTGCCCGGTCGCGTCGATCGGCAGGACCCGGTCCGGCAGCGGCGGGCGGCCCGGGAGGACGAGCGTGTCGCCACGGCGCTGGACCGCGCTCTCATCGCCCGCGAGGAACCTCGCGGCGAGGAGCGAGCGCGCGGTCGCGACGAGCGGCAGACCGTAGTACCGACCGCTCGGCGTGTCGATGACGAGCTCCGCGCGACGGACCCGGCCATCTTCGTCGGGGAGGACGTTCACCGCCGCGAGGCCGGCCGCGGCCTGGCGGAGGATCGTGATCGGGACCTGCTCGGCGTTGTACCGGACGGCGCCGTCGACATCGACGTGCGCGCCGGCCCCCTGCATGGCGAGGATGACGTTTCCCGCATCCCTGATCGCGTTCGCGAGCGCGCGGTCCTGATCGGCGTTGGGCGACTCGTCGTAGAAGCCGACGTCGAACGCGATCGACCGTGGCCCCATCGGCTTCAACGCCGCCAGGAGGTCGACCCAGGCCTGCCGCGGGACGGGATAGGTGCCGTATCGCGTGACCGTGCGGTCGTCGAGCGCGACGATCGTCACCTGGTTCGAGAGCCGCCCTGGGGCGTTCGTGATGAACGTGTCGTAGGTCACCGCCTGCAGGCTCGAGTCGAGCAGGTGGGTGTTGAAGGAGATCGCTCCGAGGAGGATGCCGAGCACGGCGAGCGCCGCAAGGATGGCCCGCTGGCGCTGACGCCGGTTCGAGAACACCCTTCCCCCTTCGACCCAGGCCTCAGCGCGAGGCCGTCGGGACGCGGGTCATGCTAGCGGCTGGCCGCCCTGCGGAGCACGTCCTTGAGGACCGCGATGGAACGCGCGTATTCCGCCAGCGCGAGCCGTTCCATCGGTGTGTGGTCGTAGTGCGCGTCCCCCGGCCCGTACGCGACCATCGGGCAGCCCCACGCGGGGAGGAGCACGTTCATGTCGCTGGTGCCGCTCTTCTCCTTGAACGCGGTCTGACCGCCCAGACCGGCGATCGCGCGCACGAACGCTGTCGCGACCGCGGTCGTGCGCTTCGTGCGCGCCGGCGCCTCGGACGCGATGCGCTCGACCGTGACCTCGGCTTCGCCGGCGTGATCCAGGGCGATGGCGCGCACGGCATCCTCGAGCTCGTCGGTCGCGGTGCCCGAGGGTACGCGATAGCCGACCCGCAGCAGGGCGCGTTCGCTGAGACCGTCGCCGCGATCGGCGCGCAGGCCCTCGAGCCGGCAGTCGAGCCGCGCGAACGGGCGCGCGGCATCCCTGATCCGCGCCCAGAGCGCGAGCGCTTCCTCCGCGACCGTCGGACCCGGTGACGCGCCGTGCCGCGCATCGCGCGCGAGCGAGACGTCGACCACCAGCCGGCCCTTGTACGCGACGGTGACGCCGTCCCACCCCGACGGCTCGCCGATGACGCACCAGTCCGGCGCGGGGAGCGTCGCGCGATAGCGCGCGCCCTTGCTCGTCGGCGACTCCTCTTCGACCGCGCCGACGACCGTGACCCGAAGTCCCGCCACCGGCTCGGTCGCGGCCGCGACGAACGCCGCGAGCGGACCCTTCGCGTCGACCGCGCCGCGACCGACGAGCTCGCCGTCCTCGACGCGGACCGGGATCTCGCCGGGCACGGTATCGATGTGCCCGAGGAGCACGACGTGCACCGGCCCGTCGCCGACCTCGCCGACGGCGTTGCCCGCGGGGTCGACCGACGCGCGGAACCCGCGCTCGGCCATCCGCGCGACGAGCCACTCGACCGCGTCGCCTTCGCTCCGCGAGACCGACGGGATCGCGACGAGTCCGCCCACGAGAGCTAGATCGTCGGGTGATAGCTCCTCATTCAAATGATCCAATACCGGCGAAGATCTCCTCAGGCGTTTTGAAGTACCGCGAGTGCGTCTTCTTCAGATCATCGAACGAATCAGCAGTGAATAGCACAACTTCGACATCCGACTCTCCGCGCCGCGCGATCATCTGCCTGAGTCGCTCCGCAAAGGCGAGGGTACGTTCGTCGGCCGAGAATTCCTGACGGTCGATGATCTCGCCCCTGCGACGGTCGTAGGTGACCAAGTAGTAGTTCACCTCGTCATCCTACGGCGTCGCGCAGTTGTCGGAAGTCCGCCAAGGCCGCGATGAGGCGGTCCTGGACCGGAGCGAGTTCATTGGCGAGTCGCTCACGCGCCCGGGCACCGACCTCCTCCCGAGAGACATTGCGGCCGACGAACTCTCCAGCCAGCTCCGACCGAAGCCGATCGACAGTGGATTCCCAGTCGAACATGAGGTCGGAGATCGCGTTGTTCGCCTCGATGACCTGACTCCGCCTTCGGACCTCGTCAGCGTCTGGGCCCTCCGGCGGCAATCCGTACCGGATACCGCGGCCCCACGCATCTGCGAGGCCTTCTGTTTCGTTGGCCCATCGGTCCTGAAGATAGGTTCGGATCTGGAGCTCCACCGGCAGACCGCCGGAGGTGATGACGATGTGCACGGCGCGGTACCCCGCGCTCGGCCTTGTCCGGCGATCGATCAGCCGTGAGGTCTTCCGCGGACTGGACAACGGCCGTGGCGATCCTCCGGCCGAGCTTGTCGATGTCCTTTGGAGGCAGCACGCAGTTGACCTACGCCGCGAGCGCGGCGCGGGTCGCGTCGATGACCGTATCGACCTGCGCCGCGCTGATCACGAGTGGCGGGAGGTAGCGCACCACCGTCGGACCCGCGCCGAGCACGAGCACGCCCTGCTCCTGGAGCGCCTTGATCGTCGGGCCCGCGTTCTCCTTCAGCTCGATCCCCTGGAGCAGCCCGAGACCCCGGACCTCGCGCACCTTCGGCGAGCCGATCGCCAGCAGACCGGCGTGCAGCTGCGCCCCGCGCTCCGCCGCCGCGGCAGCGAGCCCCAGGCGAAGGTGCTCGTCGATCGTCGCGACGGCGGCGGCGCAGGCGAGCGGATTGCCGCCGAAGGTCGTCGAGTGCGAGCGCTTCGGCAGCTCGCCGAGCGCGCGGGAGAACGCGATCGCGCCCATCGGCATGCCGCCGGCGATCGACTTCGCGAGGCAGAGGACGTCGGGCACGACGCCGAACCGCTCGATCGCGAACATCGTGCCGGTGCGGCCGAAGCCGGTCTGGACCTCGTCGACGATCAGGATCGCGCCCCGCGCGCGGCAGAGGCGCGCGGCTTCCGCGACGAACTCGAGCGTCGCGGGGCGGACGCCGCCCTCGCCCTGCACGAGCTCGACGATGAACGCCGACGTCTCGGCCGTGATCGCCGCGTCGAGGGCCTCGGTCTTGTTGAACGGGATGTGGCTGAACCCCTCGAGCAGCGGCCCGAAGAGCTCGCGGTACTCGGGACCCCAGGTCGCGGAGAGCGCGCCCATGGTCTTGCCGTGGAAGCCGCGCATCGTCGCGACGACCTTCGTGCGCTTCGTCGCGAGGCGCGCGAACTTCAGGGCGCCCTCGACCGCTTCGGTGCCGCTGTTGCAGAGGAAGACGCGGTCGAGCGCCGGTGGGAGGATCCGCGCGAGACGGTCGTAGAGCTCGGCCCGGCGGTCGTTGTAGAAGAGCTCGGTGCAGAACGAGAGCGCGCGGGCCTGTCGCGCGAGCGCGTCGGCCACCGCGGCGTTCCCGTGCCCGAGGTTGCCGGACCCCTGCCCGCCGACGCAGTCGATGTACCGGCGCCCGGCGTCGTCCCACACGAGCGCGCCCTCACCGCGCACGAGCGCGAGGTCCCGCTTCTGGTAGAGGCCCGAGGTGTGCGCGCTCTCGCGCCGGATCGTGTCGGTCATCCCGGCTGCCCCGCAGCCGGACTCGTTCGTCCACCCGATCGAGCACGCTCGGTCAGGCTGGCCCCACTCATCCGTGGATGACCGTGCGCTTGCGCGGATCGCCGGCCGCGCTGCGGATGACGACCTCACCGACGCCGCCTTCGATCGCTTCGCGCGCGGCGAGGATCTTCTTCTTCATCCGGCCCTGGGCGAGCCGCTCGGCCTCGTCGAGCGTTGCCTCCTCCACGAGCGACGCCGGCTCCTTGACGTCGCGCAGCAGGCCGGCGACGTTCGTGAGGATGAGCAGCGCGTCGGCCTCGATGGCGACGGCGATCCGCGCGGCGACCCGGTCGCCGTCCACGTTCACCGCCTCGTTCTCGGTCGAGAGCGCGAGCGGCGCGACGACCGGGACGCGGCTCGGTCCCATGAACTGCCGCAGCAGCGGCACGTTCACCGCCTTCACGGTGCCGGTGTAGTCGTCGCGAAGGATGACCGTCTTTCCGTCCTTCACCGAGCGCACGGCCTTCCGCTCCGCGACGAGCAGCCGGCCCGACAGGCCGGACAGGCCGATCGCGTCGACCCCCCGCGCCTGGAGCTTCTCGACGTAGTGGAAGTTCTCGACGCCGAGCGCGGCCATCGCGAACAGCTCGAGCGTGCGCCGGTCGGTGCGGCGGCTCTGATGGCCGGACGGCGAGACGATGGTCTCGGCCGGGTGGCCGAACGCGGTCTGCAGCCTGTCGGTCTCGGCCGACGCGCCATGCACGAGCACGATCTCGTCCGACCGCGCGACGTCGGCGACGAGGTCGGCGACGCTGTCGCGGTCGATCCCGGCCGAGCCGCCGGCCTTGATCACCGCGCGGAGCGTCACGGATGCAGACCGGGAAAGTCGAGGCCCGCCGTCTCGGGGAGTCCGCAGGCGACATTCATCGCCTGCACCCCGTTCCCGGCCGCGCCCTTCATGAGGTTGTCGATCGCGCAGAGCGCGACGACGCGGTCACCGCGTGGGTCCGCCGCGAAGCCCACATCGGCGAAGTTCGAGCCGGCGAGCAGGCGCGGCTCCGGGTAGCGGAAGATGCCGGTCCGCTCCTTCACGATCCGCACGAACGGCTCGTTCGCGTAGCTCTCGCGGTACGCCTTCCAGCAGGCCTTGTCGTCGATCCCGCCCTTCACCGGAACGTGTGCCGTCGCGAGGACGCCGCGCACCAGCTCGACCGCCGTGACCGAAAGCTGCACGCGCACGCCGAGCTCCTGCTCCACCTCGGCGGTGTGGCGGTGACCGACGGGCTTGAACGAGCGGACGACACCGGCGCGCTCGGGGTGATGCGAGTCCTCGCCGGGCTCGCGTCCGCCCTCGCTCGATCCGACCTTGCACTCGGCGACGATCGGCCGCGACGGGTCGATGAACCCGGCCCGGGCGAGCGGCAGCAGCGCGAGGACCGTCGCGGTCGCGTTGCAGCCCGCCCCCGTGACGACCGTCGCGGTGCGGATGTCGTCGCGGTGCAGCTCGGGGATCCCGTAGACGGCCGCGCCGAGCAGCTCCGGGTGCGGGTGATCGGCCCCGTACCACTCGCGGTAGACCGCCGCGTCCCGCAACCGGTGGTCCGACGACAGGTCGATCACGAGCGTCCCGCGGGAGCGGAGCTCCGCGAGGCGGTGCGCGCCGTTCGGCAGCGACAGGAACACGACGTCGCACCCGTCGACATCGTCGTAGCGGACGAAGTCGAGCGTCGTGCGCTTACGGAGGTTCGGGTGCGCGGCCGTGACGGGCTTCCCGGCGAGCGACTCGCTGGCCGCGACGATCTCGCCGACCTCGGGATGGCCCATCAGGAGGCGGATGAGCTCGCCGCCGGCGTACCCGCCGGCACCGATGACGCCGACCTTCACGTGCTCACACTCCGGCCGCCGGCCGGGCGACACGCTCAGGGCCGGTCGACGCGCTCCTCGCGGCGAAGCCGCTCGTCCCTCGCATTCGGCTACCCCTTCGCGACCGTGAGCGCGTAATCGACCACGCGGCCCGGGATGTTGACGCCGGTCGTGTCGATGGAGTTGCGGAACTCCATCGTGTAATTCACCTCGTTCACGAGGAGCCCTTCCGGGGCCTCGAGCACGTCGATCGCCACGACGCCGCCGCCGACGGCCCTCGCCGCGCGCACGCAGAGGTCGTTGAGCTCGGGCGTGACCGCGCACTTCGTCGCCTTGCCGCCGCGCGCGGTATTCGTAATCCAGTGCTCCGAGTAGCGATAGATCGCGCCGATGGTCTCGTCGCCGACGACGAACGCGCGGATGTCGCGGCCCGGCTTCGGCACGTACTCCTGGATGTAGTAGATGGAGTGGATGTACGTGCCGAGCACGTCCTTGTGCTCGAGGATCGACTCCGCGGCGTCGCGGTCGTTCACCCGCGAGATGAGACGGCCCCACGAGCCGACCAGCGGCTTGAGGACCGCCGGGTAGCCGAGCTCCTCCACCGCGGTGAGCGCCGACTCGGGCGTGAAGGCGAGGCGCGTGCGCGGCGAGGGCACGCCGTCGCGGATCAGGCGCATCGTCGTGAGGAGCTTGTTGCCGCACACGTCGGCGACCTCGAACGTGTTCACGGTCGGGATGCCCCAGGTCTCGAGCACCGAGAGCGCGTACAGCGCCCGCGAGTGCTGGATGCAGCGCTCGAGGACGACGTCCACGCCGAGCTCGGGCTTCTTCTCGAGCGCGAAGACGAGCTCGCGATCGTCGATGACCGTGGTCTTGATCCCGCGGCGCTCGAGCTCCTCGAGCAGGAGCTTCTCCTCCACGCGCACGCGCGAGAGGAGCACGCCGACGCTCGGGTCACTCACCCCAGTCTTCTTCGGCCTCCGGCGCGAGCGCGAGCGCGACCGGCACGGTCGCGGTCACCTCGAGCTCCGCGCCGCAATCCGGGCACGAGACGATCTCGCCCTTCACGGCGTCGGCGCCCACCGCCACATCGCCGTCGCACTCGGGACATTTGCTCGTAGCGGGCATCGAACGCGGCCCTCCCTCAGCTGATGCGGGTCCCTCCGGGAGAGTCTAGGGAAACCGCTACCCGACCCGACCCCGCGCCCTGGCCTTGTCCGCGTACATCCGCTCGTCCGCTTTCGCGATCAGCTGATCGGCGAGGAGCCCGTCCCCGGGGAATGCGGCGATGCCGAATGAGACCCGCGGCAGCGCGTGCGGCGTGCCGCCCCACATGTACGTCTGCTCCGGCAGCTCGTGCGTCAGGCGGATGACGAGCGACCGCGCCGCGTCGATGGGCGTCCGCGGGAGGAGGAGGACGAACTCGTCGCCGCCGAACCGGGCGACGACATCCTCGGTCCGCGCGGTGCTGCGGAGCGTCGTGGCGACCGACCGGAGCACCGAGTCGCCCACGAGGTGCCCGGCGCTGTCGTTCACGGCCTTCAGGCCGTCGACATCGCAGAGGATCACGCAGAACGCGTCACCGTGGCGACGGGCCTCGGCGGTCTCGGCCTCGAGCCGCTCGACGAGCACGCGGCGGTTCGTGAGCCCCGTGAGCGGATCGTCGCTCGCGAGACGCCGGCTCTCGTCGAGCAGCCGCGCGTTCGCGATGGCGATCGCGGCCTGCGCCGCGTACAGGCGGAACATCCGCTGCGTCTCGCTGCCCCAGCGCCGGGTACGTCCCGAATAGAGGGTCATCGTGCCGACGAGCTGCCCGTGGGCCATGAGCGGGAGCGCGATCGCCGACGCGACCGTCCCGTGCAGCCGCGGGTTCGAGTCGGGGTGGCTCGCGTAGTCGACGGCGATGGCGGCGGCGTGCGTGCGGACGCACTCGAGCGCGATCCCGACGAGCGGCCCGCCCGGGTCGTCGCGCAGCTCGGGCATCTTGGACCGGTTGATCGCATGGATCGTGAGCCCGCCGTCGGGGTCGGCGAGCGCGATCATCGCGCCATCGGTCCGGGTCACGCGGATCACATTGTCGACCGCGAGCCGGGCGAGATCCTCCAGCGAGATCTCACCGGCGGTCGCGAGCCCGACGTCGTACAGCGTGGCGAACTGCGCGGCGCGCCGGCGCTCGCGGATGCCAAGGCGCCAGTTCGAGTACAGCGCGAGCCCGGCGCGGATCGCAAGGACCACGATCGTGAGCGCGATCGCCGCGGCGACGATGGGATCCGTCGCGGTCTGCCGGTCCAGCTGGCTCGCGATGAGGATCGCGGCCGCGCACACGGCGACGGCCCCCGGGAGGAGCATCCGCGAGAGCTGGACGACTTCCGCCGGCACGAACGGCGCGCCTCCGCCGCGGGACTCCTCGGCCCGCTCCCGGCCGGCGATGCCGATCGCGAGCAGGCCGACCATCCGGAAGAGGTCGAGCGCGGTGCCCGGGAGGAACGACCGATCGACGAAGGCCGGCAGCCACAGCACGATGCCGATGGCGTTGAGCGCGACGCCGATGAGGAGCGAGAAGTGTGCCCGCCGGGTCTGGTGCGGCGGCAGGCCCCAGAACATCGAGAGCGCCGCCCCGGTCGCCGCGACGTACAGGATCGGGTACGCGAGCCCGACCGCGATCGCCGCGGGCTGGCGCATCATCTCCGGCGCGAAGAGATCGGCCACGAACAGGGCGACGCCGGCGAGCATCGTGAGCACCGCCGCGCTCACGTCGAGCACCAGGGCGTAGATCGCGAGGCGCTGCTCGTGGCCGGCGAGGAACGCCGCGCACCCGACGACGAAGAACGCCGCGGCCGCGAGGTAGCCAAGGTCGCTCGGCGCGGGTGTCGGCGCGTCGAGGCCCGCGATGTCGTAGCCGTCCCAGAAGAGCTGGCCGACCGTCCAGGCCGCGACGCCGAGGAAGATGCAGACCCACGCGAAGCGCTCGCGCCGCCCTGGCGCGAGGGCCGCCCGGGCGGTGCCCACGACCGCGCCGAGGGCGAATCCGGTCCAGCCGAGGTCGGCGATCCAGTGCCGCGGCTCGCCGGGACCGACGATCAGCTCCGCGACCCACACGAAGCCGGCTCCGACGAGGCCGGCGGCCAGCGCCTGCCGCGAGCGCAAGCGTGTCCGCAACATCGCCGAGCACGCTAGAGCCGGCTCGGTCGCCGGGGAAGGGGCTTTGTCGTCCTCACCCGCCGGGACTCCCCCGCGGGACTACGCGGCAGTCGTCCGACGGGCCGTGTCGGAGTCGGCGAGGGCGATCCCAGCGGGCGATCGCGTTCCGGATGCGGCTCTCGTCGTCCTGGTCCAGGCGCTTGCGCTGCCTCGCGTTCAGCTGGCCATCCGCGCACCTCCGGCCCTGCCCACCGCACGGACCGGTCCCGCGATGCCCAAGGGCGCCGTCGCGCGCCTGTCGTGGCGCGCGCCGCGCCCGGCATGATGTCATGCATGCTAGTATGACGACATGCCCCAGATCACCCTCCGCGTCGATGAGCGGCTCGCCGAGGACGTGAAGGCCTACGCCGCGAAGGCCGGCCGCAGCGTGAACGCGTGGGTCGTGTCCATCCTCCGGGCCGCGGTCGATCCCGAGCTCGCGGACTCCGAGTCGGAGCGCACGCGGGCTCGCCTCGCTCGTGCCGGCCTGCTCCTGACCCCGCGGCCGCGGGCCGGACTGAAGGCCCCCGATCCGCGACGCGTCGCCCGAGCGCGCCGCGCGGCCGGCAGGGGCACGAGCCTGTCCGACCTGGTGGCGGCGGGCCGTCGCTGAGCGTCTTCAGCGACAGCTCGGCACTGGTCAAGCGCTACGCGGACGAGACCGGTCAGGAGGTGGTCCGCGGCCGCGCTGACCTGGTCGTCGCTCGCCTCGCGCGGGTGGAGGTCCCGGCAGCGCTCTGGCGCAAGCACCGGATCGGAGAGCTCTCGGCCGAGGACACCGGCCTGCTCTCCGACACCTTCGAATGGGAGTGGGCCGTCGGGGCGCACGGCAGCGGCACGTTTCACATCGTCGATCTGACCGACGACGTCCTGGAGACCGCCGTCCGCTCGCTGTCTCGACACACGCTCCGCGGATCCGACGCCGTCCAGCTCGCATCCGCGATGCTCGCTCGCGCGGCGGACCCGGCGCTGACTGAATTCGCGTGCTTCGACGTCGAGCTTCGCGTGGCCGCCCGTGGGGAGGGCTTCGCGCTCCTCCCGACCTCGCTGTGAGCCAGGAGGTGCGGGCTGGGAGCACTACCCCCGGACTGAGCTGCGCGGAACGGCGAGCACGCCGTGGCCGCGGCGACCGCGTCCGCCTGCGCCGGGCATCACCCGCGGATGCCGCTCCGGGCGATGCCCTGGATGAACTGGCGCTGGGTGAACAGGAACAGGACCACGACGGGCAGCACGGCCATCATCGACCCGGCCATGAGCAGCTGGAAATTCGTGCTCACATCGCTCCGGAAGATCGTGAGCCCGACCTGGATGGGGCGGAGATCCGGCGAGTCGGTCACGATGAGCGGCCATTGGAAGTCATTCCAGGCTCGGATGGCGGTGAGCAGGGCGATGATCGCGAGCGCGGGCCGTGACAGCGGGATCGCGAACCGCAGCAGGAACCGAAGATGGCCGCAGCCGTCCAGCACGGCCGCCTCATAGAGCTCGCCGGGGAGCTGCAGGAACGCCTGTCGCAGCAGGAAGACGTTGAACACCGACGCCCCGAACGGGATGATCAGCGCGAGATAGGTGTTGTACCAGCCGAGCCGCTGCATCGCGATGTAATTGGGGATGAGCGTGACCTCGGGCGGGATCACGAGCGTCGCGAGGAGCGCAGCGAAGATGATGCCCCGCCCGGGCACCCGGATCCGCGCCAGGGCGTAGGCGGCGAGGCTCGAGGTCACCAGTCCGAGCCCGACCTGGCCGACGGCCATGATGGCGCTGTTGAGGAAGTAGCGGCCGAACGGCGCGGCATGCCACGCGTCGGCATAGTTCGTGAAGAGCCACTCCACGGGGAAGACGCTGGGCGGAAAGCTCGTCGCCTCGGCCTCGCTCTTCAGTGACGTCGAGAGCATCCAGAAGAACGGGAACGCGGTCACCAGGCCCGCTCCGAGCATCCCGGCGTACAGCAGGACCCGGGCCGGCCTACGCCGCATAGACCACCCGACGCGAGAAGAACCGGCCGTTCAGCGCGCTCAGCGCGAGCACGACGAGGCCGAGGGTGAAGGCCGCGGCGCTCGCGTAGCCGAGCTCGGTCTGGCACCAGAAGCGATCGAACACGAACAGCGCGGCGACCTGGGTCGTGCCGAGCGGATTCCCGGCGCAGCCGAATGCCTGTCCACCGCCGCCCATGACGTAGATCAGGTTGAACGATGTGGTTGCGCCGATGGTCGCGATGAGGAGCAGGAAGTACGTCGTCGGCGAGAGCAGCGGGAACGTGATGTAGCGGAACAGCCTGAAGCCGGCCGCGCCGTCGATCCGCGCGGCGTCGGTGAGCTCCGTCGGGATCGAGGTGAGCCCGGACAGGAACACCACGGCATGGAAGCCGAGGTAGTACCAGGCCGTCACGAACATGATCGCGGTCAACGCCAGGCTCGGCGGGGCGTCCGGAGCGATGATCCCGCCCGGTTCGAGCAGCCAGCGCTGGATCGGCGCGCCGACCGCGGCGAGCAGCCCGTTCGCGGCACCGTAGCTCGGGTTGAACACCCAGCCCCAGACCAGCGCGACAGCGACCTGGGAGGTGACGTACGGCAGGAAGTACAGCAGCCGGAACAGCCCCCGGAGCCGCAGCCGCTGGTGGAGGATGAGGGCGAGCCCGAGCCCGGCCGCCATCTCGAGCGGGACGGTGCCGACGGCGTACACGAGGGTCAGCACCAGCGAGCGGAGGAAGTCGGGGTCGACCAGCAGGTGCTGGTAGTTACGCAGGCCGAGGAACGCGCCCTGGAGGATGTCCCAGCGGAACAGGCTCATGTACAGCACGTACAGCGCCGGCCACACGTGAAACGCGCCGATGATGAGCAGCGCCGGCGCGAGGAAGAGGTACCCCTGTACCGCCTCGCGCCGGCGCTGCGCTCTGCGCATCCTCGCTACTGGCCGGCGAGGATGTCGTTGACCTTCTTTTCCGCCGCGGTGATCGCGTCCTTCGGGCTCGACTTGCCGAGCAGGGCGGCCGTCACCATGTCACCGAGGACCGGTTGGATCTTCTGCCAGTCGGGACTCCCGGGGATCCCGTGTGCGTCCTTCAGCGCGTTGATCGCGA
This sequence comes from Candidatus Limnocylindria bacterium, assembly GCA_035935465.1. GTDB lineage: Bacteria > Chloroflexota > Limnocylindria > P2-11E > P2-11E > UBA4735. Next base: position 1,764 of record DASYXA010000067.1, on the reverse strand, counting down.
CGAGCAGCCGATCGTCCTTCGCGGCCGCAGCCTTGAAGTCGGCTGCGTTCTGGGCCGAGACACGGAGCGGCATGTACCCGCTCGCGAGGCTCCAGGCGACCGTCTGATCGGTGTCGGTGAGCCACTTCATGAACAGCCAGGCCGCGCGCTGGTGGTCGGCGGGCGCCTTGGAGAAGATGACCAGGTTGTTCCCGAACAGGTCGGTCGCGGCCCCCTTCGGGCCCGCGGGCACCGACGCCATGCCGACCTTGAAGGTGTGGTCCTTCGGCATGGCCTGCTCGATGTATGGACGGCTCACGCTCGTGGAGATCGCGAACGCGACCTTGCCCTGGGCGAACGGGTTCTGCCACTCGAAGCCCTGGGTCACCTGGCCGGTCTTGTCGGTGAGCACGAGATCGGCCTGGTACTGGAGCGCAGCGAGCCCCTGGGGCGTGTTGAACGCGGCCTTCGAATAGTCGGGCGACAGGACGTCGCCGCCCTGCGACCAGAGGTACGGGAGGAAGAACGTGTAGACGTCCGGGGTCCAGGCGAGGGGCGTGGCCGAGGTCTTCGACTTCACCGCGAGGAGCGCCTGTTTGAACTCATCCCACGTCTTCGGGACGGCGACCCCCGCCTGCTGAAGGATGTCCGGGTCGTAGTACAGGAGCGCCAGGCTCTTCGAGAACGGCCAGGAGACGAGCGTCGACTTCCCGCTGACCGGCAGCGAGTTGTCGTTGAGCAATGCCGGGACGAAGTCCTTGAGCTGGTCGCTGGTGAAGCCATCCGGCGAGTCGACGAACTGCTGCGCCGGGGTGAGCGCCTTGGCCTTCCAGTACTGCGCGGTCTGCGGCGGCCCGCTCACCATGGCCATGTCCGGCACCGAGCCGGCCTGGATCGCGCTCACGACCTTCTGGTACAGCTGGTCGTAGGTGCCCTGGAACTGGCCTTTGACCTGGATCTTGTGCGAGGCGTTGAACTTGGTGATGAGCTCGTTCAGGCGGTCACCGAGGACGCCGGATTGCCCGTGCCAGAACGTGATCGTGACCGCCGGCTCGGGTGCCGCGGTGCCGGAGCCGCTCGTTCCACCACTCGCGCCGGGACCCGCGGTCGAGCTGCAGGCGGCGAGGACAAGGGCCGCGACCAGGGCGAGCGATAGACGACGCATGGTTCCTACCTCCGCTGTTCGGGGCGCATTCTAGTCACGTGGCGAGCCCCTATCTGCGCCGACCCGGCGGCCCGCTTTGGGTGGTCGGCCATCGCGGCGCGCTGGCCCTGGCACCGGAGAACACGATCGCCGCGTTCGAGGTCGGCCTTCGCTGCGGGGTCGATCTGGTCGAGTTCGACGTGCAACGCACGGCCGACGGCGTTCCGATCGTGATCCACGACGACACCCTCGAGCGCACCACGTCCGGCACCGGACGGGTGCGCGACCGAACGTTCGACGAGATCCGCCTGCTCGACGCCGGCATCCGGTTCGACCCGTCCTTCGCCGGCGAGCGCGTGCCGTCGCTCGACGAGCTGCTCGGCTGGGCCGGGACCCGAACGGTCGGGCTCATGCTCGAGCTCAAGCAGCCGGCCCCGGGGAGCGGCGAGCCGTCCGATGCGGAGCTCGTGCCCGCGGTCGTCACGGCCGTGCGGTCGCACCGGCTGCTCGAACGGACGCTCTTCATCTCCTTCGACCATCCGTCCCTCGCGCGGCTCCTCGCGCTCGAGCCGTCCGCGCGGAGCGCCCGGCTGACCGACGGCCCCACGCTCGTCGACCCGCTCGCGGCCGTCCGCGCGGTC
>DASYXA010000066.1:0-4178 GCA_035935465.1 Candidatus Limnocylindria bacterium | reverse complement strand
GAGATCGTGCGCGCCGAGCGCGACCCCGAGACCCTGCTCGAGCGCGCCACGAGCGGTCTCGCGCGGGTGTTCGCCGCCGACGGCGTGTCGATCATGCTCGTCGACGGCGGGGTGCTCTCGGTTCGGAGCTCCGTCGGCCTGTCTGACCTCGCGACGCGCGATCGGAAGCGCATCGGTGAAGGGATCTCGGGATTCGTCGCGAGGACCGGGCAGCCGCTGCTCCTGCGCGGACCGATCACCGGCGACGAGCGGTTCACCGGCAACGACGCATCGATCGGCGACTCGCTCGTCGCGCCGCTTCGGAACGGCGATCACATCATCGGCGTCGTCAGCGTGAAGCGCCGCGAGGCGACCCAGCCGTACGACGCGGCCGATCTCGACGCGCTGAGCGCGATCGGTGTCGACATCGCCGCAACGCTCTCGTTCGTGGGCGCGGTCGCGCGCGCGGAAGAGGATCGCAAACAGGCGATCGCGCTCTACGAGCTCTCACGTCTCGGTACGCTCGGGGCCGAGCCGCAGCAGGAGCTCGAGACCGCCGTCGCGATGCTCGCGGACGTCATGCATCACGAGGTCGTCGGCCTCTGGGTCCTCCTCGTCGACGGCAGCGCCGAGCGCCGCGCGTTCCGCGGGTACGAGCCCACGGCGCCGCGGCTCATCCCGACTCCCGCGGAGGGCGGTCCGTTCGGGGAAGCGCTCGAGCAGCAGCGTTCCGTGCGCGCGCACCGCTCGGGGGACGACCTCGCGCCGCCGGCGTGGGCGTCCCCGGCTGCGACCGACTACGTGCTCGCGCCGGTGAGCGCGCAGGGGAAGACGATCGGCGTGCTTGTGCTCGGGCGCGGCGTGCCGTACTCCGAGGATGAGGCCGATTTCGCCGCGACCGCGGCCGAATATCTCTTCGAGCTCGCGCGCTCGTCGGACGCGAGCTCCGTCGGGGAGCAGGCGACCGCGGGGGAGCGGAAGCGCATCGCGCAGGAGCTGCACGACGGGCTGGCCCAGGAGCTCACCGGCGTGGTCCTCAGTCTCGAGGGCGCGCAGCGCGCCTTCGAGCGCAACCCGCAGGTGCTCGGCCAGCAGCTCGCGAAGGCGACCCGCGACGCGCGCGCGACCCTCGCCGACGTCCGCCAGTACATGGGCGCCCTGCGCCAGAGCGCGCCGGGCGGCCTCGGCCTGCCCACGACGGTCGCGCGGCTGATCGACGACCTGAAGCGCCAGACCGGGCTCGCGGTCGAGATGCAGGAGCAGGGCAACGAGCACGCGCTCGAGGCCGACCTCGAGCGCGCGGTCATCCGCATCGTCGGGGAAGCGCTCCGCAACGTCGCGCAGCACGCCGGCGCCCGCCGCGCGACGGTCACGCTTGGATACAGCGACACTGATGTCGTGGTCACGGTGACGGACGATGGTGCGGGGTTCGACGCCGCGACGATCACGGCGACCGCGGAATCGAACGGCCACTTCGGCCTCGTCGGGATGCGCGAACGGGCCGAGGCCGTCGGTGGTCGGCTCCTCGTGACGAGCGCGCCCGGCAAGGGCACGACCGTCGAAGCGACCATCCCGTACGAGGCCTCGCGCGCGACGGTCGGCGTTCTGCGGGCCGAGCTGCTCGCCGACGATGCGACGCCGCAGGAGCGTCCGGGCATCATCGCGCGGCTGTTCGGCCGATGACCGAGACGCGGCAGATCCGGATCCTCATCGCGGACGACCATGCGGTCGTGCGGAGCGGCCTGCACTCGATCCTCGAGATGGAGGGCGATCTCACCGTCGTGGCCGAGGCGAGCGACGGGCACCAGGCCCTCGCGCTCGCGCAGGAGATGCTCCCGGACATCGTGCTCATGGACATCAAGATGGGGGACTGGGACGGCGTCACCGCGACGCGGCGCATCCGCAACTCCGTGCCGACGACGCGCGTGATCGTCCTGACGAACCACGACCAGGACGAGCTCGTCTTCAGCTCGATCCGGGCCGGCGCGTCAGGCTACCTGCTGAAAGAGGTCACCGCGGCGCAGCTTGCGAACGCGATCCGCACCGTCGCCGATGGCTTCTCGCTCATCTACCCCTCGATCGCCGCGCGCGTGCTCGACGAATTCGGCCGGCTCCGCAGCGGCCCGCTGAGCGCGGCCGGATCCGGTCAGGAGGATGAGGGCTATCACGACCTCACCGCTCGCGAACGTGAGGTGCTGCAGCTCATCGCGCAGGGCCGATCGAACAAGGAGATCGGCGGCGAGCTCAAGATCAGCGAGCGGACGGTGAAGACCCACGTCTCGAACATCTTCGGGAAGCTCGAGCTCACCGACCGGACGCAAGTGGCGCTGTACGCCCACAAGCGGGGTTTGGCCGACATCGAGTCCTAATTCGGTCTCAATCCGGTCACGTGTCGCGCTCAGCGACAACTGAAGGCCCAGCGAACATCGCTCTCCTACCAAGGTCCATCTCCAGGCGGATGCCCGTTTTTCGGCCGTTCGCGACTCTAACGATGCCGTAAAGGCGGGCTGACGAGCTCGCCGAGAGGCTCCGTCCCCGCCCGGACGGTCGCGAGAGGGAGCACCCGCCGAGTGGCAACCCGCATCTTGCTCGCGGACGATCACCTTGCGGTACGCGAGGGCGTCCGCGCCATGCTCGAGACCGAGCCCGACTTCGAGGTCGTCGGCGAGGCCGCGGATGGCGTGCAGGCCATGTCGAAGGCCCTCGAGCTGCGCCCGGACCTGATCGTCCTCGACAACTCGATGCCCCGGATGACGGGCCTCGAGGTCGCGCGCAGCCTGCACGGGCAGCTCCCCGACACGCGGATCGTGTTCCTCACCCTCGACCCGGGCATCCGCGACGCCGCGCTGCACAGCGGTGCGACGAGCGTCGTGCTCAAGGACGCGCCACCGCGGCAGCTGCTGGACGCGATCCGCCGGGCGGCGGGTCGCCTCACGACCCCGGTCATCGGCGTCGTCGCGCCGCCGCGACCACGGCCGGTCCCGGCGCCGCGACCGAAGCGGGAGAAGGCGAAGCGGCGCGCACCGGTGCTCCTGCCGGCGCTCACGCGACGGCGCGTCGCGATCGCCGCCCTGCTTGCGACACTGCTCCTCTTCGTGGCGGGCCTCGGGCTCGTCCTTCGGCCGACCAGCACGGTCGCCATGATCGACACGCGCGGTCAGCTCACGGTCTTCGACGGGAGCGTGCAGCTGCGTCCCGCGGGTGGCACGTACGCGGTCGCCTCGAACGGGGCGTTCATCGGGCAGGGCGACAGCATCCGTACCGCGGCGGGCGGGCACGCGGCGTTGTCGTTCTTCGATCGCTCGATCGTCGTGCTCGAGCCGAACACCGAGCTGACGCTCGTCTCGCTGAGCACGACCGACCGCGAGAACGTGAGCGTCGTCATGCAGCAGACCGACGGCAAGACGTGGCATGTCATCGATCACCCACTGCCCGCGTCCGCCAGGTACGAGGTCATCACCCCGACCGCCGACGCGTCCGTGCACGGCACCGCGTTCCAGGTGACGGTGAGCGCGCAGGGCAGCGACATCGTGACGACCGATGGCGTCGTGACGGTCCGTGGCTCCGGTCAGACGGTCGCCGTGGGCGCCGATCAGATGACCACGGTCGCGGCGCAGACGGGTCCGACCGCGCCGACGGCGGTCGAGATCCCGAAGCTCGCATTCGACTTCGATCAGTCCGCGAGCGCCGTCATCGTCGATGCCTCCGGTCGCGCAGCCGGGACGCGCAACGGCGATGCGATGCGACTCATCCCCGGCTCGACGGTCGAGCAGCGCGATGGCCGCGTCATCGTCACCATTCCCGGGACCGACGCGGGTCGCTTCAACACGATCATCACGCCCACCGGCTCGTCGAACACGGCCGGTGAGAAGGCCGAGCTGGTCCTGCCGACGGGCACGATCGTGAGCTCGGTCGTCGAGACGCGGCCGGTACAAGCGGGCGTGGCCAAGGGTGGCGTCGTGCTGGCGGGCGCGAGCGTCACCGCGATCACCGATTCGCAGGCGCAGGCGGCAACAGCTCCCGTTGCCGTGCTCCTGCCTTCGGCGCCCGCGGGTAACGGCGTGGCGCTCGCCGGCCCGGCCGGGTCACCCGGTCCAAGCGGACCGCCCGGTCCTCCCGGGCCGCCCGGCTCGAGCGGGATCCCGGGTGCGTCCGGTGCTCCCGGCGCGAGCGGTACGCCGGGTACCGCTGGCGCGACC
>DASYXA010000065.1:0-73340 GCA_035935465.1 Candidatus Limnocylindria bacterium | reverse complement strand
GCGCCGGTACGTTTCCGCGGGTCGGCGCTGCTCGCGGGCGCCGGATCGTACAGCCAGGCTCGATAGTCGGGCAGGTAGTAGCGCGCGAGCTGATAGTCCTCTCGCGCGAGCAGCACGGTCGTCGCCGGCGCGAAGTTCGCGCGAATGTATGCGACGCGGCCGCCGACGCTCGCATCGTGCGACGCGAGCAGGCTCGCCGACCAGCGCGTCCCGGACGCGACGAAGAACAGGGCCGTGCCCGCGATGAGGGCGACCGCGGCCGCGCGCCACACCGACAGCGCGGCGCGGCGTGCCGATCCGAGCGCGCGCTCGAGCAGCGCCGCGCACAGCACGTACAGGCCGGGGAGGAGCGAGAGGACGTAGCCCCAGTCGCCGATGATCCACAGCAGGTAGACCGCGAGCCCGGGCCCGAGCCACAGCAGGAAGAACGTCGCCGGCTCGCCGGGCCACCGCAGCGCGGGCCGGCGCAGCCAGTGGAGCGCGGGCGCGAGCAGCAGGCCGAGGAGCACGGGGCCGGTGGCGAACAGACCCCACCCGAGCGCGAGGAGCGTGAACCGCAGGTCGTACCAGAGGGCCGCTCCGCCGGCCGCGCCGAGCGCCGAGGCGCCGGTGATGGAGCCGGACTGCGACAGCACCGCGCCGGCGTACGCCTCGCCGCCGCCGGACATGGCGGCAGACGGGATCAGCCAGACCAGGCAGGCCGCGGCGACCGCGATCGCTCCGGTCGCGACCCGCCGCGGTCCACCCCCGGCCATGCTCCACAGCCACAGCGGACCGAGGAGCAGCAGGAGGTCTTGACGGAAGCCGGCAGCGAGCCCGAAGCCGACGCTCGCGGCGATCGCGCGGCGGTCGGTGCCGCGTCGCGCGTCCCAGAACACGAGCGCGAGGCCGCACGATCCGGCAGCGAGGACGATGTACGGAAGCGCGATCTCCCCGTGCGCCCACACCAGCGGATCGACCGCGAAGGCGAGCGCGGCGAACGTCGCGGTCTCGACGCCCGCGAACCGCCGCCCCGCGAGATAGACGAGGACCACCGCGCCCGCGCTCCCGATGACCGCGACGGCGACGAGCGCCGTGTTGCTGTCCGCCAGCAGCGTTCGCAACGCGGCGGAGAGCGCGACATAGAAGAGGTAGCCGGGCGGATGCGGCCGCTGGTCGCCGATGACCGCGCTGACGTGGAATCCCTGCTCGATCGCGCGCGCGTACAGCACCGAGTCCCACTCCCAGAGCAGGTGGGTGACGAACGGCAGCCGTGTCGCGATCACGAAGGCGGCGAGGGCGACCGCGATCGCGCGGTCGCGGCCTGCGGTCACGCGGCGCGCGTTCGAGCGATCGGCCGCCGCAGCAGGACCTGCGACCCGACGGCAGCCGCGAACAGCGCGAGGCCGGCGATGTCCGCCGCCGCGCCCGGGGCGAGGAGGAGCAGACCGGCCGCGACGAGCGCGACGCGCTCGATCAGGCTTGTCGGCTTGAGCAGGTAGCCGCCGACGCCCGACACGATCGCGATGATCCCGGCGATCGCCGAGACCGATGCGACGACCGCCTCGACGACGGTCGTGTCGCGCCACAGGAGGGCGAGCCCGCCGGGCTGCGTGAACATGAACGGCACGAGGAAGCACGGCAGCGCGTACTTCCAGGTGAGCATCATCGTCTTGTACGGGTTGCCGCCGGTGATCGCCGCCGCCGCGAACGGCGAGAGCGCGACGGGCGGCGAGACCTCGCTGAGCACGGCGTAGTAGAAGACGAACATGTGCGCCGCGGGAGGCGGCACGCCGAGCGACGTGAGCGCGGGGATCACGGTCGGGACCGCGACGAGATAGGTGGCGGTGATCGGAAGGGACAGTCCGAGGACCCACAGGACGATCCCGGCGATGATCAGGGTGAGCACGAGGTTGCCGAGACCGAGCGTGAGGATGAGGCTCGAGATCTTCAGGCCGAGGCCGGTCTGCAGGAGGATGCCGACCGTGATCCCCGCGACGGCGGTCGTCGCGGTGACCGTGAGCACCTGGCGGGTGCCGCTGGCGAGCGCCGCCACGAGCTTCGCGAGCGAGAGCGCGGTCTCGCGGCGGATGTAGGAGACGGCGATGGCCAGGATGATCGACCAGAAGATCGCGGTGACCGTGCTGAATCCGAGGAGCAGGAAGACGATGATCGCGAACAGCGAGGTGTACTGGTACCAGTAGCGGAAGGTCAGCTTCCAGAATCCCGGCGCGTCGAGCTGGATCGCCTTCGCCCCGAGGCGGCGGGCATCGATCTCGATCATCAGCAGGATGCCGAGGTAGAACAGGATCGTCGGCATCATCGCCATGATCACGATGTCGAGGTAGCTGACCCGGAGGATCTCGGCCATGATGAACGCCGCGGGCCCGAGCACCGGCGGCGAGATGACCGCGCCGATGCCGCCCGCCGACAGGATCGCGCCCGATGACTCGCGATCGTGACCGGCCCGCTTCAGCATCGGGTAGGTGATCGATCCGAGGGTCACCGTGGTCGCGACCCCCGACCCGGAGACCGTCCCGAGCAGGAAGGACGCCAGCGTGACCGTGCGGCCGGCGCCCGTCGGCTTGCGCCCGGTCAGCGCGAACGCGAGATCGACGTAGAACTTCCCGGCCCCGGTGTAGTCGAGGATCGCGCCGTAGATCGTGAACAGGATGATGAACGTGGCCGCCACCTGGAGCGGCGTCCCGAGCATCCCGTCGAGGCCGAGGTACTGGTTGCCGATGATCGAGTCGAGGTCCTTCGGCGGGCCGCGGAACGGCCCGGGCATGAAGTCCGCGAAGTACGCGTAGGCGATCGAAAGGATCCCGAGCACCGGCAGGTGCCAGCCGATCGTCCGGCGGGCGGCCTCCATCACCAGGAGGATCGCGAGCACGCCGAAGGCGAAGTCGACCGGGGTCGGGGTGTTGATCCGGTAGATGACCTGGTCGAAGTCGACGAACACGTACGCGGTGATCGCGACCGCGGCGATCGCGAGCGCGACATCCGTCGGGTGCACCCGTCCCAGCCAGCGATGGCCGGCCGGGTACACCAGGAACGTGAGCACGAGCGTCGCCGAGAGGAACAGCATCACGTAGATCTGCGGCGTGGTGAGGGTCTGCCCGAGGATCCGGACGTCGGGGATCAGCACGAAGGTGGTCCCCGGGATGTCCGCGCCGGCGGCCGCGTAATAGAGGGCGAAGAGCGTCGTCGCGACCGAGAGGATCGTGACCGCCCGGCCCCACGCCCCGCTCAGCGTGCGGGTCTTCGACTCGTTCTCGAACGCTTCGATGATCTCGCGGTTCTTGTCGTCCGTGAGCACCTGATCGAGGTCGGGTCGCGCGATGACCTCGTCGCTCATCGCGCCGTGAGCACGGCCACGAGCCGGGCCACCGTGATCGGACGGACCGTGACCCGCGCCTCGTCCCCGAATCGCGCCGCCAGCGGGACGCTCCCGTTCGGCTCGGAGATCCGCTGATCCCACATCGCGGTGGTCCGGATCACGAGCTGCGGTAGCTCGACCGGCGGAGCCTCCTCGATGTACCAGCCGCCCTCGCTCCGGATCTCGCCGTGCCAGCCGAAGTACTCCACCGCCCGCCGGTCCGTCGACCGGACCCGCAGCAGGCGGACGGCATCAGCGTGCCGCTCCAGCTCTTCGATCACCGGTACCCGGTAGATCGACTGGACGTAGCTCGAGGTGAAGCGCTCGCCTTCCGCGAGCGGCAGCGTGATCGAGGTGCCGATCGATCCGAGCGCGAGGACGGGAACAGGGGCGGCGAGCGCCGCCCCCGTCACGGTCAGGAGAAGGAAGAGCGGGGCGACCAGCGCCCGCACGTCACGGCTTCCAAACGCCTTTCGACTTGTAGAAGTCGATGGCCCCCGGATGGAAGTCGATCGGCGAGCCGACGGTCGCCGACGCGAGGGTCAGATCCTTGGCCTCCGGGCGCACGGCCTCGAGGTCCGCCTTGTTGTCGAAGATCGTCTGGAGGATCGCCCGGGCCAGGGCCGGGTCCATCTTGGTCGGGACCACGAGGATGTTGGCGACACCCGCGCTGACGCTGGCGCCGACGTCCTTGTAGGCGCCCGCGGGGATCTTCGCGGCGAAGTAGAACGGGCCGTACTTCGCCGCGAGCTTGGTGACCGTGTCGCCCTGGTCGAGCAGCTTGAGCTTCGTGTTGTTCGCGAGGTCGGTGATCTGCGGCGTCGGCAGCCCCCCGCTCCAGAAGAACGCGTCGAGCTTGCCGTCGTGCAGGCCGCTAGCCGAGTCGGCGACCCCGAGCCGCTCGCGCTGGATGTCCTTCGCCGGATCGAGGCCATTCACATCGAGGACCCGGTTCGCGATGACCTCCGTGCCGGAGTTGGCCGCGCCGACCGACACGCGCTTGCCCTTGAGGTCCGCGATCGTATTGATGCCCGCGCCGTCCTTGACGACGATGTGGGTGAAGTTCGTGTACAGGACCGCGAGCGCCTTCGCGTCCGCGGGCTTGTCCTTGAACGTGCCATTGCCCTTCACCGCGTCGTACGTGGTGTCGGACAGGCTGAACGCGAGATCGGCCTTGCCGTCCCGGATCAGCTGCATGTTCGCGACCGACGCCGCGGTCGACTCGGCGCTCGCGGCGACCTTCATCTTCTTGGTGAGCAGGTCGGCCAGCGCGGCGCCGTACAGGATGTACACGCCCCCGGTGCCCCCGGTGACGACGTTCAGCGTCTTGCCGGTGAAGTCGGGCGCCGCGCTCGCGGTGGCGCTCGCGCTCACAGCCGGCGGTGGCGTCGTGCCGCTCGAGGTGGCTCGCGGGGCCTGGCAGCCGGCTGCGACCAGCAGCATCGCCAGAGTCACGGACAGGGTGCGTGCGCCTCTCATCTCTGCCTCCTTCGCGCTGGCGGGATGCTACCGCTGAACGCGGCGCGCGCGCCGGACCTTCGCCGCGGCCATCCGGCGCCGCTCCTCGTCGGTCTCGGCGATGACCGGCGGTATCGGGACCGGCTTGCCGTCGCCGTCGATCGCGACGTACACGAGATACGCGGACGACACGTGGACGACCGTGCCGGTGAGCATGTCCTCGGCGTCGACGCGCACGCCGATCTCCATGCTCTTCGTGCCGACGTCGTTCACCGATGCCCGAGCCGTGACCAGATTGCCGACGTAGACCGGTGCGAGGAACGAGAGCTCGTCCACCCGCGCCGTCACGACGCGGCGGCGGGCGTGGCGGCCCGCGGCCGCGCCGGCGCACTCGTCGATGAGCTTCATGATCTCGCCGCCGTGCACGTTCCCCGAGGGGTTGGCGTCGCTCGGCAGCATCGACTTCGCGAACACGGTCTTCGACGCGGCGACGGGCTTCGGTGCGAGGTCGGGCATCGGGCGAAGTGTGGCATCTGGCCGCCTGCCCGCCTAGCATCCGTGCCAGTGAGTGTGCTCTCGCGTGAGGAGCTGAAAGCGGCGATCACCGCGCAGCCACCCCTGGTCGAGGGCATCGAGGCGACCCAGATCCAGCCGAACGGGATCGACCTGCGCGTGGAGCGGGTCCAGCGCCTCACCTCGCCCGGCCTGCTCGGCGCGGCGCCGCACCTTCGCGAGCCCGCGGCCCGCGAGGACGTCCAGCCCGACGCCGACGGGTGGTGGGACCTCCATCAGGGCGGCTACGTGATCGGCTACGCCGAGAAGGTCAACCTGCCGGCGGATCTCATGGCGCTCGCGCGGCCGCGCTCGACGCTGCTGCGCTCCGGCGTCGCGATCCACACCGCGGTCTGGGACGCGGGGTACTCGGGCCGGGGCGAAGGTCTGCTGAGCGTCCTCAATCCGAAGGGCTACCGGCTGCAGCGTGGCGCGGCGGTCCTGCAGCTCGTGTTCCTGCGCCTGTCCGCCGCGACGGCCGAGGGCTACAAGGGGAGGTATCAGGGCGAGGGTCAGGCCGCCGGGCCGGCGAAGTGACGCGCACCGTGCTGCGCGACGCGGCATTCGCCGACGGGTCGTCGGACTCGCTGCGCCTCGGCGTGAGCGTCGCGATCGCGGACGGCAGGATCGAGGCGATCGGACCGAACGACGGGATCGACCATACCGGCGCGACCGTCATCGACACCGGCGGCGCGGTCATCGTGCCGGCGATGGTCGACTGCCACAGCCATCTCACCATGCCGGGCGGCAGTCACTGGATCGACCGCGGTGGCGACCCGCCCGCCGTGCTTCGCGACGTCGCGCGCGCCAACGCGCACCGGCTCGTGCAGGCCGGCGTGCTGTGGGCCCGCGATGTCGGCGCGCCGAGCAGCGCCGGGCGGCCGATCTCGCTCGATGTGCGCGAGGAGCTGCGGGGCAAGGCCGGCGAGCCGTACATCCGCGTGGCGGGCACCTGGATCGGCAAGACCGGGTACCCGGACCTGTGGGTGACCACCGACGACGAGGGCCTCACCGCGGCCGCGCTCGGCCAGCTCGATCTCGGCACCGACTTCGTGAAGATCTATATGGACGCGCCGGGCGGCGTGAAGGACTCGCCGTTCAGCGTCGCGGCGATGACCGCGATGACGAACGCCGTCCACGCCCGCGGCGCGCGCGTCGCCTGCCCTCGGGATACCTCGACGGCGCGCGCGTCGCGGCCGCGGCGGGCGTCGACTCGATCGAGCACGGCATGGAGCTCGACGACGACATCGCGCGCACGATGCGGCGGAACAACGTGACCCTCACCTCGACGCTCTCCGTCTTCGCGTCGTGGGAGAGCTTCGCTCGCACCACCGCGATCGAGCGCTTCACGACGACGGACGGCGCGCGGCGCATCGCGACGCGGAAGGAGGGCGCGTACGCGTCGGTCGCGGTCGCGAAGCGCGCCGGCGTGCGTATCGCGACCGGCTCGGACTTCGGCGGCGGCTCGGTGCGCGCCGGACATCTCGCCTGGGAGGTCGAGCTGCTCGTGGCCGCCGGGCTCACGCCGCGCGAGGCGCTCGTCGCGGCGACGCGCGCGGGCGGCGAGCTCCTCGGCGAAGCGCACGCCGGGCGGATCGAGCCGGGGATGCCCGCCGACCTCGTCCTCGTTCATGGCGATCCGCTCTCCGATGCCCGGGCCCTCTGGCGGGTGTGGGCGGTGTACCAGGCCGGCACGCGCGTGGCGTAGTGGACGACCCGCCGCGGGAGCGCCGGGTCGGGGCCGACCACGCCGAAGGGCCCTGAGTGCGGATCGCGTACTTCGACTGCTCCGCCGGTGCGGCCGGGGACATGCTGCTGGCCGCGCTCCTCGACGCGGGCGCTCCGCTCGACCGGCTGATCGCGGTCCGCGACGCGCTCGGTCTGGGCGATGAGCTCGAGATCGCCATCGACGAGATCCCGCTGGGCGCACGGCGCGCCGCGCGACTCCGCCTGACGGAGCGCGGACCCGCGGTCGAGCGGCAGCTCCCCGCGGCGCTCGCGGCGATCGACCGGAGCGGCCTCCCCGAGGCGGTCCGCCGCGCCGCCGCGCGGACCATCGGCCGGCTCGGCGCGGTCGAGTCCAGGATCCACGGGGTGCCGCTCGAGCGACTCCAGCTCCACGAGCTCTCCGCGGCCGACACCCTCCTCGATGTCGTCGGCTTCCACGCGCTCTGCGCTGCGCTCGCGGTCGAGGCCGTCGAAGCGTCGCCGATCAACGTGGGTGGGGGCACGATCACGTTCTCCCACGGGACCTTCCCGGTGCCGCCGCCGGCGACGGCCGAGCTGCTCCGCTCGCTGCCGACGACCCGCGAGGGGCCGGAGGCCGGCGAGCTCACGACCCCGACCGCGGCCGCGATCCTGGCGACGACCGTGCGGCGGTTCGGCCCGCCGCCGCCCCGGGAGGGGCTGATCCGGCTCGGGTCCGCGGTCGGGAGCCGCCGGACGGACCCACCGCGCGTGCTGCGGTGTCTGGTCATGAATATTCCTTGACAGGTATATTCCTATAGGCGTATACAGAGCTCGTGAACGCCACGTTCAGCGCCCTCGCGGAGCCCAACCGGCTCCAGATCGTCGAGCTGCTCCGCCACAAGCCACTCCCGGTGGGCGGGATCGCGGAGCGCCTCCGGATGCGCCAGCCGCAGGTGTCCAAGCACCTGCGCGTGCTGAGCGACGCGGGCCTCGTGCAGGTCCGGCCGGTCGCGCAGCAGCGCATCTACGGCCTGCGGGCGGCGGGCCTCAAGGAGCTCGACGACTGGCTGGAGGGGTACCGCAGGCTCTGGGGTGAGCGCTTCGAACAGCTCGATGACGTGCTGCGCGAGCTACAACGGGAAAAGGGGAAGCCAGATGGCCGCCGCAGGTAGGTTCGACCTGAGCGTCACCCGCGTATCCGACACGGAGCTCGTCCTCAGGCGAGAGTTCGACGCCCCGCGCGACCTCGTCTGGAAGGCGATGACCGATCCGACGCTCATCTCGCGCTGGTGGGGTCCGCGCCGGTACACGACGGTCGTCGACACGCTGGACCTCCGGCCGGGCGGGAAGTGGCGGATGCGCAACATCGCCGCCGATGGCGGCGAGCACGCGTTCCGCGGGGAGTACCGCGAGATCGTGCCGCCCGAGCGCATCGTCTGGACCTTCGAGTACGAGCCGCTGCCGGGACATATCTCGGTCGAGACGTTGACCCTGACCGAGCGGGACGGCCGGACCATCCTCACCGTCCGCGACCAGTTCGCGTCGAAGGAGGACCTCGACGGGATGGTCGAGAGTGGCATGGAGTCCGGCGCACGCGAGAGCTACGAGCGGCTCGACGCGGTGTTGGTCGAGCTCACGCACGGCTAGCCGCCAGCCGACCTGACCACCCGGCGAGCGGCCGAGCAGATCGCCGCTCGGGCGCTTTTCGTTACGCGATCGTGATGCGACCATCAGCGCAGGTGGCGGCCGCGCCACGTTGGAGAGGCTGATGACCGATCGATTCGTGGCAGCGCTGCCACTGGTGCCACCGGAGTCGGACGTGGCGACGCGGGTGGAAGCGATCATCCAGGATGCCGACCTGTCGTGGGTGGTGGAGCTCCTCAGCGCGCGGCGCGACGAGATCCTCACTCGCTGGCTCGATGCCGCCACCGATCAACCATTTCACCGCGCCCGCTCGGAGCGCGCCGTCGCGGACCACATCCCCGCGTTGTTCGATGCGCTCACCCGCCTGTTGACGAGGTACGGCCGACGGTCCGGCAACGCCGGCGTCCCGCTCGAGGATCCCGATGTGCTCGCCGCGGCCCAGGGCCATGCCCGCGTGCGCTTCGAGCAGGGCTTCATCGCTCCGGACGTCGTGGTCGAGTTCCGGCTGTTGCGCCAGGAGATCGGCCGGGCCCTGCGCAGGTATGTCTCGGACCGCTCGCCCACGACCGACGTGGTCGGTGCGGAGCTGCTGCTCCACGACGCCCTGGACGGCGCGGTGTTCCTTGCGTTGACGACGCTGAGCGAGCACGAGGTCGCGCGGCGCAGGGCGGAGGTCGCCCTCGAGGAAGAGCGCGCGATCGCCGCGCGCGAGCGCGACGCGTTCTTCGCGACGCTCGGACACGATCTGAAGAGCCCGTTGGCCAGCGCGACCGCGATCGCCCAGCTCCTCCGCCACCAGGCGACGAAGGGTCGGCTCGACCAGGCGCAGCTCGGCAGCCGGCTCTCGTCCATCGAGGCGGCCCTGCGCCGGGGCGCGTTGCGGGTGGACGAGCTGATGGACCTCGCCAGGCGTGAGGGGTCCGACGGATCGCCGCTGCACCGGGAGCCCGTCGAGCTCGTGGCGCTCGTGCGGAGCGTGCTGGACGGGTATCGGGTGACGGACAACGGGCACGAGTTCGTCCTCGATCGGGGCATCGACTCGCTCGTCGGCGCGTTGGACCGCGACCAGATCGAGCGGTCGGTCGACAATCTCGTCAGCAACGCGGTGAAGTTCAGTCCCCAGGGTGGCCGGATCTCGGCCGCGGTGTCGGAGGAGCGCGCCGGCGAGGTCCGTCTCGCTGCGATCGCGATCAGCGATCAGGGTCTCGGGATCCCGGACGACGAGCGCGAGCTGGTGTTCGGCCGGTTCTACCGGGGATCGAATGCGAGCGCGGTCCCCGGAAGCGGCGTCGGCCTCTGGTCCGTCCGCGGCATCGTGGAACGCCATGGCGGCACGCTGGAGGTCACCTCGCGCCTCGGCGAGGGGAGCACCTTTACGTTGCGCCTACCGATCGCAGCGGGCCCGCGCTAGCGAGCGCCGGCCGTTCAGCCGGTGGCGCTCCCACGGATGTTCGCGATGTGCACCGGATGGGCCTTGGACATGTGCCGGAGCACTCCCGGGTCGAACCGCCTCGCGTCGTAGAGGCAGAGCCCGACGACGTCCAAGCGGCTGAAGATGGTGCGACCCAGCAGGTACTCGTACTCGACGAGGCGGTCCGCGCCGGGGTCGTCGGAGAGCGCCCAGCTCATGTCACCGGCGGCGCAGAGGCCCCGATAGCCCGCGAGCCGAGCCTCCCGCTCGGTCTCGGCCACGAGGGCGATCATCGACATCGGGTCGAACGCCCCATGCCGGACGTAGACGGCCCGCGCCCGCCGGATCCGCAGCGCACCGAGCGCGACCTGGAGTCCGGCATCGATCCCGTCGCGTTCGAGCCCGTCGGTCAGCTCGCGGGGGCTGACCTCCTCCACCAGGCCCAGGGCCAGGAGCCCCCGTCCGAGGCCGTCGGCCAGATGGCGGCACATCACCCGCAGCCGTTCGGCCGGAGAGTCGAAGATCGCGCAGGAATGGAGCGCTCGCTCGGTCGGTGGCATCACGGTCACGCGACCGGGCACGCAGGTGCGATGCCGACGAGCCCTCCCCGGGATGCTCCGTTACCCGATCGTGCGGATCCGGCAATGCGCCGGGGCGATGGCTAGGGGACGCTCGGGAGGTCGACGCCGCGCTCGCTCGCGAACGCGATCGCGTCCGGGTAGCCGGCGTCGGCGTGACGCATGACGCCGGTGCCCGGATCGGTCACCAGCACGCGCTCCAGCTTCCGACGGCCGAGTTCCGTCCCGTCCGCGACGGCGACCATGCCGGCGTGGATCGAGTTCCCGATGCCGACCCCGCCGCCGTGATGGACCGACACCCACGTCGCGCCCGCGGCGGTGTTCACGAGCGCGTTCAGGATCGGCCAGTCGGCGATCGCGTCGCTGCCGTCGCGCATGCCCTCGGTCTCGCGGTTCGGTGACGCGACGGATCCGGAGTCGAGGTGGTCGCGCCCGATGACGATCGGCGCGCCCAGGGTCCCGGTCCGGACCAGGTCGTCGATCCGCGCGCCGAACTCGGCCCGTTCGCCGTACCCGAGCCAGCAGACGCGGGCGGGCAGTCCCTGGAACGGGACGCGCGCCTCGGCGAGCTCGATCCAGCGCCGGAGCGAGCGGTCCTCGGGAAACAGGTCGAGGACGGCGCGGTCGGTCGCGAGGATGTCCCGCGGATCGCCGGACAGCGCGACCCACCGGAATGGTCCCTTGCCACGCTCGAACAGCGGACGGATGTACGCGGGCACGAAGCCGGGGTAGTCGAACGCGCGCGCGAAGCCGGCGGTCCGGGCTTCGCCGCGCAGGTTGTTCCCGTAGTCGAACGCGATCGCGCCGCGGTCCTTCAGCGCGACGATGGCCTCGCACTGCGTCGCGATCGACGCGCGCGAGGCCGCGATGTAGCCGGCCGGATCGTTGATCCGCAGCACGCCGGCATGGCGCACGTCGGGGACGTAGCCGTCGAGCGGGTCGTGGGCGGAGGTCTGATCGGTGACCACGTCGACGCGCACCCCGCGGCGCACGAGCTCGGGCAGCACGGCCGCCGCGTTCGCGACCAGGCCGATCGACCGCGGCGTGCGCGAGCCGAGGTACCCCTCGGCCCGGGCGAGCGCGTCGTCGAGCGAATCGGTCATTTCGTCCAGGAAGCCCTGCTTCAGGCGGCGCCCGGCGCGGGTCGGGTCGACCTCCACCACGAGCGCGACGCCGCCGTTCATCGTGATCGCCAGCGGCTGCGCCCCGCCCATGCCGCCGAGACCGGCCGTGACCACGAGCCGGCCATCGAGCGTGCCGTCGAAGTGCGTGCGCGCGACCGCGGCGAAGGTCTCGTAGGTGCCCTGGAGGATCCCCTGGGTCCCGATGTAGATCCAGGAACCCGCGGTCATCTGCCCGTACATCGTCAGGCCCATCGCCTCGAGCGCGCGGAACTCGTCCCAGGTCGCCCACTTCGGGACGAGCATCGCGTTCGAGATGAGGACCCGCGGCGCCCACTCGTGGGTGCGGAACACGCCGACCGGCTTTCCCGACTGCACGAGCAGGGTCTCGTCGCCCTTGAGGCGCTTCAGCGTCGAGAGGATCCGGTCGAACGCGGGCCACGAGCGGGCCGCCCGGCCGGTGCCGCCGTAGACGATGAGCTCGTCCGGACGCTCGGCCACGTCCGGATCGAGGTTGTTCTGGAGCATCCGGAACGCCGCTTCTTGCGGCCACGCCAGGCACGACAGCGACGATCCACGGGGGGCCCGGACGACCCGGCTCGCGACGGCGCTCATGCCGTGATGCTAGCGAGCGGCCATGCGCCATCCCGTGCCATCGCGGAGGTCTTCCGCGCTCCACCCGCGTGCCCGGCGCGGGCGCAGCCGCCAGATGCCGCGGGTCGAGGGCTCCGGGACAAGCCGGCCGTACTTCTCGGCCCACGCCGCTTTCACGCGCTCGCCGAGCTCGACAGCGGTGGTGAGGTCCTCGACCCGGCCCTCGATGATCAACGTGTCGTCGCCGCTCTCCAGGTGCATGGTCGCCTCGGGCCGCCGGCTGAGGTTACGACCCCACACCGTCGTCGCCGGTCCGTCGAAGTAGAGCGCGTCCGCGACCCACACGCCCCAGAGCGGCGTCGCGTGCGGGCGCCCATCTGCCCGAACGGTCACGAGCCAGTACCGGCGCGCCGCCCGAAGGCGCTGTTCGGCGTGCGTCCACGACAGCAGCGCCGAGCGCTCGCGCGGGAAGCGATACACGGCCGGCGCGTTCAGCACGTACGGGCGCGCGCCGACGCGTTCGGGTCCGTCCGTCGTGCCCATGGCACGACATTGTCGTCCAGATCGCCGGCGTCGGCGCGCTCGCGCTCACTAGACTCGACGGGGTGACCGACGCGTTCATCTGCGCGTACCTTCGCACGCCGTTCGGCCGCTACGGCGGCGCGCTCGCCGGCCTGCGTCCCGACGCGATGGCCGCCCACGTCCTGCGCGCGGTCGTCGAGCGGAGCGGCATGGATCCAGCGGGCATCGACGATGTCATCCTCGGGTGCGCGAACCAGTCCGGTGAGGACAACCGCAACGTCGCGCGGATGGCGACGCTGCTCGCCGGCTTCCCGGTGGAGGTGCCGGCGCAGACCGTGAACCGGCTCTGCGGCTCGGGCCTCCAGGCGCTGAACAGCGCGGCCGAGGCGATCTGGGGCGGGCAGGGCGACCTGTTCATCGCCGGCGGCGTCGAGAGCATGACCCGGGCGCCGATCGTGACCCTGAAGCCGGATACCGCGTTCCCGCGCGGCGCGCCCGAGTCCGCCGACAGCACGCTCGGGTGGCGCTTCGCGCATCCGCGGCTCGTCGCCGACGGCCACACCGTCACGCTTGGCCAGACCGCGGAGAACGTCGCGCAGCGGCGCCTGGTGTCGCGCGCCGATCAGGACCGCCTCGCGCTCCTCAGCCAGCAGAAGGCGGAACGCGCGATGGCGAACGGCCTCCTCGCCGAGGAGATCGTCGCGACACCGGTGCCCCAGGCGAAGGGCCCGGCGGTGGCGGTCGACCGAGACGAGCATCCGCGCGCCGGCAGCACGCTCGAGGCGCTCGCGAAGCTGCGGCCCGCGTTCGCCGAGAACGGCAGTGTCACGGCGGGCAACAGCTCGGGGATCAACGACGGCGCGTCGGCGCTCGTCGTCGCCTCGGGCGAGCGCGCGAAGGCGCTGGGCCTCCAGCCGATCGCGCGCGTGGTGAGCACCGGTGCCGCGGGTGTGCGCCCCGACGAGATGGGCCTCGGCCCGATCCCGGCGTCCCGCAAGGCGCTCTGGCGCGCGAAGCTCGACCTGGCGGACATGGCGATCGTCGAGCTGAACGAGGCGTTCGCGAGCCAGGTCATCGCGTGCTGCGCCGAGCTCGGCATCGACTGGCGCGACGAGCAGCGCCTCAATCCGAACGGCGGCGCGATCGCGATCGGGCACCCGCTCGGCGCGAGCGGCGCGCGGCTCGCCGGCACCGCCGCGCTGCAGCTGCGCCGGACGGATGCGCGCTACGCGCTCGTCTCGATGTGCATCGGCGTCGGTCAGGGGATCGCGACGGTCTTGGAGCGGGCGCCGGACTGATCACTCCCGACCGACACCCGACGCCGATATAGCATGTACGCTATGTGGGGCGCGGTCGAGGTCGAGCCCGAGGTAGAGCAGTGGCTCCGTGGTCTGTCGGGAGACGACTTCGGTCACGTCCAGTTCTACGTCGACCTTCTCGAGCGAGAGGGCGTGGCTCTTGGTGAGCCATACACGCGCCGGTTGCGTGGCAAACTGAGAGAACTTCGGTTCTACCTTGGGAGGGAGCGCAGACGGATCACGTATTACGTCGCTCGCGGTCGCCGGCAGATCCTTCTCACCGTGTTCGCAAAACAGCAAGATCGTGAGGCACGCGAGATCGATCGGGCGGAGCGGGCGATGATGCGATGCATCGAACAAGGGCACGAAGCGGAGGAGTGAGATGACAGCGAAGACGTGGGCCCAGATCAAGAGAGACCGTGTGCAGGGCGGGGATGTCGTGGCTGGTTACCACAAGGCACGCGCTGGCTACATCCTGGCGGAGCGCGTTCGGGCGCTGCGAGTCGCCGGCGGACTCTCACAAGGACAGCTCGCCGAACGGATGGGCACCACTCAATCCGCTATCTCGCGTCTCGAAGCCGGCGGTGTGTATCCCTCGATCGACACTCTCGAGAAGATCGGTCGCGCGCTGCACGCGAAGCTTGTGGTGGAATTCGACGCGATCAACATGCCTGTACCCAAGAAGGCGTCCAGCCTCATGCCGAACGTGCGCGCCCTTCGACGTTCGGCAGCGGGCAGCATCCTTCGGGCTCGGAGGAGTACGACCGTGGCGCGCACTACTGGGAGAGCAATGACAAAGCGGGCCGCGAAGAAGAGCGCGAAGCGCTAGCGTCGGTCAGGGGATCGCGACGGTCTTGGAGCGGGCGGCGGACTGACGCCCGCGCGCCGCGGTGAGCCGGCGGATGCCGACGATCGCGAGGACCGCGGCGGTGACCCAGGCGAGCGCGCTCAGGATCGGCTGCGCGAGGTCCGTGCCCGCGAGCAGGCCGTGCGCGAACGCCAGCACGAACGCCACGTACGACAGGCGGTGGATCGCGAGCCAGCCCTGCTGCGTGAGCGCCGAGCGCAGCCAGGTCGACAGGAGGACGACGACGATGAGCTGGAGGCTGATCGTGCCGAGGCCGATCGCCAACGATCCGTACGGGACGAGGAACGGGACGACCAGGTCGGCGAGTCCGATCCTCGAATACGGGTCGAGCAGGAGCGCGATCACATGCGCGAGCGCGAGCGGCAGCCAGAGGACGCCGGTGAGATCGTGGACCGCCCGCAGGCCACGGTTGTGCGATAGCCACGCGAGCGCTCCGGAACGGAGCGCCATGCCGGAGAGCACGGAGAGGACGATCGCGACCAGGGCCGCCGTGCCCGTCGAGCGGGCGACGATCCACACAAGCGTGGTCATGCGGCTAGCTTCGGCGAGTGATCGTGACCGGCCGGGTCGTGGTGGTCGTGATGCCGCGGCTCAGCTGCAGGCGGCCGGTGGTCGTGGTGGTCGTCGCCGGAGCGGCGGCCGGGGCCGCGACGGGCTGCTGCGGCTGGAGCGGGGCACCCGTGTTGTAAGGGTGACCGCCGGCGTACGCGGTCATGCCGGCGAGGCTGAGCATCGTGATGCCCACCGCGATGCCGCGGAGGGCCTGCACCGAGCTGATGAGCGGTACGCGCTTGCGTCGGGCCACGAACGTAGTGCATCACGCGACCGCCATGCGAGCATGAATCCCGGCTAAGAACGGCTACGCGATCGCCCCGGCCGCATGCCGGACGGCCGTCGCGAGCAGATCGCGCTCGATCACGTCGCGCATCGTGGAAATATCCGGCGCGAGCGCCCGGTCGGCGGCGAGCGTGGGGACGTGCTCGCGCACGACCCGCCGCGCGGCCTCCACCGCGGCCGAGCTCGTCATGCCGAGCAGGTCGAGGCCCTGCGCCGCGCAGAGCGACTCGATCGCGAGCACGTCGCGGGTGTTGCGCACGACCGCCGCGAGCTTGTGGGCCGCGTGCACGCCCATGCTCACGTGATCCTCCATGTCCGCGCTCGTCGGGATCGACTCGACCGACGCGGGCATCGCGCGCAGGCGGTTCTCGGTGACGAGGGCCGCCGCCGTGTACTGCGCGACCATGAATCCCGAGTGGCGTCCCGGATCGGGCGACAGGAACGCCGGCAAGCCGCTCGTCCGGCCGTTGGTCATCCGGTCGATGCGGCTCTCGCTGATGTCCGCGAGCTCGGCGACCGCGATCGTCGCGAGATCGAGCGCGATCGCGACCGGCTGGCCGTGAAAGTTGCCGCCGCTCACGATCCGCTTCTCCTCGGCGAACACGAGTGGGTTGTCGGTGACGCTGTTGATCTCGACCTCGAGCACGCGCCTCGTGTACGCGAGCGCGTCGCGCGAAGCACCATGGACCTGCGGCATGCAGCGGATCGAGTAGGGGTCCTGCACGCGCGGATCGCCGAAGCGGTGGGACGCGATGATCGGACTGCCGTGCACGAGGCGCCGCAGGTTCGCCGCGACGGTCTCCTGTCCCGGATGCGGCCGCTCCGCATTGAGCGACGCGTCCCACGCGGCGTCCGTCGCGCGCAGCGCCTCCGACGACAGCGCGCCGATGATGTCGGCGGACGTGCAGAGGACCTCGGCGTCGTGGAGGGCGAGGCAGCCGATGGCGGTCATCACCTGCGTCCCGTTGATGAGCGCGAGCGCCTCCTTGGGCGCGAGCTCCAGCGGCTTGAGGTCCGCGCGCTTCAACGCGTCGGCGCCGCTCATGACCTTTCCGTCGAACGCCGCCTCGCCCTCGCCGACGAGGACGAGGGCCGCGTGCGCCAGCGGCGCCAGGTCGCCCGACGCGCCGACGCTCCCGTGCATCGGGATGACCGGATGGACGCCGCGGTTGAGGAGGTCGAGGAGGAGATCGATGATCTCGGGCCGGACCCCCGAGCGGCCCGCGGCGAGCGTGTTCGCGCGGAGCAACAGGACCGCGCGCGTGATGTCGGCGGGCAGCGGATCGCCGACGCCGGCGGCATGGCTCCGCAGGAGATTGAGCTGGAGCGTCGCGAGATCCGCCCGCGGGATCCGGACCTGGGAGAGGTCGCCGAAGCCGGTATTGATGCCGTAGATCGGCTCGTCGCCGTCCGCGAACTCGGCGACCAGCCTCGCGGCCGCCCGCACGAGCTGCTCCGAGGCGCGATCGAGGGCCACCGGCGTCTCGCGGCGGGCCACGCTCACGACGTCGGCGATCGTCAGGCTGTTGCCGTCGATGCGGAGCGTCGCCACTACCGATGCCCGTCGATGTTGTCGCGGTACCAGGCGCCGAGCTCGACGTAATGCTCCGCCGCCTTCACGGTCCAGCGCTCGTCATCCGGCCTCGCTTCGCGCACGACCTTCCCGGGCACGCCGACCACGAGCGAGCGGGGCGGCACGGTCATCCTCGCGGGCACGACCGCACCGGCGCCGACGATCGAGCCGGTCCCGATCACGCAGCCCCCGACGAGGACCGCGGCCTGGCCGATGAGCACGTTGCGCTCCACGACGCTCGAATGGACGAGGGCGTTGTGCCCGATGGTGACGTCCTCGCCGATGATGGTCGGCTCGCCCTCGTCCGTGTGGATCGTGCTGTTGTCCTGCACGTTCGACCGGGCGCCGATCTCGATGCGGTCCATGTCGGCGCGGAGCACGGTGCCGAACCAGACCGACGCGTTCTCGTGCAGCGTCACGTCGCCGATCAGCACGGCGGTCGGGGCGACGAACGCGGTCGGATGCACCCGCGGCGACTTGCCTTTGAACACGTACAGCGGCACGGCTCGTACGATATTCGCGTGATCATCATCATGCGGAAGGGTGCGACGAAAGAGCAGATCGACCACGTCGTCGATCGCCTCACCGAGCGCGGCTACGGCGCGAACCTGTCCGGCAGCGAGGTCAGCGTCATCGGCGCGATCGGCGTGCTCGACGACGACAAGGCGCGGCTCGCCGAGCAGCTGCAGTCACTGCCGGCCGTCGAGAAGGTCGTGCCGGTGCTCAAGCGGTTCAAGCTCGCCTCGCGCGAGTTCCAGCCCGACCCCACGGTGGTCAAGGTCGACGGTCTCGAGATCGGCGGCGGCTCGCTGGTGGTCATGGCCGGGCCGTGCTCGGTCGAGAGCGAGGAGCAGCTGCTCTCGACCGCGCGCGCGGTGAAGGCGGCCGGCGCACACGTCCTCCGCGGCGGTGCGTTCAAGCCGCGGACCTCGCCCTACGACTTCCAGGGTCTCGGCCGGGACGGCCTCGAGATCCTGGCGCGCGCGAAGCGTGAGACCGGGATGCCCATCGTCTCCGAGGTGCTCGACCCGCACGACGTCGCGCTCTGCGCCCAGTACGTCGACATCCTCCAGATCGGCGCGCGCAATATGCAGAACTACGCGCTCCTCCGCGAGGTCGGCCGCTCCGGCCACCCCGTGCTGCTCAAGCGGGGCGGGATGTACCCGACGATCGAGAACTGGCTGCTGTGCGCCGAGTACATCCTGCGCGAAGGCAATCGGAACGTGATGCTCTGCGAGCGCGGCCTTCCGGCCCCGGGCGGCGAGACCGCGACCCGCAACGTGCTCGACGTCTCGGCGGTCGCGGTCGTCCACGAGCTGTCGCACCTGCCGGTCGTCGTCGACCCGAGCCACGGCACCGGGAAGGCGTCGTACGTGCCCGCGCTGGCGCGCGCGGCCGTTGCCGCGGGCGCGGACGGGCTGATCATCGAAGTGCATCCGGATCCGGAGCGCGCCCTGTCCGACGGGCCGCAGTCGCTGACCTTCGATCAGTTCGGCGCGATGCTGCGGGGGCTCGACGCGCTGCGCCCCGCGCGGGCGGCTGGCTGAGCTAGCTCTCGGGCGGCTGTCCCGGCTGCGTCACGGTGAGCTTGTATCCGAAGCCACGAGCGGTCTCGATCGCCACCTCGCTCACCCCGGCGTCCAGCAGCTTCTTGCGCAACCGGCCGACGTGCACGTCGACGAGGCGGGTGTCGCTTCCGGGCGTGTAGCCCCACACGCCGATGAGCAGGTCGTCGCGCGTGAAGACGCGGCCCGGCTCGCCGCCGAGCGCCTTCAGCAGCTTGAACTCGGTGGGCGTCAGCGGAAGCGCGGTGTCGCCGCGGATCGCCTGCACGCTGCCGAGATCGATGATGAACAGACCGAAGCGCAGCTGGCGCCGGTCGCGATCGGCGACCGCGGCGTACGAGCGCCGGCGCAGGAGCGCCTCGACGCGCGCCACGAGCTCGTTGTTGTCGAACGGCTTGCCCATGTAATCGTCCGCGCCGATCCGCAGGCCCACGACGCGATCCGGCGGATCGCTCTTCGCCGACACGAACAGGACCGGGACGTCGGTCTCCCGGCGGAGCTGCAGGCAGATGCTGATCCCATCGACGCTCGGCATCATCACGTCGAGGCTCACCAGGTCCGGGCGGAAGCTGTTGAAGACCTCGAGCGCCTGGCGCGAGTCGGTGACCACGCGGACGGTGAAGCCCTCTTCGCGCAGCACCGTTCCCAGGAGATCGGCGATGTCGGGCTCGTCATCCACGACCAGGATCCGCGCGTCGTGGGTGACGCTGCGCTCGGCTTGCTGGCCCGGATTCGCGATCGCCATTCTGCACGGTGCGTTCGCAATATCGGTGCCAGACGTAACGATCGTGGAAAGGGGGCTCTAGGCGAGCGCCGCGTTCACCGCCCCCAGCCGCTCGGTCACCCAGTCGGCCGTCGCAGCCACGGCGTCGGGCCAGGGCGCGAAGAAGTAGCGGTCCGTCGCCGCCTCGATGCCCTCGCGGATGGCGGTTCCCCTGGGTGTGAGACCGAGCTCCGGACCCGGGGTCACGAGTCCGTCAGCGCGCAGCCGCTGCACCGATGCCCGGACGTCCGCGGCCGTCTGGGTGCTGATCTTCGTGGCCAGCTCGTCCGCGGACGCGGCTTCCGCGCGCCACACCCGGGTGAGCACGTCGAGCGTCGGGCCGGAGAGGCCCGCGTCGCGCCAGGCCTGGACGTGGCAATCGTCGCGCACCTGCCAGAGCCCGTAGACCGCCGCGTCCAGCCGCGCGAACGCCGACGACGGCTCCTGCCAGCGGTAGCGCGCCGCGCGCGCCGTGTGGTCACGCGTCTTCGGATCCGCGGACCGGAGGCACGCAGCGAGCGCGTCGTCCAGGAGCCCGGCGAGCCGATCGAGATCGTGCGCGTCGATCGGCGTGAGCGTCGCGAAATAGCCGTCGATCGCCCGCCGGAATCCGCCGACCGCTTCCCGGCCTTTCTCGGTCAGCGACCAGCGTCCGTCGCGCCACTCGAGCAGGCCGACCGACTCGGCGGCCGCCAGCGGCGCGCGGAGCGGCTCGTCGGTCGTGCGGTACGCGCTGTTCTGGATGTCCTGCGGGCGCGCGCCGCGCGGATCCTGCGTCGCGAGGTCGATGGTCGCGAAGTACGCCGGCCGGTCGAGGCCCAGCCGCTCCATCGCCCGCAGCGGGAAGTCGCTCTTCGCGCGGCGACGTTGGAGGAACTGGGGGAGCAGCGGCACGAGGGCCAGCGGGTAGGGCTCGCGCACCGGTGTCCCTCCTGGCCAGCCGTTCTGCGTCGCGGCGTCCGCCACGCAGTATGGCGTCTCGGGCCCGAGCCTCGAGGCGCTCGCCGGGAGCCCCGTTCCGCCGATCACGCCCGTGCCATACGGCTCCATGGACCTGCGGCCTGACGCAGAATCCTGGGCATGACGCCCGAGGACGCGACGGCCCGCTCCGACCTCCACCTCCTCGATGTCCGCGAGCCCGACGAGTGGCGGGCCGGGCACATCGCCGGCTCGCAGCACATCCCGCTGGGCGAGCTGCGCGCGCGCGTGGCCGAGGTTCCGAAGGACACGGCGATCCTCACGGTCTGCCGCCATGGCAACCGGAGCGACGCGGCGGCGCGCGGCCTGCGGACGCTCGGCTACACCGTCGAGAACCTCGACGGCGGCGTGACGGCGTGGAAGCAGGCCGGCCTGCCGCTCGAGGCGGAGGACGGCGGCCCGGGACGGGTCATCTGATGCGGCACCCCGAGCCCACCGCGGAGCGGCCGTTCCACGACCGGGCCTGGCTGGCGGCCCACCTCGACGACGAACGCAAAGAAGCCGACCTCCTGGCCGAGGTCCGCGAGGTCGTGTTCGGGCTGCAGGACGGCGTGACGAGCATCCTCGCGGTCGTGAGCGTGGTGGCGGCCGCGTCCAACGACACCTACACCGTCCTCATCAGCGGCATCGCGGCGACGCTCGCCGAGGTGTTCTCGATGGGCGCCGGCGAGTACATGTCCTCGAAGAGCCAGCGTGAGATCTTCGACGCGCAGATCGCGTCCGAGCGGGCCGAGGTCGATGAGCGCCCCGGCGAGGCCGAGGCCGAGGTCGCGTACATGTTCGAGCGCGAAGGGCTGTCGGCGGACGCCGCGCGGCGCATCGCGGCCGAGCTCGCGCGCGAGCCCAACGTCCTCCTCCGCACGATGGTGGAGAAGGAGCTCGGCCTCGCCGTCGAGCATGGCGGATCAGCGCTGCAAGGCGCGCTCATCCTGGCCGGCGCGTTCTTCCTCGCCGCGCTCGTCCCGCTCGGCCCGTACTTCTTCCTTCCGGTGCGCGAGGGGATCTGGGTCTCGGTCGCGCTCTCGGCCGTCGTCATGTTCGGCGTGGGTCTGTGGAAGTCACGGCTCACCAAGCGGAGCCCGCTCGTGTCCGGACTCGAGATCCTGGTGCTCGTCGCGGGCGCCGCGATCGCGGGCTCGTTCTTCGGCTCGTTCCTGCCCGGCCTGCTGGGGGTCGCCGGCATCCGCTAGCGGCACGGGCGATGCACGGCCGGCCCGCGTCACCAAGGAGGTGCCGCATGCCCGATCAGAGGTCCACCGCGCGCGCGTCCGACGACCTCGAGACCGCCGAGGAGAAGAGCAGGTCCGTCGACGAGCGCGTGCCGACGCGCATGGACACCGATGTCGTCCCGGAGATCGAGCTGCCCGGCGCGGTCGCCGCGAACGTCCCGCAGGGCGGCATCGGACGCGAGGGCCCATTCGGCGAGGACGCGCCCGGCCCCGGCGAGCGCGCGCTCGAAAAGGAGCGGAAAGCGCAGCAAACACGCATCGCTCGCGGCTGACAATCAAGCGCCGACTGACACCTAGCATGGATGGCATGCGTATCGCGTTCGTGTCCTCGTCGGTCCCACGCCGCTGCGGGATCGCGACCTTCATGGCCGACGTCATGGCCGCTGTGAAGGCCGCCGATCCGACGGTCCGTTGCTCGGTCGTCGCCATCGACGAGCCGAACAGCGCCCGCGCGTACGGTCCGGAGGTCAAGGCGCGCATCCGGCAGCGCGAGCCGGATTCGTACCGGTCCGCGGCCGCGCTCCTCAACGACTCGAACGTCGACGTGGTGAACATCCAGCACGAGTTCGGGCTGTACGGCACCTGGAAGGACGGCGTGTACGAGGATCACCTTCGTCCGTTCCTGCTCGAGCTGCGGAAGCCGGCCCTGGTCACGCTGCACAGCGTCCCGCCGGATCCCTCTCCGTCGATGCGCGAGGCCGTCCGGCTCATCGCCGCGCGGAGCGACGAGGTCATCGTGATGGCTCACACGGCAGCCCGCTTGCTCGTATCGGACTACGGCATCACGAAGACGCCGGTCGTGATCCCGCACGGCATGCCCGCGATCGAGCCGACCGGCCGTCATCGCCTCAAGACGAAGCTCGGCGTGGAGAGCCGCACGATCATCTCGACATTCGGGCTCGTCGATCCGCGCAAGGGCCTCGAGTACGTCATCGACGCGATGCCGTCGATCGTCGAGCGGCACCCGAACGCGCTGTACCTGATCGTCGGCCAGACCCACCCGGAGCTCCTGAAGCAGCAGGGCGAGACGTACCGCAACACGCTCGAGCGCGCCGCTGAGGAGCTCGGCATGACCGACCACATCGCGTTCGTGAACGAGTACCTGACCCAGCGCGACATCGTCGGCTACCTGCTCGCATCCGACGTCTACGTGACGCCGTATCTCGACCCGAACCAGATCACGAGCGGCACGCTCGCGTACGCGCTCGGGGCCGGGAAGGCGATCGTCTCCACGCCGTACCTGCACGCGATCGAGGCGCTCGCGGACGATCGCGGCATCGTCGTCCCGTTCCGCGATGCGGCCGCGATCGCGGACGCGGTGAAGCGGATCCTCGGCGATCCGGAGCTGAAGCGGCGCCTCGAGCGGCGGGCCTACGCGTACGGTCGCGAGACCGCCTGGCCGGCCGTCGGGCAGCGCGTCCTCGCGCTGACCCAGCACGTGCTCGCGCCGGAGCAGCACGGGCCGCTCGTCGCCGTTTGAAGGTCGCCGCGCGGGCCGACCTCGGTCGTCGCCTCGCTGAGAATCCGCTCCTGGTCGCGCGGGATGTCCCGGCCTCGCAGGACGCCCTCGAGGTCGTCTCGGTCTTCAACGCGGCCACGGCCGTCATCGAGGACGAGGTCATCCTCCTGTTGCGCGTCGCCGAGCGTCCGCGGACCGATCTCGCGCTGCCACCGGGCGCGTTGACGCTCGACTTGAGCGGACCGCACCCGGTCCAGCGGCCGCTGCCGCATCAGTACACGAAGGACGACGTCATCGGCATGGCGTACATGGACGCGTCGACGCAGCCGCCGTCCGTGCGGGTCGCCTACATCCCGAAGGATCTGCCGGGCCTCGACCTCCGCGATCCGCGCGCGATCCGCTACAAGAACGGGACCGGCCCGCTGCACCTGGTGAACGAGGGCTATCAGGACTACCTCGCCCAGATCTCGCACCTGCGCGTGGCGCGGTCACGCGACGGCATCCACTTCACGGTCGAGAAGGACGTTGCGCTCGGGCCGCTGGCCGCGCTCGAGGAGTACGGCGTCGAGGATCCCCGGATCACCTGGATCGACGGCACGTTCCACGTGACCTACGTGTCCGTGTCGCGGTGGGGGATCACGACGAGCCTGGCCACCACCTCGGACTTCGTCTCGTTCGACCGCAAGGGCGTGATCCTCCTGCCCGATCACAAGGACGTCGTGATCTTCCCGGAGAAGATCCGGGGCAAGTACGTAGCTCTGACCCGCCCGATGCCCCAGTCGTTCGCGAAGATCTTCGGCATCTGGATCGCGTTCTCCGACGACCTGAAGGAGTGGGGCGGTCACCAGCCGCTCGCGATGCCGCGCTGGGGCTCCTGGGACGAGCTGCGGACGGGGGCGTCGGCCGTGCCGTTCCGGACCGAGCGCGGCTGGCTGGAGCTGTACCACGGCGTCGATCGCGACACGACGTACGCGATCGGCGCGCTGCTCATGGACCTCGACGACCCGCGCACGGTCATCGCGCGATCGCCGACGCCGATCCTGCGGCCGACCGAGGTCTACGAGACGACCGGTCTGTTCAACGACACGGTCTTCTCGTGCGGGCATATCCCCCTCGACGAGCGCAGCGACCGCATCCGCGTCTACTACGGCGCCGCCGATTCGGTCGTCGCGGCCGCAGACCTCGACGTCCGGGAGATCCTCGACAGCCTCGAGCCGTGCTGAACCGCCTCGCGGCCCTCGCGCGGCCCCTCGACCTTCCCGAGCAGCGCGCGCTCGGCCTCGCCATCTACGCCGATCAGGCGGGCGAGCACTTCGCCGCGCGCGAGAGCGGCATCGAAGGCGTCGCGTGCCTCGATGACGCGTCCCGCGCGCTGGTCCTCTGGACCGATCTCTCGGCCCGCACGAAGCTGCCGGTCGCGCGCGAGTGGGTCGACGGGCTGCTCGCATTCTGTCGCTGGATGCAGCAGGACGACGGCCGCTTCGTGAACTTCGTCCTCGATTGGACGGGCGTTCGCAACACCGACGGCATCACGTCGCGCCCCGACGGATCGTCGTTCTGGCAGGCCCGCGGTGCGCGCGCGATGGCCAAGGTCTGGCGCGTGTTCGGTGACGAGCGCGCACGCGACGATTACCTGCGCGCGCGCGCGTCGTTCGACGACCGAGCGGTGGGGTCGGACGTGCGGGCGGTCCAGGTCCTGGCCGCGCTCGACGCCGGCGATCCGCTGCCGGAGATCGCACGGTGGTGCGACGACATCGTGTCGCAGCGCCGCGGGGATGTGCTGATGGACGCGCACGACGCGACCGAGCCGCACATCTGGGGACACATCCAGGAGGGCGTCCTCGCGATGGCGGGCGTGGCCCTCGGACGGCCCGACCTCATCGACATCGCACGCCGCAGCGCCGACGCGTACGTCGTTCCGCTCGTCGAGAGCCGCTTCGCGCTGCCGACCGTGCAGCCGTATGGCGCGGCCTCCGCCGCGTTCGGCTTGGGGCGGCTCGCCCTGGTCACCGGCGACCCGCGTTACCGATCCGCGGCACAGGACGCCCGCGCGTGGTTCGACGGGCGCAATCCGGCCGGGTCGCGGGTGTACGACCGCGCGGCCGGACGCGTCGCCGACGGGGTGGACGGGCTGCACCTCAACCCGCACTCCGGCGCGGAGTCGAACATCGTCGGGGCGCAGGCGCTGCTCGAGGACGTGACGGCATGGCTCCTGCGACATCCCGGCGCATGCTCCCCATCGGCGCGATCTTCGCCTTCGTTGGACGTCAGCTCGGCCGCGTCCTGACCCTCGCGTTCTCCTGGGCGACGACGGCCCGCGCCGTCGTCAGCGCGCGTCGACCCGCACCGGCTGAGCCGCGTTGTTCGCGTACCCCAAGGCGTTGACGACGTTCCGCAGCGGCTGCGCCGCGCCACGTGGGTCCGTTGCGCGCGCGAGCACCTGATACGTCCCGGGGCGCGGTAGCCACTCCGACCGGAACTCGCGCCACGCCGCCGGCCCGTTGTCCGCGCCGAGCGTCGCGTCGTCCCAGCTGCGGCCGCCGTCCGTCGAGAGCTCGACGCGGACCACCGGCCCGTGCCCCGACCACGCGTATCCGCGGATCACGGTGGCGGCGTCGGCACGGACGGACCGAAGTGGCGCGACGACGACCGCGCGTGGGCGCATCGCGGCGAGGGGCTCGTCACCGATCACATAGCGGTCGGCCTGGTAGAAGCCGCGGAACGGCCGCTCGAGCGCGACGATCTCGGCCAGCCACTTCACCGACGCCATGCCGTACCAGCCCGGGACGATCACGCGTGCCGGTGCGCCATGCTCGAGCGGGATGTCCGCGCCGTTCATCGCGTACGCGACGAGCACGTCGTCGGCGAGCGCGCGCTCGAGCGGCAGCGAGCGCTCGAACGCGATCGTCGTGCCGACGTCCGGCGGCGTGCCGGTGTCCGCGCCGCGGAAGAGGATCTCGACGACGGATCCGGAGAGGCCCGCGGGCTCGAGGAGCGCGCGGAGCGGGACGCCGGTCCAGCGGGCGGTGCTCACCGCGCCGAGGCCCCACTGCTCGCCCGGCGCCGGCGGCGCGAGGAACGAGCGGCCGTTGCCCGCGCACTCGAGGGTCACCGTCAGCGTGCGGCCCGGGAGCGCGCGCAGCTCGGCGAGCGACAGCGATCGTCGCTGTCGTACCGCACCGCCGATGGCCAGGGCGGCCGGCGGGCTCGGGAAGGGGAAGTGGCTGCGGACGTAATGGCGGCCGTCGGCCGTGAGCGGCCCGTCCTGCAGGTCGAGCCGGGTCTCCGCGTTGAACGGCTCACGACTCACGATCACGCGGTCGTCCACTTGCGCTCACATACTGAGGCCGTCGCGCGCCGAACGCTCGCGGCCCGCGGCGTCCCCGCCCGAGCCCCGTCGCGCGGAGCTCGCGATCCGGCGCGGCTCCTGGTGCGTGACGGACCGACGGGACAGCCGGCCCGGATCCCTCCCCCTGGCGGGTGTACCCGCACGCCTCGCGCGGTAGGACGTCAGTACTCCCTCGCGCGGAAGCAACAGCGGGCAGGCCCGAACGTAAGGTCTCGTAGTCGCAGTGATGACACCCCGGGCGAACGAGCTCTCCCTGTTGATGCGCGCCGCGGACGCGCTGCTGAACGCCGCCCTGGACGAGGCGAGCGTGCTGTCGCACGCGGTCGAGCTCCTCGGCGAGCAGCTCGGCTACTCGATGCGCTACCTGCTGCTGTACGACCCGGAGCACCGCGAGCTCTACACGGGCGTGGCCGCCGGCGAGGGCAGCACCGAGCCCTCGGTGCTGAACTACCGGATGACCACCGAGCACGGCCTCACCGGTGCGTGTGCGCGGACGCGCGCGGTGGTCAACGTCGGCGACGTCTCGAGCGATCCCCGGTACATCGCCGCGGCCGCGGGGTGCCGATCGGAGATGTGCGTGCCGCTGATCGCGCGCGGCGACCTGCTCGGCGTGCTCACCGTGCAGAGCCCCAAGACCGACGCGTTCTCCCTGCAGGACGAGCGGCTGCTCTCAGCCTTCGCCGGCCTCGTGTCGCTCGCGCTCATGCATGCGCGCGAGCACGCCGCCCGGCGGAGCGACATCGAGGAGCTGCAGGCCGTCAACGAGGTCGCGCGCCGCGCGGCGACGCTCGACCGCGACGGCACGCTGCGCACGATCGTGGAGGCGTTCCAGCGGGTCACCACCGCCGACTCGACGGCGGTGTTCCTCTGGGATGAGGAGACGCAGTGGCTCGAGGTCGCGACGATGATGTTCGATCCGCGCTACTACCCGGCCGAGTACGAGACGATGGTCCGCGAGACGAAGGTGAAGCTCGGCGAGGGCATCGTCGGCTGGACCGCCGAGCATCGCGAGCCGGCCCTCATCGGCGACGCCGAGGCCGATCGGCGCGTCGCCGCCGTGCCCGGCGTCCCGCTCGACCGCAAGTCCGCGATCGTGGTCCCGCTCGTCGCCGACCAGCGCCTTCTCGGCGTGATCCGCGCGGTGAAGATCGGGGTGGACTCGTTCACCGCGGACCACTATCGCTTCGCGCAGACCCTGGCCAACCAGGCGTCGCTCGCGATCTCGGCCGCGGCCGCGCATGAGGCAGTCCGCCGGCTGTCGGTCACGGATGAGCTCACCGGCGTGTACAACGGCCGGCACTTCCGCGCTCGGCTGCACGAGGAGATCGAGCGCGCCCGCCGCGGTGGCCGCCCCCTCTCGCTGCTCGTCATCGACAGCGACTCGCTCAAGGAAGTGAACGACCGGTTCGGCCACGAGGCCGGCAACCGGCACCTCGTGGCGATCGCGCAAGCCGTGCAGGGTCATGTGCGCACGAGCGACGTCGTCGCGCGATTCGGCGGCGACGAGTTCCTCGTGCTCCAGCCCGACGCCACCCCCGAGGCCGCGGCGCTCGTCGCGGAGCGCATCCGGGTGGCGGTCGCCGCATCGCGGATCCCCGCGGGGGAGGGCGCGCACGTCATCGGCACCGTGTCGATCGGGGTGGCCGGATTCCCTCGCTCCGCGTCCGACGAGGACTCGCTCTTCCGCAGTGCCGACGCCGCGCTGTACGACGCGAAGCGCCACGGCAAGGACCGCGTGTTCATCGCTCCCGCGTCCGCGTAGCCGCGCGACGTGTCCGCCGCCGAGCGCGTGGCACGGGCCGTGCACCCCCACCGGGGCATGACCGAGCCGGCCAAGCCCAGGACCGAGCGCTTCGGTCGACCCGACCGGGAAGCCGAGCGCGTCGTCGAGCAGCAGGAGGGGATCGTCGCCGCGAAGGGTCCGCTGAAGGACAGTGACCGGCCCGAGCCGGGTGTGCCGCATCCCGAGGACCTCAGCATGATGGATGGCCCGAAGACCAAAGGTCGCCGGTCCTAGGCTCATCGGGTGAACGCACCCGGCGCCAATGTGCCGTTCCCGCCGATGGAGGCCCTCCTCGTCGACGAGCTCCCCACCGGCGAGCGCTGGCGGTACGAGCCGAAGTGGGACGGGTTCCGCGGCGTCCTCGAGAACGACGGCGGCGACGTCGCGCTCTGGAGCCGCAACGGCCGGCCGCTGCTGCGCTACTTCCCGGAGCTCCGCGGCGTCGGCGAGCGGCTGCCGCCACATTCCGCGCTCGACGGCGAGATCGTCATCGAGCGCGACGGCGCGCTCGACTTCGACGCGATGCAGCTGCGCCTCCACCCCGCCGAGTCGCGAGTCCGGAAGCTGTCCCAGGAGACGCCGGCGACCTACATCGCGTTCGACATCCTGCTCTGGGACGGCGAGCCGTTGCACCGGCGTCCGCTCGCGGACCGTCGCGTCGAGCTCGAGCGGCGCGCGACCGCGTTCACGCTGTCGCCGCAGACCACGGACCGTGCGCTCGCGGAGCGGTGGCTCGGGCGCCTCGAGATGATCGGGCTCGACGGGGTGGTCTGTAAGCGCGCGGACCTCGCGTACAAGCCCGGCTCGCGCGAGGCGGTCCTGAAGGTGAAGCACCACAAGACCTGCGACTGCATCATCGTCGGCTATCGGAAGAACGGGTCGCGTGTCGCGAGCCTCTTGCTCGGCCTCTACCGGGATGACGGAGCACTCGACTTCGTCGGCCATACCTCCGGGATCTCGGGTGCGCTCCAGGACGATCTGCGGAAGCGATTGCCGCCCCTCGTCGAGACCGGGCACCTCGGCGATGGCCGGATGCCCGGCGGCGAGAGCCGCTGGTCGCAGGGAAAAGAGCTCGACTGGGTCGAGGTGCGTCCGGAGCTCGTGTGCGAGGTCCGGTACGACAAGATGGAGTCCGACCGCTTCCGGCACGGCACGCGGTTCCTCCGCTTCCGCCCGGACACGGACCCCCGCGACTGCCGGTGGGACCAGGTCCGCCCGGTCCGCCAGGACGGCGACCCGACGATCTCCGGGCTGCTCGACGCAGCCGGCTTGGTTCCCCGCTCGTAGCGGGCGCGAACGCCGGCGGGTACCCTTCGACGCGGTGAGTGGGCGCAACGTGAATGTGCTGGTGGTCGACGATCAGGAGGCGATCCGCGAGTCGTTGCAGACCGCGCTCGACGACGAAGGGTTCACCGTGGAGTGCGCGTCGAACGGCCGCGAGGCCCTCGACATCCTCGAGCGCTGGTCGCCGTGCGTGATCCTGCTCGACCTGATGATGCCGGTGATGGATGGCTGGGCGTTCCGTGCCGAGCAGCGGCGCTCGGGCAACACCGTGCCGGTCGTGCTCCTGTCGGCGGCGGGTGAGCTCGAGCGGCACAAGGAGGCGCTCGGCGCGGTGGCGATCATCGCCAAGCCGTTCGACCTCGACCACGTGATCAGCGCGATCGAGAAGGCCTGCTAGCTACACCTTCGCCGGCTTGAGCTTCAGTCGGTCGAAGAGCGGGACGAGGCTCGCCGGCGACTCCCACATGCCGGCCATGAGATCGCCCACCTTCGCGATGCGCGCGCCCATCGTCTCCATCGTGAAGTCGGCGGCCTCGACATCGGCGACCTCGTCCCAGCGCAGCGGCGCCGATGCGCGCGCGTCCTGGGTCGGCCGGATCGAGTACGCACATGCGATCGTGCGGTCGCGCGCGTTCTGCCCGAAGTCCACGAAGACCCCCGTCCGGTCGGCCACCTTCCACGTGGTCGTCGCGAGGTCGGGGACGCGCCGCTCCACCTCCTGTGCGAAGGCCTTCGCGAAACGGCGCACCTCGGGGAACTCGAGCTCCGGGACGATCGGCGCGATGATGTGGATCCCGGTCGAGCCCGAGGTCTTCGGCCAGCTCGCGAGGCCGAGCTCGTCCATCACGTCCTTGACGACGAGCGCGATGGTCCGCACGTGCGACCAGGGGTCGCCGCCGCGCGGGTCCAGGTCGATGAGCAGGTAGTCGGGCTTCTCCACGTCGCCGACGCGCGACGACCACGTGTGTAGGTCGATGCAGCCGAGGTTCGCGATCCAGGCCAGGCCTGCTGCATCGTTGACCACCGGGAAGTCGGCCGTGCGACCGCTCGGGAACTCGATCGTGTGGGTCTCGAGCCAGTCGGGGTGCGGCACCGGCACGCGCTTCTGGTAGAAGAACGGACCGTCGACGCCGTTCGGGTAGCGCAGCATCTGCATGACCCGCCGCCGGACGTGGGGGAGCACCGCCGGAGCGACCGACACGTAGTAATCGACGAGGTCGCCCTTCGTACGTCCACGCTTCGGGAAGAAGACCTTCTCCCGGTTCGTG
This sequence comes from Candidatus Limnocylindria bacterium, assembly GCA_035935465.1. GTDB lineage: Bacteria > Chloroflexota > Limnocylindria > P2-11E > P2-11E > UBA4735. Next base: position 42,159 of record DASYXA010000065.1, on the reverse strand, counting down.
ACCGTGACATCCCGGCCCGCGACCTGCACGTATGCAGGATGACGCATCATGCGATCGCGCGGCAGCGGGGAGGCTGGACATGATCAGGCGTTTCGTCAACCGGAACATGCTCGACAAGTGGGGCTGGGGTGTCGGGATCGCGGACTTCTTCACCGCGGTCGACCGGTCGGTCATCCGGCCGAAGTGGCTGCGGAGCGTCCTGCACGGCACCTGGCTGGGCCACCCGCTCCACCCGCTCCTGACCGACGTCCCGGTCGGCGCGCTCACGGTCGCGCTCGCGCTCGACCTCCTCGGGATCCACGACGGCGCGAACTGGGCGACGCTCCTCGGTGCCGGCGGCATGGTCCTCGCGGCGCTCGCCGGCTTCGTCGACCTCGACGAGACCGACGGCAAGGCCCGCCAGTACGGCGGGATCCACGCCTCGCTCATGCTCGTCGCACTCGGGTTCTACGTGTTCTCGCTCGTCATCCGGTTCGGCTACGCCCCGGGCACGCCGTATGAAGCGACGGTGATCGCGGCGCTCGGGTACCTGTTCCTCGTCCTGGGCGCGTACATCGGCGGCGACCTCGTCTTCACGCTCGGCAACATGGTCGACCGGCACGCCTGGCGGTCGGGCGGGACCAAGTGGGTCGCGCTGGATGTCACCGAGGTCCCCGAGCGGCAGCCGGTGAAGGCGAAGGCCGGCGCCCAGACCCTCGTGCTGGTCCGGATCGGCGACGCGATCCACGCGCTCCACGACAGCTGCGCCCACGCCGGCTGCTCGCTTTCCGAGGGGAAGATCGTCGGCGACACCATCCAGTGCGGTTGCCACGGCTCGCGGTTCACCCTCGCCGACGGCAACGTCGTCGTCGGGCCGGCCACGACCGATCAGCCGTTGTTCGAGGTACGGCGAGCCGAGGGAAAGCTCGAGGCGCGCCGGGTCCGCTAGATGGGACTCGTGTACGGATGCATCGCCCCGCACGGTGGCCTCGCGATCGCCGAGGCCTGCGCGCCCGAGCAGCTCGAGCTCGCCGCGGTCACGCGGCGAGGGATGGAGGAGCTGGGAAGGCGTTTCGAGCGCGCGAAGCCGGAGGTCGCGGTCGTGCTCACGCCGCACAACGTCCACGTCGACGGTGCGATGGCCGTCATCACCTCGGGCACCGTCGCGGGCGCGCTCGAAGGGCATCCCGGCGTCGCGCTGCGCAGCGCCGTCGATCGCGCGCTCGCGCTCGCGATCCGCGACGCGATCACCGCCGACGGCATCCCGGTCGCGGGCGTGAGCTACGGGGCGAACGACGCCGCCGCGGCGAGCTTCCCGATGGACTGGGCCGTGCTCGTCCCACTGTGGTTCATGGGCGGCCGCTCCGATCCGCCGATCCGGACCGTGGTGGTCGCGCCCGCGCGCGACCTCCCGTACGAGCTCCACGTCGCGGCCGGTCGGGCGATCGCGAACGCGGCGACGGCGTCCGGTCAGCGCGTCGCGGTCATCGCGAGCTGCGACCATGGCCATGGCCACGACGCGAACGGGCCGTACGGCTTCACGCCGAAGTCCAGGGAGTTCGACGACCAGGTCGTGGAGATCGTCAAGCGCGACGACCTCGGCGCGCTGCTGACGCTGGACCCAACGCTCCCGGTCGAGGCGAAGGCCGACAGCTACTGGCAGCTGCTCATGCTGCACGGCGCGCTGGCCGGCGCGCGGTGGAAGGGCGAATTCCTGAGCTACGAAGCCCCGACGTACTTCGGGATGCTCTGCGCGTCGTACGAGCCGCGGTCCTAGGTGCTAGGCCAGGGCGAGCCCCGCGGCCACCGCCGTATGGGCCGCGGCATCGCGCAGCTCGGCGTTCACGAACCGTTTCCGGAGCAGCGAGCGCGCCGCCGGGATCGCGGATGAGCCGCCGGTGCAGACGATCTCGACGATGTCGGCGGCGTTGACGCCGCTCCGCTCGAGCACCTGCGTCAGCGCGGCGTCGACGCGCGCCAGCAAGGGCGCGATCGCGACCTCGAACGCGCGGCGCGATGCCTGCTGGTCGATGTCGACGGCCCCGCGGTGGAAGCTGAACAGGGCGAGCTGGGTCGAGGAGAGCTCGATCTTCGTCGCATCGACCGCGGCGAAGATCTCGTAGCCCAGCTGCAGCTCGATGGCGCTGCGGAGCGCCGCGAGCTCGCGTTTCGGCGCACCGAGCGATCGCAGATCGTCGAGGGCTTCGAGGATCGGTCTCTCGTTCAATGCCGAGAGCGCGCGCCAGTCGCGGATCGCGCCGGTGATGGATCGCGGGAGGATCAGCCGCTTGGGACCCCATTCCCGCTCGGCGCCGAGGTGTGGAGCGACGAGCTGATCGATGAGCAGCTGGGTGAACCGATCGCCGGCCACGTCCACCCCCGCGGTACCGAGCACCTCGATCTCGCCGTTGTGACGGTGCGTTACACAGAGATCGAGCGTTCCGCCGCCGAAATCGAACACGAGCGTGAGGCCCGCGGGCACGTCGGCGGCGAGCGCCGCAGCGACGGGTTCCTCGATGAATCGGACCGCCGTGAGCCCCGCGAGGCGCGCGGCTTGCTCTAGCCGGGTCCGTGCCCGCTCTTCGACCTCCGCGCCACCGACGAACTCCACCGGCCGGCCGACGGTCGCCGACGACGGGCGCGTGCCGGTGAGCTCACCGACGCGCTCGAAGATGCCGTCGAGGATGACGGCGATCAGGTCCTCGAGGCCCTTTTCGTCGCCGAACACGTTCGTGTGCGAGACCAGCGGATCGCCGAGGAACGTCTTCAAGGATTGGAACAGCCGTCCTGGCGATGACGGGTCGGTGAGGATGACCGCCTCGACCCCGGTCGCCTGGCGCGGGTTGCTCGACACCATCCGGATCCCGAGCGGCTTGAGCTCACGCTTCACCGGTCCACGGGCGCGGTTGTCCTCGAGGAACGATCGGATCGCCGGATGACCGATCAGCGAGCTGCCGTCGCGGCGGACGTACAGCACGCTCGGCAGCGTGTCGCCACCGATCGGGTCGATCGGCAGCAGCCGAACGCCGGATCCGTCCGCGACGGCGACCGCGCTGTTGGACGTGCCGAAGTCGAGGCCGACGCGGAGCTCGCTCACCGGCAGAGGATGCGCCAATGAACGGCGATCACGCACGGCCGGCCGTCGTCGTCGCCGAGGATGATCCGGACATCGCGCGGATCATCGAGGAGACGCTCCGCGCCGACGGGCTCGCCGAGCCGGTCGTCGTCTCGAACGGCGCGCTCGTCGCGGACGCGGTCATCGACTCGGGCGCCAGGCTCCTGATCCTCGACGTGCAGCTGCCGGGCGCGAGCGGGATCGACGTCTACGACGTCGTGCGGAACCATCCGGCGCTCGCGCACGTCGCCGTCCTGTTCGTCACCGCCGATCCCGAGATCGCGCGCGGCACGCTCCGCGGCAGCGCGCCCCGGGAGGTGCTGGCGAAGCCGTTCGACATCGAGCTCCTCGTGGAGACGGTGCGCGGGCTGCTCGAGCAGGAGATCGCCGCGTAACCTCGGGGACCGCGCCTCGGCCGGCGCAACGCGGCGACGGGCCCGGGGTTCAGAACGGCGGCCAGGGCACCGCCATCCGGTAGGGATCCGGCTGGGGGAAGGCTCTCGTGCCGATGAGCCGGTCCACCCGCGCGTTCAGGGCCAAAAGCTCGGCCGGGGAGATGAGCCGCCGCAGCGCTTCGCATAACGGACCATCGAGCTTCGCGCGCAGCGACCGAAGCACGTCGAGCTCGTCCGGAGCGATCGGCTCGCCGCGCCAGTCCCAGAGGATCGTCCGCAGCTTCGGCTCCGCCGCGAAGCAGATCCCGTGGTCGACGCCGTACACGTGACCGCCGGCCACCGGAAGCAGATGCCCGCCCTTGCGGTCGGCGTTGTTCACCACCGCGTCGAATAGGGCGACGCGCCGGAGCCGCACATCGGGCTCGTTCACCATCCTCCAGACGTCGGCGTCCTCGGCCACGTCGATCCAGAGCTGGACCATCCCTTCGCCGAACGGTCCGTCCTCGCGGGTGGCGGTGGGCGGCACGATGTCCCAGCCGCTCGCGTCGGACACGAGGTACGCGGCACGCTCGCGCTTCCAGAGCGTGCCGTCGGGGAAGTCGTCGAGCGGGCGCTCGCCACGCACCGGCTTGTAGATGCAGGTCAGCGTGCCGTCGTCGTGACGGACCGTCCCGAGAAAGGTCGCGTTCGATGCGGCGACCAACCGGCCCTGCACCGTGAGCTCCCCCTGCTCGAGGAGCCGGAGCGCGGCGTCGCGGTCGGGCCCGGTCACCCCACCAGTGTGCGACCGATACTCGCCGGGTGGTGAAGCGCGTGGCGGTCATCGGCGCGGGCGCCTCGGGTCTCGCGAGCGCCCGCTGGCTGCGGGACGCGGGCCTCGAGCCGGCGGTCTTCGAGCGGACGGGCGCGGTCGGCGGGCTCTGGCGGCCGGATACCGGCTTCGCCTATCCGTCGCTGCGCACGAACACGTCGAAACAGAAGACCGCGTTCTCGGACCTCGGCTTCGATCCCGCGCTGCCCGATCACCCGTCGCGTGACGCGGTGCTGGCGTACCTCGAGCGGTACGCCGACGTGACCGGCGTCCGGCCGCACATCCGCTTCCACCGCGCCGTGACCGCGGTCCGCCCGTCGGGTGACGGCTGGATCGTGGACGGCGAGCAGTTCGACGCGGTCGTGGTCGCAGCCGGTCTCTTCGGCCGGCCGAACGAGCCGCCGCTGCGGGATCGCGCTCGCTTCCGCGGGACCATCGTCCATGCGCGCGACTACCGCGACCCGGCCGTGTTCGCCGGCAAGGACGTCGTGGTCGCCGGCGCGGGCTCGAGCGGCGCGGACATCGCGGTCGAGCTCGCCGCCGTCGCGCGATCCGTGAGCGTGGCGGTGCGCGAGATGCCGATGTTCGTGCCGCGCCATCACGGCGGCCGGCCGTACGACCACCGCGCGACCCGCCTCGCCGGGGTGTTGCCGCCGCCGGTCCGGTGGTGGCGGCTACGGCGGGTCGTCGCGGAGGAGTACCGCCGGCGTGGCCTGCGGCTCGAGCGTCTCGCCGCGAACACCACGCCGGGAACGGACCTCCTCGACGAGCTCGCGCGCGGCCGCGTCGTGATGCGCCCCGCGCTGGTCGCACTCGACGAGGGCGGCGCGATGTTCGCCGACGGCACGCGGATCGACGCCGATGCGGTCGTGCTCGCGACCGGCTACCTCGCGGAGCTCCCGTTCCTTCCACCCGGCGTCCCCGCGTCGTTCGACGGAGCGCTCGCGCTCTACCGGCTGGTGTTCCCGCCGGGCGTCGCCGGGCTCGCGTTCGTCGGCCTGACGCGCGTTTCCGGACCGGTATTCCCCGTTGCCGAGCTGCAGGCCCGCTGGGTCGGCGCGGTCTTCTCCGGACGGGTCGCCCTGCCGCCGGCGGAGATCATGCGGCGGGAGATTGAGGCGCGCGTCCGCCGCGCGCGGGCGACCGGTGACGACCAGATGCGCATCGAGCTGCTTCCGTACCTCGACGACATCGCGGCGCGGATCGGCGCGAAGCCATCGCTCTGGAGACACCCGCGATTGCTCGTCTCCCCGGTGAGCGCGCGCGATTATCGGACGTAGACTGCGCGGACCGTGAACGCGACACAGCTCGCCCTGGAGCTCCGCCCCAAGGTGCGCGCGGCGATGGCCGACGTGCGCGCGGGCCTCGAGCGTCTCGCCCGGGTCCCGTCGATGAGCGCGCCGGGCTACGACGCGGCGCCGGTCCGCGAGACCGCCACGCTCACGGCCGGGCTGTTCAGGGCCGCGGGGGTGGAGGCGAGGGTCATCGAGACGGACGGGGCGCATCCCGCGGTCGTCGGCCGCGCCGCTGGGCCGGCGGGCACGCCGACCGTCCTGTTGTACGCGCACCACGATGTGCAGCCGCCGGGACCGCGCGACCGGTGGACATCCGACCCGTTCACGCCCACGGAGCGCGATGGCCGGCTCTATGGGCGCGGGGTCGCGGACGACAAGGCCGGCATCGCGGCGCACCTCGCGGCGCTGCGCGCGTACGGCGGGAAGCCTCCCTGCGGCGTCGCGCTGTTCATCGAAGGCGAGGAGGAATCCGGCTCGACGCACCTGATGGACTTCCTCGACGCGGAGCGCGACACGCTGACGTGCGACGCCGTGATCATCGCCGATTCCGCGAACTGGCGGATCGGCCAGCCCGCGATCACGACGACGCTGCGTGGCAACGCGCTCGTGACGGTCGAGCTCCGGGTGAGCGATCACGCGGTCCACAGCGGCGGCTTCGGCGGCGTGGTGCCCGATGCCCTCATGGCGATGAGCCGGCTGCTCGCGTCGCTGCACGACGACCGCGGCAGCGTCGCCGTGCCCGGCCTGAAGCGCGACGACGCCGACCCGCTCGACCTCACGGAACAGGAGCTGCGGGGCTGGGTCGGCACGCGGCCGTCGGTGAAGCTGATCGGTGATGGATCGATGACCTCGCGCCTGTGGCGCAAGCCGTCGATCTCGATCATCGGGCTCGACGCGACGCCGGTGAAGGAGGCGTCCAACACGCTCTGGCCGGTCGCGACGGCGCGTATCTCGATGCGCGTGCCGCCGGGTCAGGACGCGAGAGCCGCGCAGGACGCGCTCGTGCGGCACCTCGAGTCGCACGCCCCATGGGGTGCCGAGCTCGAGATCACGCGCGGGCCGACGGGGGAGGCATTCACCGGCGCGACGACCGGGCCGGCCTACGGGGCGCTGAAGAGCGCGCTCGGCGCGGCCTGGGGACGCGAGGCGATCGACATCGGGCAGGGCGGGAGCATCCCGTTCCTGTTCGACTTCGCGCGCACGTTCCCGGGGGCGGCATTGCTCGTGACGGGGGTCGAGGATCCGCAGTCGAACGCGCACTCCGAGAACGAGAGCCTGCACCTCGCCGAGTTCGAGAACGTCTGCGTCGCCGAGGCGACGTTCTTCGGCCTGTTCGGAGCGACGGGGCGGAGCTGATGCTCCGCGGCATCCTCACGCTCCGCTGCCCGCGGTGCCGCCGCGGCAGGCTGTTCTCCGGGATCATCGACATGCCCGAGCGCTGCCCCGAATGCGGATTGGTCTACGAGCGCGAGCACGGCTACTTCGTCGGTGCGATGGCGATCAGCTACGGCCTCGCGGTCGGGCTCATCGCGATCCTGTTCTTCGCGGTCCTCGCGGCCACGCGCTGGTCCCTCGAGTGGGTGCTCCTCGTCGCGGGTCTGGCGTTCCTGCCGCTATCGCCACTGTGCTTCCGATATGCACGGGCGCTGTGGATGTACCTCGACCGTCGGATCGACCCGATCGACCCAGACGTGGATCGCGACGGGTGAGGTTCCGCGATCGCGTCGACGCCGGCGGCGCGCTCGGCCGCCGGCTACGCGAGGAGCCGCTGGACGATCCGGTCGTCCTCGGCCTGCCGCGCGGCGGGGTCGTGGTCGCCGCCGGCGTGGCCGATGCGCTCGCCGCGCCCCTCGACATCGTCGTCGCTCGGAAGCTCGGCGTCCCGTGGCAGCCCGAGCTCGCGTTCGGCGCGGTCGCGCCCGGCGTGATCGCGCTGCGCGATGACGTCATCGGCGCATCCGGGCTCGGCCGATCGGACATCGACGCCGCCGCGGCCCGCGAGTCGGCGAAGCTCGCGGAGCTGGCGACGCGCTATCGCGGTGATCTCGCCGCGGTGCCGCTGGGTGGAAGGACCGCGATCGTGGTCGACGACGGGCTCGCCACCGGGGCGACGGCGACGGCCGCGGTCCGCTCGGTCAGGCACCACCAGCCGAAGCACCTGATCGTGGCGGTACCGGTGTGCGCGGCTCCGACCGCCGCCGAGCTGCGCCGCGAGGTCGACGGCGTGGTCTGCCTCGGCGAGTACCAGGACTTCCACGCCGTCGGCAGGTACTACGACGACTTCGGCTCGGTGTCCGACGACGCGGTCCGCGAGCTCGTCGCGCGGAGCCGGCGGGCGCCGCTCCTCTAACGTTCGAGCATCGACGCCGCCCGCCCGCGCCGCCGCGACCTCCGCCGCTCGTGACCGGCTGGCGCCAGCTCCTGCTCCCCGATACCGCCCCGCTGCGCGAGTCGCGATCGTTCCGGCTGCTCTGGGTCGGCCAGCTCATCTCGCTGAGCGGGAGCCAGCTGCGCCTGGTCGCGCTGCCGTACCAGATCTTCCTGCTCACCGGGTCGTCGTTCGCGGTGGGGCTCATCGGTGTGTTCCAGGCCGTGCCGCTGCTGCTGCTTTCGCTGTTCGGCGGTGTCATCGCGGATGCGGTCGATCGCCGCCGGCTCCTCCTCGTCACTCAGACCGGACTGGCCGTCGTCTCCCTGGCCCTCGCCGTCGCGACGCAAGCCGGTCTCGCGTCGGTCCCCCTCCTCTACGTGCTCACGGCGGTCGGTGCGTGCTTCTCGGCGCTCGACAATCCGACCCGCGCGTCGATCGCGCCAACGCTCGTCGAACGGCGGCTCATCCGCGCCGCGATGGCCCTCAACCAAACGATCTTCCAGTTCGCGCTGGTCTTCGGATCCGTCCTCGCGGGCCTCGTCATCGCCCGCTTCGGCCTTGCCGGCGCGTACTGGCTCGACGTGATCTCGTTCGTCGCTTCCTTCATCGCCGTGTGGATGATGCGCACGCCTCCGCGTGCCCCGGCCGAACGGCAGCCGGTGCTGCGCTCACTGGCAGAGGGGGTCCGCTATCTCGGGGCGACGCGGATCCTCCTTGCGACGATGGCCCTCGACTTCCTCGCGACGTTCTTCGGATCGCCCCGGGCGTTGTTCCCGTATTACGCCGAGCGCGTCTTCCACGTCGGACCGGAAGGGCTCGGCCTGCTCTACGCGTCGATGGGCGCGGGCGCCCTCGTCGCCGCGGTCGCCTCGGGCTGGACGGCCCGTGTCCAGCGGCAGGGGCTCACCGTCCTCGTCGCCGTCGCGGTCTGGGGTCTGTCGATCGCGGTGTTCGGAGTGCTCGACGAGCGCTGGTTCGTGCCTGCGCTCGCGCTGCTCGCGATCGCGAACGGTGCGGATGCGGTGAGCTCGATCTTCCGCGGGACGATCCTGCAGATGATCGTTCCGGACTCGCTCCGTGGCCGCTTGAACGCGATCAACATCATGTTCGTGCTCGGCGGACCGCAGCTCGGCCAGTTCGAGTCGGGTGCCGTCGCGGCGCTCTGGTCCCCGGTGGCCTCGGTGGTGTCCGGCGGCGTGGCCTGCGTCGCGTCCGTCTTCGCGATCGCGGCGTGGATCCCGGAGATCAGGCGCTTCCGCGCGCACCGCGATGAGGTCGCGGACGCCGGCTAGGTACGGTGCCGGCGGTACCGCAACTCGAGGACCCCGCCACCCGAGGCGGTGCTGGAGAGCAGGTCGAGCTGGTACGACGTGGGCTCGCCGTCGAACAGCCGGGTACCTTCGCCCGCAACGTAGGGGAACAACGTCAGCCGGAGCTCGTCGATCAGATCGAGCCGCATGAGCGACCGCCAGAGCCTGACGCCGCCCCACACCACGATGTGGCCGTCGCCGCCCTGCCTGAGCCGCTCGATCTCTGCGGTCGTGTCGCCCGCGGCGATCGTGGTGTTGGCCCAACCGGCCGTCTTGAGGGTCCGGGAGAAGACGACCTTTCGCCCGGCGTTCAGGATGTCGGCGAACGGGTGGTCGGTGGCCGTCGCGGTCATGGATCTGGCGATCGCCTCGTAGGCGGTGCGGCCCATGAGGTGCGCGTACGCGCTCCGGAGAAAGTCGAGCTGCACCGGGTCGTTGGGCTCACGGTTCCCGGGCTGGTCGAAGCAGAACGTCCAGAACTCGGTGCCCTCGTCGGCGAGAAGGCCGTCGAGCGAGTAGTTGAACACCGTCGCGATGAGCTCTCGCATATCAGCCGTTGAGGATCGCCCTCGCGGTCCCGCTGAAGATCCGCTCGCGCTCGGCCCCGCTCACGTCGAGCGCCTCGATCGTCGTCACGGCCCGCGTGATGTCGCCGAGCTTGTGCGGATAGTCGCTGCCCATCGCCATCCGCTCGGCGCCGGCCCAGTCGCGCAGCAGCCGCAGCACGTGCGGGCTGAACGTCACCGTGTCGTACGTCAGCCGCTTGAGGTACGTGCTCGGCAGGTCATCGATCTGCGCACGGTCCTCGGCGAAGTCGCGGTATCCGTTGTCGAGCCGTTCGGCGAGGAACGGGATCGCGCCGCCGGCGTGGGCCACGATCCAGCGGATGTTCGGCAGCTCACGCAGCATGCCGCTGAAGCACATCCGCGCGACCGCGAGCGTGGTGTCGAACGGGAAGCCCACGAGCGGACCGAGGACGAAGTCACGGAACGCGTCCGCGCTCGCCGGCAGCATCGGGTGCAGGAGGATGCAGAGCTTCATCCGGTCGGCCTCCTTGAAGAACGGGCGGTACGCCGGGTCATCGAGCGCACGCCCGCGGATGTTGCTGAGCAGGATCGCGCCGTTGAGCTTCAGCGTGTCGATCGCGCGATGGAGCTCGCCGATCGCCGCGTCGGGGTCGTCCATCGGGATGGAGGCGAAGCCCTTGAACCGATCGGGGTGCGCCGCGACGAGCTCGGCGTAGTGGTCGTTGACCATCCGCGCCACGGGTGCCTGCGCGGCGCCCTCCGCGAAGAAGACGTTCGGCGTCGAGAGCGACAGCACCGCCACGTCGATCCCGGCGCGGTCCATGTCGGCGAGACGGAGCGCCGGGTCGGTCATCGGCGCGGTGACGCCGAAGAAGCGCGAGCCCCGGTACCGGATGATCGTCTGGCCCGAGGGATCGGTGCCGAACGAGAAGTCGCCGCCGCTCCGCTCGATCAGCTCGAAGTACGCGTTCGGGTAGTGGTGGGTGTGCACGTCGTACCGCACGGCGATCAGGCTAGCGCTAGCGTGAGATCGGTGAAGCTGCCCGACGAGGTGCGCGCGTTCCTCGATGCGCCGCGGCTCGCGGTCCTCGCGACGATCCGCCCCGACGGCTCGCCGCAGCTCACGGTCGTGTGGTACGCGCGGCGCGGCGACGAGCTCATCGTGAACACCACGGTCCCTCGGTCGAAAGCGCGGAACCTCGAGCACGACCCGCGCGCGTCCGTGCTCGTCGGTGAGATGGAGCGCTACGTGCGGGTCGAGGGGCCGGCCCGCGTGGTCGCCACCGGCGCGGAGGCGGTGCGGGACATCCACGACCTCGGCGTGCGCTACAACGGCGAGGCCGCCGCCGAGCGCCAGACCCGGACCGTGTGGTCGTCCGAGGAGCGGGTCACGTACGCCATCGCCGTACGGCGGCTCTACCGCTACGAGGTCTGACTCGTGAGTCGCGCCCGGCGCATCCGCACGCCTGACGCGATGAGGACGCCCAGCAGCACGATGACCGCGCCAGCGACGAACGCAAGGGCGACACCTTCGCCCGCGAGGATGCTCGCCGCCACCACCGTCACGAGCGGTTGCAGCGGGAACAGGAGCGACGTCGCGGATGCCGACCACCGGCCGAGGATGTAGAGGACGGCGACGAACAGGACGATCGTGCTCGCGACGATGTACCCGTACGCGATGAGCGTCGCCGGCTGCGCCGGCACGATCCAGGGCTCGCGGGCGATCAGCGAGATGGCCACGAGCGCGCCGGCGCCGACCGCCATCGCCACGCCGTTCGTCGCCGCCGGATGGCTGCGCGGGAAGAACTTGACGACGACGCCCGATTCCGCCGCCGCGAGTGCCGCGAGCAGCAGCGCGATCACCGAGGCCAACGGGATCGCGGTCGCGAGCTGATCGCTGAGCACGACGGCGATGCCAGCCGCCGCGAGTCCGCCGCCGACCAGGCTTCGTGCCCGAAGACGCTCCAGGCCGTGTGCGGTCGCGAGCAGAGGCGTCGCCACCGGCACGAGCGCGAGCGCGATGGAGCCCATCGCCGCCGGCGCGCTCACGAGACCCCAATAGAGGAACGCGTACGCGCCCGAGAAGCCGAGCAGTCCGAACAGGAGGGCACCGGTGAGACCGCGGCCACGCGGGAGCGGGATGCCGCGGGTCCGCGCATATGCGAGGAACAGGAGCGATGCCGCGGCGAATCGGAACGCGGCGCCCTCGAACGGCGGGAGCTCGCGGTTGCTGAAGCGCACGGCGACGAAGTTGAGGCCACCGATGAGCACGGCAACGGCGAATGCGAGGAGGGGTCCACGGTCGCGTGCGGCGATCATAGCGTCATTGTCACGCGATGCGCTTCCGCGCGGCGTTCGCGAGGAGGGCGACGCCCACGAGCTCGAACGCCGTCGCCGCGGGGAAGATGGCGAACACGTCGCGGCCCACGAGGAACGCGCCGACGCCGGGGCCGACGATGAATCCGAGATTCAACGGCAGGTACGCGAAGGTCATCACGCGCGCGCGTGCGGCATCCGTCGCGGAGGAAGCCAGGACGTTGAAGCTGAGGCTGAAGACCCCGCTGCCGATCCCGCTCACCACCGCGAACGCGATGACGAACGGCCAGTACTCACGGGTGAACCATGGAGCGAGCCACAGGATCCCGTCCGCGATGGCCGCGATGTAGAGCACGCGCCAGTGCCCATGCCGGTCGGCGATCGCACCGATGGCCGGCGAGGCGAGGAGCGTGACGAGCCCGCTCGCCCCGAGCGCGATGCCGACCGCCGTGCCGAGTCCCTCATCGCCATGGATCCGCTGGACCACGAGCGGCAGGTAGATGAACGTGAGCATCCAGCCGGCGAACACGACCAGCAGGGCGGGGAAGAGTGCCCGCAGCCGGGGCGAGCTCCGGATGATGCGGAGCCCCTCGAACGCGGCGCGCAGGATCGGCGGCCGCGCGGGTGATGGCACGAAGGCGTCGCGGTAGCCGAGCGTCAGCGCGAGGACGACGCCCGCGAGGAGCGCCGCGTCGATGCCGAGCACGACGTTGAAGCCGTAACGGTCGACGAGCGGGCCGCCGACGAGGGGACCGATGAACGCACCGAGCGGGCCCGCGCCGTTCACCACGCCGAACGCGAAGCCCAGGCGTCGTGCGGGCGCCGATTCCTGGAGCGTCGTCATCATCAGTCCGCTGTTGCCGAGGTTGAGCGAGTTGAGCCCGCGGCCCAGCGTGAAGAGCCAGACGCTGCGGCCGACCGCCGCGACGGCGAGGCCCGCGCCGGTCGCGACGAATGACCGGATGATCAGCGGCTTGCGGCCGTAGCGATCGGCGAGCACGCCCCAGAACGGCAGGAACAGCAGGCCGATGACGTTCACGCCCGCGGTGATGAGGCCGACCGCCACCGGGACGTCCTCGGGCGGGACGCCGATCGTCGGGAGGTGCAGCGGGGTGAACGCCGCGAGCTGGCCGTACGCGACGACTTCGATGAACGATGCGAGGGTGAAGAGCGTGAGCATGAGACGCCAGCCGGAGGGGGTGCGCATCGGGCTAGAGACTAGTGAGTCGTTTCCCGATCACTGAGCGGGTGGCGGGAATCGAACCCGCGATCGAATCTTGGGAAGATCCTTTGATGCCACTTCAACACACCCGCACGTGCGCAAATTCTACGACGCTCCCCTCATCCGCCAATTCAGGGTCACGGCGGTCTTGCGCCTGTGGCAGTTGACGCAGCGCACGTCGCATTTCTCGATCTCCGCCCGCACGCGCTGCCAGCGCCTGCTCAGCATCATGGTGCCGACGTTGCCGAGCTTGTTCCGTGGGTCGCGGTGATCGAACTCGAGCACGATCACGTTCGTCAGTCCGCAGTCGACGCAAGGGTGCGATGCCAGGTATCGCAAGATCTCCCGCCGGTTCTCTACCCGTCGCGCATGCGTCTGCGCGATGGCACGCCGGATGTAATCGGCCTTGTTCGCGATGTAGTGAGCATGCCGATATGCGGCGTGGCACGTTCGGCAGTACGAGTTCAAAAGGCCTCGGGCTTGATCCGAATAGGAGAAGTTGCTTGCCGGTTTCATCGCGCCGCACGCGCTGCACCGATAGAGCCTGTCCTCAGATGAGATACGCACCGAGAGCCTCTCCAAGGCGATACCAGCCGAACTGCGTCGCGGTGCGGATGCGATGGCAGTTGCCGCAGCGGACATCGCACTTCTCGATCTCGGCGCGCACGATGCCAACGGTGCTCGTGTGGATCAGCCGACCCACATCCGATCGTTTCGTTGTCGGGTCGCGGTGATCGAATTCGAGCACGATCGGATCAGCCTCGCCGCAATCCACACAAGGGTGTGCGGCGAGGTATGCCGCTACGAACCGGCGGTTCCGAAGTCGGTCGATCGGGCCGCGCATCTTCGACCGGCTGAGGTAGCTCGCGATGTTCTTCCGGTAGTGCTCCTTGCCGTAGTCGCTGCAGCACGGCCGGCAGTAGGACCGGTACGTGCCTCGCGCGGCGCTCTTCAGCGCGAACTCGACCACCGGTTTCGCCACCTGGCAGCGGGCGCAGGTGCGCATCGCTACGGGATCGGACACCACGACACCCGAGACCGCGGCTGCGAGCCACTCTTCGCGCCGTTCCGTGTCTCTAGAACATCTGTTCTATCACAGAGACACCCCGAATGTCAAGCAAAAACCCGAAAAATCGGCGTCCGCGCCAGGTGGCATGCCCGGTGCCTCACCGAGCGCGGGACGAGCTCGACGATGCCGGCGAACGCGCCGAGGAGTCTTCGGCGCCTGCATCCGCAGCCAGCGTCTCGAGCACGAGGCGCGACGCGCCAAGGACCGCGATCACGGCGAGCGCGGCGAGCGCGACGTAGCCACGCGGTGGGGCTGCACCCGCTCGCCGCGATGCTCGCGCTGCTCGCCGGGTTCAAGCGGCCGGCATCGTCGGCGCGCTCTTCGCGGTGCCGATCGTGGGCCTGGTCCGGGTGTTCATCTCGACGGTCGTCCCGGCGTGGCGCGGCCGGCGGCTTGCGGCAGCGCCGCGCGGACCGCGGTCGGCCTCGCCTAGCGGACGAGCGCGCGGGCGCCGGTCATCGCGGGTGCGGCGCCTTCGTCCGGCGCCGGTTGCTCCGTCGCGCTGATGACGACGCTCAGCGCGGTCGCGAGCGTCGCCCCGACGAGCGCGGCGATGAACAGGATGCCGTCCGCGGGACGCGCCGGTGACCCGGCGAGCGGCGCCCAGGTGACGAACAGCATGTACAGCACCGCCGCGCCGCTCACGATGCCGAGGGCCACCGCGAAGACGTAGAGCGCGAACCAGCGCTTCGGCCGCCGCAGGACGGTGTCGAAGAGCACGCGCAGCAGGCGCGTCACCGTCCAGACCACCAGGGCCGCGACCGCCCAGGCGATGACCGTGCCGATCCAGGTCACATCCGCGCCACTGACGCGCGACACGATGCCGGTCATCTGACCGAGGATCGCGGTCGGGTCGAGCAGCGTGAGGAGCGGCCCGAAGCGATCGGGGCTGTTGCCCTGCAGCGCGGTGAGCAAGGCGCTCTTGGCCTCGGTCGCGCGGACCGCGCTGAACAGCGTCTCTTGCTGCAGCGAGAGGCCGCTTTGCACGAAGGCGCCGAACGACTGCTGGCCGCTTGCGATCGCGACGATCATCGTCATGGCCGCGCCCCAGAGGACCGTGACGACGCCGCCCAGCCCGTGGATCGCCGACGCGGAGAGCACGAGCGCGGGCGCGAGGCCGAACGGTGCGGTGACCGGCATCGCGATCGCCATCGCCGTCCGTTCGCTCGATACGTCGCGGAGCCAGAGGAAGAGACCCATGACCGCCCAGAGCACCGCGATGCCCGGGACGAAGAGGAAGAGCAGCGCCGTCTCGAGGACCCACGCGATCGTGAGGCCGAGTCCGAGCTGTCCGGCGAATCCGATCAGCAGCACGAGGCCTCCGCCGAGCGCTGCCGGAATGATGCCCAGGCCCGCGACGAGCGTCAGCGCGAACAGCGGAAGGGCGCCGAGCACGCCGTAGAAGCCACGGCGGATCGGCCGCCCGTACGCGGTGAGCAGCGCGACGACCGGGCTCTGCTCGGTTCGGGGCACGAACCCGCGGAGCGGCTCGGTCATCACGCCGGGGGCGTAATCCTCGAACCCGTGATGCGCGGGCACGATGGCGGTGTGCGCCTGAAGGGTCTTGGTGAGGGCGTCGCCGATCTCGGTCGCCTTCTGGTAGCGCAGCGCCGGATCCTTGGCGAGCGCCTTCAACACGATCGTGTCGACATCCTTCGGCAGCGACGGCCGCAGGTGGCTCGGCGGAACGGGCGGGCGGACGACGTGGTCGCGCAGGAGCACGGCCGCGTTGCCGCTCGTGAACGGCGGCTTGCCCACCAGCATCTCGTACAGGACGAGGCCCAGCCCGTACACGTCGGACGCGACGGACGCGGGCTTGCCCTCGACGCGCTCCGGCGCGACATACAGCGCCGTCGCGAAGAGCTGCGGCGATTCGGAGCTCTCTTCGGGCGTGCGGGCGATGCCGAAGTCGCAGATCTTCGGCTTGTCACTCTGGTCCAGCAGGACGTTCGACGGCTTCATGTCGGCGTGGATGATCCCGCGCGAATGCGCGAACGAGAGGCCGCTCGCGATGCCGTCGGCGAGCCGCACCGCGTCCGCGAGCGGGAGCGCGCCGGCGCGCTCGATGCGCGACTTCAGGGACGCGCCAGGCACGTATTCCATGACGATGAACGGCAGCCCGTCGACCTCACCGACATCGAAGACGCCGACGATGTTCGGGTGGGAGAGCTGTGCGAGCGCGCGCGCTTCCTTGACGAAGAGCTTGCGGAGCGTGGTGTCGGCCGCGGCGTGGGGGTCGAGCACCTTGATCGCGACCTCGCGGCCCAGTGCCGTGTCCTGCGCGAGGTAGACCTGAGATGAGCCGCCCGCGCCGATCGGCTCGAGGATCCGGTAGCGCTGATCGAGGACGCGATCCACTCCCAGCTCCGTACCCCGCCGCGTTCCTTCGCTGCCGGGGCTGCCTACGATAGCCCCGGATCTCCGGTCGAATGCGTTGACCAGCGGATTCCCCATCGTGTTCCCTCGTCGCCCGGCGTCGCTCTCCGTGACCAACGAGGCGCGAGCATGCGCGTTACTTCGGCCCGGGAAGCACGGTCCTAGGACGTTCTCCGTTGCCACCGAGACCGTTCGGATACTTCGCGGTCCAGTGCCTTACGACTTCGGCGTGGGGGTCGGCCTGACCGGCGCGAGCGGGTGCGGCGGCCGCTTCGTGAACGAACGGTCGACGACCGTCGTGATCTCCGCCGCGATCTTCGGCTTCAGCGTCGCGGCCTGCTCGGTGGTGAGCCTGTTCGCCGCGACGGCCCGATCGACCTTCCCGTCCGCGGCCGCCGTGAGCGTGTCGATCAGACCCTGCGCGCTCTTCCCCGGTGCGGCGTTCGCGAGCTCGGCGAGGCTCTTCCCGGCGCGCAGCTCGGTTACGAGCGTCCTGCGGTCCACACCCAGGTACTGGCTCGTGGTCTTCACGACGTCGCCGATGAACGACCGCACCTTCGGGACGTTCGGCCGGACCGGCTTCGAGCCGGGCGCCTTCGGCTTCGGCGAGGGCCGCCCGTCCCTGAGCGCCTGGAGGATCGCCTCCTCCTGCGCCTGCGTGATCGTGTTCTTCGCCACGAGGGCGTCGAGGATCTCCTTCAGCTTGTCGCGGGGCTGGTCCTTCGCGGCGAATGCCGCGGGCGGTCCACCGACGACCATGCCGTCGGGGCCCGCGAACGGCTGGAAGCCCGCGAGGGCCACCCCGCCGACCAGCGCCGTGGTGCATGCGCCGGCCACGACCGCCAGCGGCCAGCTCTTGCGTGTCATCTCCGCCCTCCTGAACGCGCCACCGGTTGTAGATGCTCAACGCGCCTGGCGGGTTCCGTTGCGGTCTCGAATGGCGCGCTCCCTGCGCCGTTCTTACGAACTGCTGACAATCTCCGGATGCCGGCTCTCACCCTCCGGGCCGCCTTCGCCGCCGCCGAGGCCGCGCCGTTCGCGAAGGTCGGCGGGCTCGCGGATGTGGCGGGCTCGCTCCCGCAGGCGCTCGCCCGGCTCGGCTGCGCTGTGACGCTGTACGTGCCGCTCCACGGCACGATCGATCGCGCGCGCTGGGGCATCCCGGGCGATGGGGTCGAGCGGTCGGTGACGTACGGCGCGTCGTCCTTCCGGGTCACGTATCCGGCGATCGAACGTGAAGGTGTCCGCATCGTGTTCGTCACGCACAAGCGGATCGGGCGCGACAGGGTCTACGGCGCACCCGACGACGCGAAGCGCTACGCGTTCTTCTGCCGCGCGGTCGCGACGGCGCTCGCCGACGAGCCGGCCGACGTCGTGCACGCGCACGACTGGCACGCGGCGCTCCTCGTCCCGATGATCGCGCGCGCCGCCGCGACAGTCTTCACGATCCACAACCTCGCGTACCAGGGGAAGACGTCGGCGGAGCTCCTGGCACCGGTCGGGCTGCCGAAGACACGCGTCGCGCCCGAGCGGCCGGGCGAGTGCAACCCGATGGCCCGCGCGATCGCGCGCGCGGACATCGTGAGCACCGTGAGCCCGCGCTACGCGAAGGAGATCCTGACGCCCGAGTTCGGCGAAGGTCTCGAGGGTCTGCTCCGGCAGCGCAAGGCGGATGTCCGCGGGATCGTGAACGGCATCGATACCGACGTCTTCGATCCGGCGACGGACCCGCACCTCGCGGCGCCGTTCTCCGCCGAGGACCGCCGTGGGAAGGCCGTCGACAAGGCCGCGCTCCAGGCGGAGGGCGGGCTGCGGGTGGATGCCGAGAGCCCGGTGCTCGGCGTGATCGGCCGGCTGGTCGAGCAGAAGGGCGTCGACCTGCTCATCGCGGTGGCGCCGGACCTCCTCGAGGGCGGCGCGCAGCTCGTCGTGCTCGGCAGCGGCGACCCCGCGTACGAGGAGCGCTGGCGCACGCTCCACAAGCGCTACCCGTCGCGGCTGTTCCTCACGCTCGGCTTCGATGCGGCGCTGGCCCAGCGCATCTACGCGGGCTGTGACCTCTTCCTCATGCCGTCGCGGTTCGAGCCGTGTGGCCTCGGCCAGCTCATCTCGCTCCGGTACGGGACCATTCCGGTCGTGCGCGCCGTCGGCGGTCTCGCCGACACGGTGCGCGATCTCGACGAGCGTCCGCGGGACGGGAACGGCTTCTCGTTCGCGCAGTACGACCGGACGGCGTTCTCGGGGGCGCTCGCTCGCGCGCTCCGGGCGTTCCGCCGCGACGGCGATCGCTGGAACGAGCTCCGCGGCCGGGCGATGCGCTTGGATCACTCGTGGACCGCGTCGGCGAAGCGATACCTCGATCTCTACCGGCTCGCGCAGGAGCGGCACGGCCGATGAGCATGGTCGAGCTCGAGGAGCGCATCGCCGGGCTTCCGCCGGAGGCGCGCTCGGCCGCGGACCGGATCTTCGCCGTCAGCGCCACCACCGGGACGCTCGTCGCGCCCGAGGAGATGCGCCCGTGGATCGAGAAGCTCTTCGGCTCCGTCGAGTCGGTGACGGCGCAGCGGATCGTGCGGGTCACCGACCGCGTCACGCTCGAGGGCGCGCTGTTCAACGACCTGCGCGCGCGCCGGCCGATGTCGGTTCCCGAGAAGAGCGGCGCGGAGGTCGACGAGACGATCCGCTCCACCGAGAACGATCCGTTCTGCCACCCGGAGACCGGCACGCCGGCCGACGACTTCGGGCGGATCTCCGGCCGGCTCGGCGTGACCGCGTCGAACGTCGCGAAGTACGACGGCTACCACGGCGTCCTGATCTTCAACGCGCACGACCCGCGGGTACCGCTGGATGCCGAGGCCATCGGCGACCACTTCACGACCGCGCGGTCCTGGGCGGAGGCGGCGTTCGCGCGCGACCCGGCGGCTCCGTACTACTTCCTCATGTGGAACTGCCTGTGGCGGGCGGGCGGATCGATCGTCCACGGGCACATGCAGATGACCACGACGCGCGGGATGCACTACCCGAAGGTCGAGCGCCTGCGGCAGGCCGCGCTCGCGTACGACGAGCGGCACCACCGTGACTACTTCGACGACCTCTGGATCGTGCACGAGGCCCTCGGGCTGGGCGTGGCGGTGGGCGGTGCGCGCGTGTTCGCGACGCTCACCCCGGTGAAGGAGCGCGAGCTCGTCATCCTCGGTGCGCCGGGCGCGAACGAGCGGACGATCGCCGCCGGCGTCGGCCACGCGCTCCGCGCGCTCCGTTCGGTCGGGGCGGTCGCGCACGACCTGGCGCTGTACCTGCCGCCGCTCGCCGCGGACGGCGCGGACTGGCGGCGCTTCCCGCCGCTCGCCCGGTTGGTCGATCGCGGCGATCCGGGCAGTCGCACGTGCGATATCGGGTCGATGGAGCTCTACGCCGCGAGCGTCATCGCCTCCGATCCGTTCGTCGTGGCCGCCGCGTTGCAGGCGGCGGCCGCACGCTGAACGGACACTGGTGAGCTATTGACGGTCACTTCCGCGACAGGGTACGTTCGCGGCTGATGGCCGACGCCACGTTCGTATCGCGACGCGACAACGCCTTCCGCGAGTACCCACCGGCCTCGGCCCAGCTGGCCGTGATCATCCCCTTCTACGGCGACCTCACCGTCTTCGTGCGCAAGGAGCAGGGCACCGGCTGGCAGTTCCCGACGAGCACCCGCCGCTCCGGCGAGACGATCCTCGAGGTCGCCAAGCGCGAGCTCTGGGATTCCGCCCGCATCGTCGCCTCGAAGCTCGACCTCCTCGGCGCGATCCGCTCCACCGACCCGAAGCCGTCGACCTCGTACGTGTACATGTGCGAAGTGCGCCACGTCCCGTGGGCGTACGAGACCCCGGAGGACGTCGCCGAGATCGGCGTCTTCGCGCGCACGCCACGGCCACTCGCCTCCGATTGGAGTGAGGTCGTGCTCGAGGCGGCGCTCCGGGCACGACGGACCGGCCTCCGCTAGACACTCCCGCGCCCGCCGCGCCGCCTCGGCGGTGGCGCTTCTGGCCGGTGCTCGTCAGCGCGGTCGCCGCGTTCCTCGTCGCCAACGTCGCGGTCCTCGTCGCCGGGCGCGCGTTCGCCATCCCGATCGGCCACCTCGACCAGCTCACCCCCGAGCAGATCGGCATCCTCACCGCGGCCCAGGACCTCACGCTCGGCGTCGGCCTGCTCGTGCTGCTGCGCGTCTGGACAGGGCTCGGGCGCGCCGACCTCGGCCTCGCGGCCCCGGTCCGCGCCCGCCTCGGGATCGGCGCCGGCGTCGCGCTGTGGCTGCTCTCGATCGCGATCGCCAATCTGCAGGCCGCGGTCGTCGGCGCGCACCCGCAGTCGCTCATCGCGGCCGCCGCCGCGCACCGCTCGCTCCCCGGCCTCGTCATCGATCTCCTCTTCGGCGCCGGCGTCGTGGCGGTCGTCGAGGAGCTCTTCTTCCGGGTCGTGCTGTTCGGGCTGCTCCGGCAGCGGATGCGCTTCGCCTCCGCCGCGATCCTGTCGAGCGCGCTCTTCGCCGTGGCGCACGAGATCGCGGCCTGGCTGCCGGTCTTCGCGCTCGGGATGGCGCTCGCGTACCTCTACGAGCGGCGGCACAGCCTCTGGACGAACGCGCTCGCCCACGGGACGCTCAACGCGCTCTCGTTCCTGCTGCTGTTCCTGCTGCCCGACATCGGGAAGTAGCCACGCGGTCGACCGCTCATGGCGATCGGAACGCCACGCTGATCGCGTGGCGCAGCTGCGGAAGCGGCAGCCCATCGCCGTAGAAGTCATCGCCGACGCGGATCTCGAAGTGCAGATGCGGCCCGCCCTCGGGGTAGCCCGAGCTCCCGACAGCGCCGATGACCTGGCCCTGCGCCACGGGATCGCCGACCCGCAGCGACGCGACCGCCGAGAGGTGCGCGTAGCGCGTCACGATGCCACGGCCGTGATCGATCCAGACCTGGCGCCCGCGGATCCGGTCGAGGATCGCGGTCGGCGTGTACCCGAGGGCCAGCGACTCCGTGAACGCGGCCTGCTCGAGGGCGGCGGTCCACTCGGTGAACGCGCTGTCGACGCGGACGACGGTGCCCGCTTTCGCGGCATGCACGGGCGCTCCGGCGTTCGCCGGGAAGTCGATGCCCTCGTGATAGCCGGCGCGGTAGTCGCGGGGGGAGTTCGGCAGGTGCAGCGCATCGGTCGGGATGGCCACGCCGTCGACCGGGACGATGAACCCGGAGAGCAGCCGCGGATGCGCGAGCGTCGGCTGCTCCGTCGGCGCCGCCGGCGGCCAGTCCCAGACCCGCGGCGTGGGGGTCGGCGGCACTGCGAGCGTGACGGGACCCGGGCGCGGCGCGCTCGCGAGCGCGGCGATCGCGACGAGCGCCAGCACGGCGAAGATCGCGGTGAGAAGCCGCATATACTGACGGTACACGCGTCGACCTTTAACGACCGGTCCTGCGAGGCCGGAAAGGGAGTGCGCAGCTGCCGATCATCCTCGCGCCCGACGACGTCCGACGGGCCATCGCGCGCATCGCGCACGAGATCGTCGAACGCGATCGCGACCTTCCCGCGCTCACGCTCGTGGGGATCCGCGCGCGCGGCGATCTGATCGCCACGCGGCTCCACGACGCGATCCGCCGCAACGAGGGCCTCGACCTTCCCCTCGGGTCGCTCGACATCACGCTGTACCGCGACGACCTGACCCGCATCGGTCACGCGCCGGTGGTCCGTGAATCGGTCATCCCCTTCTCGGTCGACGACAAGATCGTCGTCCTGGTGGACGACGTCCTGTTCACCGGCCGCACGATCCGCGCCGCGATGGACGCGCTCGTCGACTACGGCAGGCCGCGGGCCATCCGGCTGGCGGTCCTGGTCGACCGTGGCCACCGCGAGCTGCCGATCCGCGCCGATTTCGTGGGCAAGAACGTGCCGACCGCGCTCACCGACGACGTGCGCGTCCAGCTCGTCGAGACCGGCGGCACGGACGAGGTCGAGCTCGTCCACGCCGGGGTGGCGGCATGAGCTGGCAGCGCCGCCACGTGCTCGCGACGGACGATTGGTCACGCGGCGAGATCGAGCACGTGCTCGACACGACGAGCGCGATGGTCGAGGTGCTCGGCCGGCCGATCCGCCGCACCCCGGCGCTCCGCGGCCGGACCGTCATCCTCTTCTTCGCCGAAGCGTCGACCCGCACGCGGGTGTCGTTCGAGCTCGCCGCGAAGGCGCTCTCCGCGGACGTCACGAACGTCACCGCGAGCGGCTCGTCGGTCGAGAAGGGCGAGACCCTCCTCGACACGGTGCGCACGCTCACGGCGCTGGGCGGAGACGTGATCGTCATGCGCCACGCCGCATCGGGTGCCCCGTACTTCGTCGCGGAGCGCACGGACGCGGCGGTGATCAACGCCGGCGACGGATGGCACGCCCATCCGACCCAAGGGCTCCTCGACGCCTACACCCTGCGCGCCGCCCTCGGCGACCTCGCCGGCAAGCGGATCGTGATCGTCGGGGACATCACCCACTCGCGGGTCGCGCGGTCGGACATCGACGCGCTGGTGCCGCTCGGCGCGACGGTCACGCTCTCCGGACCGCCGACGCTCGTGCCGTCCGCGTGGCGCTGCGGGATGACGCCGCGGGGAACGGTGTTCGAGCCGGACCTCGACCGCGCGCTCGACGGCGCGGACGCGGTCATCGCGCTGCGCCTCCAGAAGGAGCGGCAGCACGCCGGCCTGCTGCCCTCGCTGCGCGAGTACGCGCGCACGTGGGGTCTCTCGGAGGAGCGGGCGAAGCGCATGCGGCCGGATGCGCCGGTGCTCCACCCCGGGCCGATGAACGAGGGCGTCGAGATCGCCGCGTCCGTCGCGCATGGCGCGCGATCGCTCATCGAGACGCAGGTGACCAACGGCGTCGCGGTGCGGATGGCCCTCCTGTATCTCCTCGCCGGCACGCCGGAGCACACGGCGTGAGCGTGCCGGCGGATCTCAAGCGTGATGCCGAGCAGCGCGGACTCATCACGGCACCGGGCTTCATCGACCTGCACGCGCACCTCCGCGAGCCGGGCTTCGAGGAGTCGGAGACCATCGCCACCGGGGCCCGCGCCGCGCTCGCCGGCGGGTTCACCACGATCTGCGCCATGCCGAACACCGAGCCGGCCATCGACTCGCCCGGCCTGATCGCCGAGGTCATCGCGCGCGGCGAGGCGGCGACCGCCGCGCGCGTGCTCCCGATCGCGACGATCACCCGCGGGCGCAAGGGCGCCGAGCTGGCCGACCTCGTCGAGCTCGCGGCCGCCGGCGCGGTCGCGTTCTCGGACGATGGATCGCCGGTCGGCGACGCGCAGCTCTTCCGCAACGCGCTCGAGTACGCGCGGGCGGCGGGGCGCCCGATCTTCGAGCACTCGCAGGACCAGGCACTCTCGGCCGGTGGCGTGATGCACGAGGGGGTCGTGTCCGCGCGGCTCGGCCTGCCGGGGATCCCGGCCGCGGCCGAGGAGAGCGCGATCGCCCGCGACCTCTCGCTCGCGAAGCTCACCGGCGGCCGGCTGCACCTCGCACACGTCTCCACCGCCGGCAGCGTCGAGCTCGTGCGGCGCGCGAAGGCCGGTGGACTCGCGATCACCTGCGAGGTCACGCCGCATCACCTGGCGCTCACCGACGAGTGGGTCGCCGGCTCGCGCGCGTTCGCCTGGGAAGACACGGCCACCGGGGGGCCTCGCCCCCCGGTCCTCCCGTTCGACACGTCGACGAAAGTGAATCCGCCGCTCCGCACGGCCGCCGACGTGCGCGCCTGCTGGGCGGGCCTGATGGACGGGACCATCGACGCGATCGCGACCGACCACGCGCCGCACGCGTCCACGCGGAAGGACGTCGAGTACCAAGACGCCGCGTTCGGGATCTCGGTCTTCGAGACCGCGGTACCGCTGCTGCTCGCCGGTGTCGCGGCGGGGTGGGGGACCTGGGACCGAGTGGTCGAGGCGCTCACGGTCGGTCCGGCCCGCGTGCTCGGCATCGCGCTCCCGCCGAACGACCTCGTGGTCATCGATCCGCGCGCTGCGTGGACTCCCGCTGCGGCCTCGCTCCGGTCGCTCGGCAAGAACACGCCGCTGCTCGGACGCGGCCTCGTCGGACAGGTCGTCGCCGCCGCGGTGGACGGCGAGCTGCGGCTCGACGGATCGACGCGGGCGCTCGCCTAGGTGGGTCGCCGGCGGATCGCGGCCGCTGAGCGCGAGGCGCTGCTCCTCGAGCGCCAATTGCATCTTTATGCATCGGACATGTATAGTTATGCACCGATGAGCAGGGCGGCCGCCCTCGGGCTCGAGGATGGTTCGGTGTGGTGGGGCGAGGCGTTCGGCGATTCGTCGAACGCGTCGGGCGAGGTCGTGTTCAACACGGCGATGACCGGCTATCAGGAGGTCGCCTCCGATGCGTCGTACAACGGACAGATCGTCGTGATGACCTTCCCGCTCATCGGGAGCTACGGCGTGTTCGATCGCGCCGCCGAATCGCGCAAGCCGTGGGTCGAGGCGCTCGTCGTGCGCGAGCTGAACGCGACGTGCCGCGAGGGGACCGACGACCTCGACTCGTACCTGCGCGCGAACGGCGTCCCCGGGATCGCGGGCGTCGATACGCGCGCGCTCACCCGCCGGCTCCGGTCGTCCGGCACGCTGCGCGGCGCGCTCATCCAGGTCCCGCCGCACCGCGCGCTCGATCCCGACATCGGGACCGAGGCGGTCGCGAAGGCCCGCGCCACGACGCCGCTCGCGCAGCGGCCGCTGGTCGCCGAGGCGAGCGTTTCCGTCGAGCGCACCGTCGGCGCCGGGCCGAAGATCGCGTTGATCGACACCGGTGTGAAGGAGAACCAGATCCGCAGCCTCGTGCAACGCGGCGCGGCGGTGCGCGTGTTCCCGGTGGAGTCGAGCCTGCGCTCGGTGTTGTCCTGGTCGCCCGACGGCATCGTGATCACGAACGGCCCGGGCGACCCGGCCGCGATCGGATCGGTCGCCGCGAACGTGAAGATCCTCCTCGACATGGCCGAGAGCCGCGGCGCCGGGCGGCCGGTGCCGATCCTCGGCATCTGTCTCGGCCATCAGCTGCTCGCGCGGGCCATCGGGGCCTCGACGTCGCGGCTCCCGTTCGGCCACCACGGGAGCAATCACCCGGTGCAGGACACGGTCACCGGGCAGGTCGTGATCACGAGCCAGAACCACGAGTTCCAGGTCGACGAGACGTCCCTGCCGCTGCACTCGGAGTTCTACGTGAGCAAGCGGAACCTGAACGACGGCTCGGTCGAGGGTCTCGCCCACCGCACGCTGCCGATCCGCACGTATCAGTACCACCCCGAGGGAGCGCCGGGTCCGCGCGACAACGAGCCCGTGTTCGACCGGTTCATGGACGACGTGCGCGACGCCGTCGCGCGGCGCGCATGACCCACCACGAATACACGCTGGTCGACGTCTTCACCGACCGGAAGTTCGGCGGCAACCAGCTCGCGGTCTTCCGTGACGGTCGCGGCGTCGCCGGCACCGTCATGCAGACCGCCGCGCAGGAGCTCAATCTCCCGGAAACGACGTTCGTCGTCCCGGCCGAGCGGGGTGGCGATCACCGGCTGCGGATCTTCACGCCGTCGCGCGAGCTGCCGTTCGCCGGGCACCCGACGGTCGGCACGGCGTACGTGCTGGCCGGCGCGCAGGACGCGACACTCCGGCTGGAGGAGCAGGTCGGGACGCTGCGGGTCACCGTGCGCGGCGGCTTCAGCGAGATGGAGCAGCCCCTGCCGACATTCGAGCCGGTCGCCGACCGCGCGGCGGTCGCGAGGTCCCTGTCGCTCGAGGTCGCGGATCTGGAGACAGGGCTGCCGATCGAGGTCGGCTCGAGCGGCAACCGGTTCATGTTCGTGGCGGTGAAGACGCTCGACGCGGTCGAGCGCGCGTCGCCGCGGGGGCTCGCCGAGGCCGCCTACATCTTCACCACCGAGACCGTCGAGCCGGGGTCCACGGTGCACGGCCGGATGTACGCGCCGTGGCAGGGCATCGCCGAGGATCCAGCGACCGGCTCCGCGAACGGACCGCTCGGCGCGTATCTCGTGCGCCACGGTCTGTCGGATGGCGCGCGCATCGTGTCCGAGCAGGGCTACGAGATGGGACGCCCGTCGCTCCTCTACGTGCGCGTCGGGGGCGGCCGCGAGCGGATCACGAGCGTGCACGTCGGCGGGCGCTGCGCGATCGCCGGTGGCGGATGGCTGGACCTGTGAAGGTCCTGATCATCGGCTCGGGCCCGATCCTCATCGGCCAGGCCGCCGAGTTCGACTACGCCGGCACGCAGGCCTGCCGCGCGCTCCGCGAAGAGGGGATCGAGACGATCCTCGTGAACTCGAATCCCGCGACGATCATGACCGACCCCGGAGTCGCCGACGTCACGTACCTCGAGCCGCTCACCGTCGAGGTCCTCGAGCGGATCATCGAGCGCGAGCGCCCGGACGGATTGCTGCCGACCCTCGGCGGGCAGACCGGCCTGAACCTCGCGGTCGCGCTGGCCGACGCCGGCGTCCTCGAGCGGTACGCGGTGAAGCTCCTGGGCACGCCGCTCGAGGCGATCCGCAAGGCCGAGGACCGGGAGGCGTTCAAGCAGCTGTTGATCGAGATCGGCGAGCCGGTGCCGGAATCCGTGACCGCGCACACCGTCGACGAGGCCGTCGCGTTCGCCGAGCGTATCGGCTACCCGGTCGTGATCCGGCCGGCGTACACGCTCGGCGGGACCGGCGGCGGCTTCGCGGCCGACGCGACCGAGCTCCGCGAGCGCGCGCAGCGCGGCATCAGCGCGTCGCCGATCGGGCAGATCCTGGTCGAACGGAGCCTGACGGGCTGGAAAGAGCTCGAGTGGGAGGTGATGCGCGACGGTGCCGACACCTGCATCACCGTCTGCAACATGGAGAACATCGATCCGATGGGCGTGCACACCGGCGACTCGATCGTCGTGGCGCCGTCGCAGACGATCTCGGACAAGGAGTACCAGCAGCTCCGGAGCGCCGCGCTCAAGATCATCCGCGCGCTCGGGATCGAGGGCGGGTGCAACGTCCAGTTCGCGTTGCACCCCGACGCCTCGCCGTCCGATGACCCCGACGCGCGCGTTCAGTACTACGTCATCGAGGTCAATCCGCGGGTGTCGCGCTCATCGGCGCTCGCGTCGAAGGCGACGGGCTATCCGATCGCGCGCGTCGCGGCGAAGATCGCGATCGGCAAGCGGCTGTTCGAGATCCCGAACGCCGTCACAAAGATGACGACCGCGGCGTTCGAGCCGACCCTGGACTACGTCGTGGTGAAGATCCCACGCTGGCCGTTCGACAAGTTCCGCACCGCGGACCGCCGGCTCGGCACGCAGATGAAGGCGACGGGCGAGGTCATGGCCATCGATCGGACGTTCGAGGCCGCGATGCTGAAGGCGCTCCGCTCGCTGGAGATCAAGGGCCAGAGCCTGTTCGCCGAGGCGCCGGCATGGACCGGCAGCACGGATCCCGCCGCGTTCGTCGCGCGCTACCTCGCGGGCGAGCCGACGGATGACCGGATCTGGCGGGTCATCGCGGCGCTCCGGCGCGGGGCGACCGTCGACGCGGTCCACGACGCGACGCGCATCGACCGCTGGTTCCTGCGCAAGCTCCGTAACGTCGTGCGATTCGCGGCCGACGAGCTCGAGGGCCGGACGCCGAACCCGACGCTGCTCCGGCGCGCGAAGCGCATGGGCTTCTCGGACGTCGACATCGCGGCGCTCTGCGGCGTCCAGATGTCCGATGTCCGCCGGCTCCGGCTCCAGTGGGGGATCGTGCCGGTCTACAAGATGGTCGACACCTGCGCCGCCGAGTTCGAGGCCGTGACGCCGTACTTCTACTCGACGTACGAGCAGGAGAACGAGGCGCCCGCGCTCGAGGGCCCGAAGACCGTGATCCTCGGATCCGGCCCGATCCGCATCGGGCAGGGTATCGAGTTCGACTGCTGCTGCGTCCAGAGCGCGATGGCGCTGGATGAGCGGGGCATCAAGGCGATCATGATCAACAGCAACCCCGAGACGGTGAGCACCGACTTCGACGCGTCGGCCCGCCTGTACTTCGAGCCGCTCGACGAGGAATCGGTCGCGAGCGTCCTCGCGAACGAGGGCGGCGACGTCGCGGTGCTCGCGCAGTTCGGCGGGCAGACGGCGCTCAACCTCGCGGAGCGGATCGCCGACATCGGCGGCCACATCAGCGGCACGAGCGCCGACGCGATCGGCTTGGCCGAGGATCGCCGGCGGTTCCACGAGTTCGCCACGGCGCTCGGGATCCCGCAGCCGCCCGGGGGAACAGCGGACTCGCTGAGCGAGGCGCGGGCGATCGCCGACGGGATCGGGTACCCCGTCCTCGTGCGGCCGTCGTTCGTGCTCGGCGGACGCGGGATGGAGATCGCGTACGGGCCCGACGACCTCGACCGCTACTTCGGCTCGGCCCTCGAGGCGAGCTTCGGGCGCGTGCTGGTCGACAAGTACGTGCGCGGGCGCGAGGTCGAGGTCGACGCGGTGAGCGACGGCGAGGACACCCTGGTCGCCGGGATCATGGAGCACATCGAGCGGGCCGGTGTGCACTCGGGCGATTCGTTCGCGGTGTACCCCGCGGCGAACCTCAGCCCCGCGGAGCGCGACCTGATCGTCGAGCTCACCCGGAAGATCGCGTCGTCGCTCCCCGTCCGAGGCCTCCTGAACATCCAGTTCATAGTCGAAGAGGGCCGCGTGTGGTGCCTCGAGGTGAACCCGCGCGCGAGCCGCACGGTCCCGTTCCTCACGAAGGTCACCGGCGTGCCGATGGTGAAGCTCGCGGTCGCGATCGGGGCCGGAAGCACGCTCGCGGCCGAGGGCTACGCGCGGGCGGATGGCCTCTGGCCGTCGGGCGATCTCGTGGCGCTCAAGGCCCCGGTCTTCTCGATGGCCAAGCTCCTCGACGTGGACACGTACCTCGGTCCCGAGATGAAGAGCACCGGCGAGGTGATCGGCATCGATCGCACGTTCGCGCCGGCGCTGTGGAAGTCGCTCGTCGCGGCGGGCCTCGCGCCGATGCCGAGCGGCAAGGTGCTCATCACCGTCGCCGACAAGGACAAGGCCGAGATCGTGTCGATCATCGAGGGGTTCCACTGGCTGGGGTACGACCTCGTCGCGACCCGCGGGACGGCCGCCCTCATCCGCTCGCTCGGCATCGAGGTCCAGGAGGTGCCGAAGCTCGGCGACGGCGACGCCACGATCCTCCAGATCATCCGGTCGGGGCAGTGCGCCGCCGTCGTGAACACCCCGACGCTCGGTAAGGCGGTGGATCGCGACGGCTTCCTCATCCGCCGTGCCGCCGTCGAGGCGCGCGTGCCGTGCCTCACGTCGCTCGACACCGCGCTCGCCGTCGTTACCGCGCTCCGCGCGAGCGCGCAGCGCTACAGCGTCGCCCCGTTGAGCGAATACCGCAGCGCGCCGATCGTGGCGTGACGACCAGGCGCACCGGCACGCCGTGGATGGCATCGGACGCGTACGGCAAGACCCTCACCGGGCTGTCGCTCAACCTCATCGTCCGCGACGTCCAGAAGAGCGTCCCGTTCTACCGGGATGTGCTGGGCATGACCGTCCACTACTCGGATGAGGACATGGCCGCGCTGCAGCTCGACTCCACCCAGATCGTGCTGCACGCCGACCACACCTACGACAAGCAGCCCTGGGCTCCGCGTCTCGCCGAGGCCGGGAAGCGCGGGCTCGGCGCGGAGATCCGGATCCTCGGCATCGACCCCGACGCCGCCGAGCGGCGCGCGAAGGAGCGCGGCTCGATCGTGCTGCTCGGCGCGCGCGATTGGCCGCACGGCTGGCGCGACGTGATCCTCGAGGACCCGGACGGCTACACGTTCGCCGTAGGAACCGTTCTGCCGTGACCCAATATGTCTGGTATAGTGTCGGACACTATGTCTCCCATCCGTCGGCGGGTCAAGGTCGGAGCGACGCTCGATCCCGATCTCGTCGCGGTCGTGGATGCGCACGTCGCCGATACGCCGGGAACGGATCGCAGCGCCGTGATCGATGAGGCGCTGCGGCTCTGGCATGAGCGGCAGCAAGAGGTCGCCATGGAGCGACAACTCCGCGAGGATGCCGCGCACTACGACGCCGAGCGCGTTGAGTGGCGACGGATCCGCGGTGCGGCGGCCCGCAAGCGGTTCGACCGCGCGACGTGACGACCCCGACGCGAGGCGAGATCTGGTCAGTGCGCCTGCCGGGACAGCCTGACGATCCGCACCAGCCGCGCCCGGCTCTGGTCGTGTCTTCGGATGTGCGGAATCGCATCGCCGATGACGTGATGGTGGTGCCGATCTTCTCTCGCGGAGCGGCCGGGCCGACGCACGTGCGGATCGAGCGTGGGCTAGGCGGCCTCAAGAAGGATGGGGTCCTTTTCTGCGAGGAGCTGACGACGGTGGATCGCGAGTTCCTCTCGCGTGGCCCGTGGGGAATGCCTGTTTCGGGCGAGGTCCTGAGCGCGGTCATTCGAGGCGTGCGTCGTGCGCTCGGCGAGACCGTGGCGGACCCATCGTGATCCTGGAGAACGGCCGCGTGCTCGCGCGGAGCGAGATCGGCGACCTGGGCGTCGTCCTCAACGTCGCCGCGCCGGGCATCGCCGCCCAGGCGCGCGCCGGGCAGTTCGTGCACGTGCGACCGGGGCAGCGGTTCGATCCGCTCCTGCGGCGGCCGTACTCCTTCAATCGGATCGACCGCCAGGCCGGCGAGATCGAGCTCATCGTGAAGCCGCTCGGCGAGGGTGGCGAATGGATCGCGTCGCGCCGCCCGGGCGACGACCTCGACCTCCTCGGCCCGCTCGGCAGCGCGTTCGTCATCCAGCGCTCGACGAAGAACCTCCTGCTCGTCGCGGGCGGCACGGGCATCGCGCCGATGCGGGTGCTCGCGGAGCACGAGTCCTCGCGCCGCAACGTCACCCTCGTCATGGGCGGCCGCTCGATCCAGTACCTCTGGCCGTCGCGGCTGCTGCCGCCGACGGTCGAATACGTCACGACCACCGACGACGGGTCGTTCGGGATCGCGGGCCGGGTCACCGACGCGCTGCGACCGCTCCTGGCGTGGGCCGATCAGCTCTGCGCCTGCGGGCCGTGGCCGATGCTCGCGGCGCTCGGCCGCATGCGCGACGAGGCCGCCCGCGCGAGCGCCGTGTTCCCCGGGCGGCAGGTGCTCCTCGACGCCGAGATCGCCGTCGAGCAGCACATGGGCTGCGCGATGGGCGTCTGCCGCGCGTGCGTGGTCGTGACCGCGGCGGGCAACGC
Source organism: Candidatus Limnocylindria bacterium (assembly GCA_035935465.1). Taxonomy (GTDB): domain Bacteria; phylum Chloroflexota; class Limnocylindria; order P2-11E; family P2-11E; genus UBA4735. The sequence goes on along the minus strand of DASYXA010000065.1, from coordinate 10,069 downwards.
GCGCGTGTGCCGTGAGGGACCGGTGTTCGAGCTCGGCGACATGCGGTTCAGCGAGGGCGAGCCCGCGACCGTCGGGTCGACCGCCTGATGCCCTGGCGCAGGCCACGGAGGAAGGTGGACCGGCCGGTCAACGTGAGCCGGGCGATCGAGGAGACGCTCGAGGAGCTCTCGGCCGGCGAGGAGGAGGACGAGGCGGTGGAGCTCGCGGACGTCGACGGCGCCTCGATCGTCGAGGCCGCCACCGGCGAGGTCGACCCCGATCAGCGCGGTCCCTCGCCGCTCGCGGCGCAGCTCGCGCGCGTCGAGCTCTCCGACTCGGCGGTCGTCACGCCGGTCCACTCGGCCGAGCGGCCCGAGGACGGGGTCGACCTCGCGGTCGACGCCGCGCGCGGGCTGCGCCTCCGCAACCCGGTGCTCACGGCGTCGGGGACGTTCGGGCAGGGGGTCGAGTACGCCGAGCTCATCGACGTGTCGCGCCTGGGCGCGATCGTGAACAAGGGCACGACGGTCCTCGCGCGGCCGGGCAACCCGCAGTACCGGATCGCGGAGACGCCGTCGGGGATCCTGAACTCGATCGGGCTCGAGAACCCCGGCGCGGCCGGCGTCGCGAGGAAGTACGCGAAGGCTTGGGCCCAGCTCGGCGTCCCGGTCATCGTGAACGTCGCCGGGTACAGCGTCGACGACTACGTGAGGGTGGTGGGCGAGCTCGCCGGCATCGCGAGCGTCGTCGCGTATGAGCTGAACATCTCCTGCCCGAACGTGAAGGGCGGGATGCTCTTCGGTTTCGATCCGGACCTCGCGGGGCAGGTGACCGCGGCCGTGAAGCAGGAGACGGACCTCCCGGTGATCGTGAAGCTCACGCCGAACGCGCCGGACGTCGTCGGCGTCGCGCGCGCGATCGAGCAGGCCGGCGCCGACGGCATCACCGCGATCAACACCGTGCTCGGGATGCGCATCGATGTGAACAGGCGCCGCCCGATCCTCGGTACGGGGAGTGGCGGGCTCTCCGGACCGGCGATCCGGCCGATCGCCGTGCACATCACCTATCAGGTCGCGCAGGCGGTCTCGATCCCGATCATCGGCGCGGGCGGCGTGACGAGCGCCCTGGACGCGCTCGAGTTCCTCATGGCCGGCGCGTCGGCGGTGCAGGTCGGCACCGCGACATTCGCCGATCCGCTGGCGCCGCTGAAGGTGATCGAAGGGCTCGCGACGTACGTGCGCGCGAACGGACTCGCCTCCATCCGTGACGTCATCGGCGTCGCGCTGCCGCGGACGGAGCCGGGAGCCAACAGCTAGCCGAGCCGTACGACTTGGTCGGGTCGCAAGTCCGATGACCGGCTCCGCCGCCCCGCGCATGCTGACGCGCATGAAGCAGGTCCTGTGCGTCGTCCTCCTGGTCGTCGGATGCGCGGCTCCGGCGGCCCGTCCGACCCCGACGCCCAGCGCGACCGCGGCAGCCGCCGCGCGCCCGACGCGGACGCCGCCGGCGTCGCCGACGCCGGCGGCCCCGAGCGCGGCCGGCGGCGGCATCGAAGTCTTCGCCACCGGACCGCTGCACGGGACGTACGTCTGGGTGGTCGGCGAAGTCGCGCAAGCGCAGGACCGGGTCCTGGAATCGCTGTACGCCGCGTCGCTCGACGGATCGCCCGCGAAGCTCGTCGTGCGGCGCCTCCGGCCGCGCGGTGTCCCGTCGTTCGGTGGACAGAGCTACGGCGGGATCGTGCCGCTTCGCCAGATCTCGACCGATGGCACGAAGCTCGCGCTCGAGCAGGCGAGCCTGGGCCCCGCGGCGCAGGACGGCTTCGTCGTCGTCGACATGGCGAAGGGGACGATCTCCGTCCTCGCGCGAGGCGACGCGCAGCCGGATGTCATGCCGGCGTGGAGCCCGGATGGCACGCGGATCGCCTTCGCGCGACGAACGACGACCGCGGGCTCGCCCGACGACGGCCTCTGGGTCATCAACGCTGACGGCGGCGGGATCCGGCGCATCCTCCCAGGATCCTGCTGCGCGCAGCAGACCGCGGTCTATGGCTGGACCGCCGATGGCGCCGGCATCGCGTTCGCGGTCACGTTCGAGGGCGCGGACTACTCCATCGCGAATGTCGCGACCGGGTCGGTGACCGGTCCGCATGGCCAGGCCTTCGGGATGACGCCGGCGTCGTGGCGCGCGAAGACCCCCCAGTTCGCCGGCGCATTCAGTCAAGGCGACAAGGGCGGCGAGCAGCGGATCGACGTCGCCGACCGCATCGGCGCGTCACCGCGGACCGTCTGGCACGAGGCGAGCGACTTCGGGACCGGCGACCCGCTGCTCCTCAACGCGCGCTGGAGCCCGATCGCGGACGAGATCCTCTTCCTTCGCTCCGGCAGCAACAGCAGGCTGGCGCGCATCGTCGTGACCGGCGGCCCGGCCGTCGACGTGCCCACGGTCGATCAGCCGACGAAGGCCGAGTGGCTGCCCGACGGCCGGATCGCATATGTCGGCACGGCGAAGGCCGTTCCCGCTCGCACGCTGGCGCCGGCCGTCATCCGCGTGACGGACGGGACCACGGACACGGTGTTGCTGCCGTTCCCGCAGGCGGGCGCGATGTTCACCGACCTGGCGGTCCGCACGTACCCCTAGCGTCGCGCTAGTCTCCGCCCGTGATCGCCGTCCGGCCCCTCGCGCTCGTCGTCCTCCCCGGCTCGCTGCTCTGGAGGCTCGTCCTCGTGCTCGCGGGGTCGGCGCTCATCGCGCTCGCGGCGCAGCTCCGGATCGCGCTCCCGTTCAGCCCCGTGCCGGTCACCGGCCAGACGTTCGCGGTGCTCCTGGTGGCCGCCGCGCTCGGCCGGCTCGGCCTCGCCAGCGTCATCGCGTACCTCGTTGAGGGCGCGATCGGCCTGCCGGCGTTCGCCGGCGGAGCGTCGGGACTCGCGTACATCACCGGACCGACCGGCGGCTACCTCATCGGCTTCGCGCTCGCCGCGGCGATCGTCGGGTCCGCGGCGGAGCGCGGCTGGGATCGCCACCTCGTGACGGCCCTTGCCGCGATGCTGCTCGGCGAGATCGCGATCTACGTCTGCGGGCTCGCCTGGCTCGCGCGGTTCGTGCCGTCGGAGCGGCTGCTCGCGGCCGGCCTGCTCCCGTTCATCCCCGGCGACCTGTTCAAGATGGTCCTCGCCGCGCTCGCGCTGCCCGGCGCCTGGCGGCTCGTGCGCCGGTGAAGACCACGCAGCTCCGCGAGTACACGATCACGCCGGGACAGTTGGATACGTTCGCCGAGGTCTGGTCGAAGGGCGTGCGTCCGCTGCGGAAGACGATGGGGTTCGTCATCGAGGGTGCGTGGAAGGTCCCGAGCGAGGGGAAGTTCGTCTGGGTCGTGAGCTACGACGGAGCGGCCGGGTGGGACGCGGCGAACAAGCGGTACTACGACTCGCCGGAACGCAAGGCCATGGACCCCGATCCCGCGAGCTTCATCATCGCGCAGCGCACCGTCTTCATCGACCGGGTCTAGGCGGTGGACGTCCTCGCCTACGCCGGGGACTGGCTCCACCTCGTCATCCGCTGGCTGCACGTCACCGCCGCGATCGCCTGGGTCGGTGCGTCCTTCTACTTCATCGCGCTCGACCAGTCGCTCCGCCCGCCGAAGCGCGACGGCGCGGAGGGCGAGGGCGCCGGCGGCGAGGCCTGGGAGATCCACGGCGGCGGCTTCTATCGCGTCGAGAAGTACCGCATCGCGCCGCGCACCCTGCCCGCCCCCCTCGCGTGGTTCAAGTGGGAGGCCTACACGACCTGGCTCACCGGCTTCGCGCTGATGGTCCTCCTCTATTACGTCGACCCGAAGCAGTACCTCATGGACCCGGTCCGCCCGCGCTTTCAGGGCTGGGAGCTCGTCGTCGCGAGCCTCGCGATCCTGCTCTTCGGCTGGCTCGCGTACGACCTGCTGGCACGTGTGCTCGCCGCGAACGGGCGCGCCCTCACGGTCGCGCTCGCCGTCCTCACGGTCATCATCGCCGCGCTGTCCGGGTACCTGTTCAGCCCGCGTGGCGCGTTCATCCAGGTCGGCGCGACGCTCGGCACGTGGATGGCCGCGAACGTCTTCTTCACGATCATCCCGGGGCAGCGGGCGCTCGTGGCTGCCACGGCCGCCGGGACCGCGCTCGATCCCGGGCCGGGCATCCGCGGCAAGCAGCGCTCGGTGCACAACAACTACCTGACCCTGCCGGTGCTGTTCGCGATGATCAGCCAGCACTTCCCGTTCACCTACGGTCACGCGAACAGCTGGCTCGTGCTCCTGGCCTTCATGGCCCTCGGCGCGCTCGTGCGGCACGTCTTCAATCTCCGGCATCAGCATGCCGACGTGCGCCGGACCGCGTCGCTCGTCGCCGCTCTCGGGGTCGTGCTGATCGTCGCGCTCGCGCCGCAACCCGCCGGTGCCGCCGGGCTCACCGCCGCGGACTTCCCGGCGGTGCAGAAGGTGTTCGAGGCGCGCTGCGTCACCTGTCACTCGATCGCGCCGACCCGGCAAGGCTTCACCGCCGCGCCGAAGGGCGTGATGTTCGACACGCAGGCCGAGATCGTCGCCAACGCGCGCCGCGCGTACGACCAGGTGGTCGTCACGAAGGCGATGCCGCTCGGGAACGTCACCGGCATGACCGATGACGAGCGCGACCTCATCGGCCGCTGGGTGCGGAGCGGGGCACCGGCGCCCTAGCCGCGCTCCATCCGGTCGCGCGCGATCGCGAGGAGCTCCTCGATCCCGGTCGCGAGCTCCTCGCGCCGCGCATGGCGCAGGCGCTCCTGAAGGACGGGCACGATCTCCGCCCGCGAGCGGCCGTTGACGAACACGACGAAGCGGAAGCCGAACGTGCGCTCGTACTCGGCGTTCAACCGCTCGAGCGACCGCAGCGTCTCGGGATCTGTCGCGCCGCCCTGCTCGGCGGCGGATCGCGTCGACAGTCCCGTCACGGCACCGATCCGCGGATGCGCGTTCAGGACCGCGACGCGCTCGGCGTCGGTCATGGATCCGAGGACCGCGCGGGCGCGCGCGACGATCTCCGCGGGGTCGCCGCCTTCACCGATGCGCTCGGCGAGACCCGGCGCGCGCTCGAAGGCCTCAGCTACCCCGGTAGGTGACACAGCCGTACGGCGTGACGAGCAGCGGTACGTGGTAGTGCCCGTCCTCGAGGCGCAGCTGCAGCGCGACCTCTTCGAAGAACGGTCCCTTCACGGCGAACAGCAGGCGGTACGTGCCGGCCGCGAGATCGTGCCCGAGCGCCGCGATCCGGCCATCGGCGTCGGTGTCGCCGCGCGCGACGAGCTCGGTGCCGCGGTAGAGCGACACGCGGATGCCGGAGACCGGACGTCCGATCGCCGTGTCGAGCACGTGCGTGGAGAGCGACGTCGCCATGGTCGCGGATGCTATCGCTCGGCGAGCACCTCGACTTTGATGCGGTCGGGATCTTCGAAGAAGAATCGGTACTGCGTCGCGGTCTCCTCGATCTCGCCGCCGTACAGCATTCGCGCGCCGCGGCTTGCGACCAGGGTCCGTACCGCGTCGAGTGCGGAGCGTCCTGGGACGCTCAACGCGAGGTGGTTCAGACCAACGCGCTTCCGGTGGTACCCCTGCGCGACGAACTCGGGCTCGGCCTGGACCAAGAACAGCTCCGTCGTTCCATCGGTCCAGCTCCGCACCGTCGGCCGCTCCGGTCGTGCCCGCCAGCCCAGCTCACCCAGAAGCGGTCCCCAGAACGCCGCGCTCCGCGCGAGATCCGCGACGTAGATGTCCAGGTGATGGAACCGTCCGGTCACCGCCACCGCTCATCCTCCAGCCAGCGCAGACGCCACGTCGCATTCCGGGCCCGATAGAACTCGCGCGCCGCCTCGAGCCCGGCATGATCGCCCGCCCGCGCGCGCTGCCATGCGAGCTCGGCCGCCAGGTGATCCCAGCCGAGCGCAGCGTAGGTCGCGGCAGCCCGGCGGAGAAGATCGGCCGCCGCGTCCGGCCGTCCGCCCAGCAAATGATCGATCGCCCGCAGGTGATCGATGGCTGCGGCGAACATCGCGCCCTCGGATCGCACCGCCGAATCTATCGCCAGCCACGGCGCGAGCACGTCAGCATCCCCGGCGAACATGGCGGCGGCTGCGACCACCCGAGCGGAGAGCAGATAGAGCGGCAGCTCCATGGCTTGTGGCGAGCGGGCCTCGGCGAGCGTCCGGAGTGAGGCGACGACCGCGGGCGCGCGACCCTCGGCGAGGTCGAGATTCGCGAGATGCGCGCTCGACGCCACGCGCGCATGCCACGTCCCGGTCGACGCCTGGTGCTCGACGGCTGTCCGCAGACCGGCCCCCGCCGCTCCGGGACCTTCGCGCTCGAGGCGTACGGCCGCATCGAGCGGGCCTGTGTCGGGGAAGATCTCCCAGATGTCATCGCCGCCGAACTGCCGTTTGAGCTCGGTCCAAAGCCAGACCAGCTCATCCCAGTCGCCGGCGAGCCAGAGCATCCATGGAGGTCCCGAGCGGAACGTCAGCATCCTCGGTCGGTCGCCGATCCCGTGGGCGATCGCGTACGCGCGGGCACGGGCGAGCAGGGCCTGCCGTTCCTCGGCAGCGGCCTCTCGTGACCGGCTGTCGATGTACCGGCGGTAGGCGGTGAGGACCAGCTCGTCCCGGTCGATCGCCTGATCCAGACGCTTGGCGAGCGCGCGTTCGCGCCGCACGTGCCAGCCGACCGGGTGCTCGATCGCGAGGAGCGTCTCTTCGACGGCCTCAGCCCGTCCGCGCGCCTCGGCGGCCGCGACGAGCTCGCGAGCGCGCGCGATCCATCGCGCCGCGTCAGTGTCGTCCAACGCCTCCGAGGCCCGATCCGCGAGATTCGTCGCGATGACCGACAGCTCGGCGGGCGATCCGTGGGTTTCGCTGGCGTGCCACGCCTCGACCCATGCGGCACGCTCCCGCGGGCCGAACGGGAGGGACCGCGCGAGGGCCGCCTGACAGCGTGCGACGTCCCGCGGCATCCCGCTCGCCCGGAACGCCTCGACGGCCTCCCCCAGTGTGGCCACCGCCTTCGACACCTTCAGCTGATGGCGATACGCGTTGCCGAGTCCCTCGAGGCCCTGGGCGCGCTCGATGCTGCCGGGCGCGCCCGCGTCGACCGCGCGCTCGAAGTGCGCCGCGGCCTCGTCGGCGGCGAGGAGTCGTAGCGCCTCGCCGCCTGCGGCGAGCGCGTAGGGGATCGCGCGCTTGGCCTGACCGGCGTCGATGAGCTGTCGTTCGATGTCAGCGGCCATCGATGCGTCGTCGCCGTGCAGGGCGATCAACGCGTTGGCGACCTCCTCGTGGAGGAGCCGCCGCTCCCGTTTCATCATGTCCCGGTAGACCGCCTCGCGCGTCAAGGCGTGTCGGAAGGTCAATCCGTCACCCGACTCCGTCAGCAGCGACGCCTCGATCGCCGTCCGGGCGGGCCGCAGCAGATCGCGCTCGCCCGTGCCGAGCACCCGCGACAGGAGGTCGAAGCCGGCGTGCTGGCCGCGGACCGCGGCGTAGAGCACCAGCCGCCGGGCGTCCTCGTCGAGCGTGCCGACGCGGCGCACGACCGCCTCGGCGATCGTCAGCGGCAACGCCCCGCCGGGATCCCCGGCGGAGCGCGCGAGCTCTTCGAGGCAGAGCGGATTGCCTTCGGCCAGCTCGATGATGCGATCCCGCTCGCCGTCCTGGAGCGCATCCGGAGCGGTGTCGCTGCGGAGGAGCCGCAGCGATTCGGCCGGGCCGAGTGGCAGGAGATGAAGGTCGACCGCGTCCGGGCGTCGCGTGAGCTCGGCGATGATTGGTCGGAGTGGGTGTCCCCGCGGGAGCTCGTCGTCACGGTAGGTCCCGATGAGGAGGAACGGTGCCGTGTCCGCGACGCCGCTGAGGAAGCGGAACATCGCGAGGCTGCCCTCTTCGGTCCAGTGCAGATCCTCGATCACGATCGCGATCGGAGCGCCGCGGGCGAGGTCGCGGAGCAGCCGGAGCATCGCGCCGAACAGGGCGTCGCGATCCGGATGCCGGGCCCGCTCGCCGGTCTCGAGCTCCGGAAGGAATACCAGCAGGTCGGGCGCCAGCCGTCGAAGGCGAGCCTCCTCGCCGGCCGCCTGGGTGAGGTGGCGCAGCATCGCTCGGAACGGCTCGTAGGGCGGGCGCGCGTCCGTCGCGCCGCATTCGCCCACGAGCGTGAGGACGCCGCTGGTCGCGGTCCATTCGCGGAGCAGCCGGCTCTTGCCCAGGCCGGCGGCTCCGCCGAGCAGGACCGTGCCGCCGCGGCCATCGCGCAGCGCCGTCGCGGCGCGCGCCAGCCGGTCCAGCTCCGCGTCTCGGCCAACGAACGCCGCCGTCCGGCTCCCGATGGGCGGAGCGTGTGGTGGCGCCGCCTGCGGTGTGGAGCGTGGTGCCCAATCGACGGCGAATACGTGGATCGGCTCCGCGACACCCTTGAGCGGCGTCGGGCCGCGATCCTCGAACGGGTATGACAGGTTGGTCCGGACGAGGCCGCGCACCGTGTCGGTGACGAGCAGCTCGCCATCGCCGGCGATGGCGCCGATACGCGCGGCGATGTTCACGGCGGATCCGACGAATTGGCCATCGAGCGGGACCGTCTCTCCGACATGGATGCCGATGCCGAACTTCAGCCGTCGCCCTGGGGGGCCTTCGCGCGCCGCGCGAAACACGTCGGCGGCGAACTCGATCGCCTTCGACGGAGACGGGAACACGATGTAGAAGGAGTCCCCCTCGGTCTTCAGCTCGGCACCCTCGTGCGACGGCAGCCGGGACCGGATGAGCGCGCGATACTCGGCGATCAGCTCGGCGGCGGCCCGATCGCCCTCACGCTCGACGAATGCGGTGTAGTCGCGCAGGTCGGCGAACAGGAACGCCCGAAGCGCCGTGTCGCCGGTCCCTCGGCCCATGGGCCGCGTATCCTACGGCCCTCATGGCCGCCCAGCTGAAGATCACCGCCGGTCCGTTCACCTTCCGCGCGCGCCTCGAGGAGGAGCGCGCGCCGAAGACGACTGCGGCCATCCGCCTGATGCTCCCGTTCACGAGCAAGCTCGTGCACTGCCGCTGGAGCGGAGAGTCCACGTGGGTCCCGATGGGCGACACCACGGTCGGCGGCCCGGGCGGGCTCGCGCAGGAGAACCACACCAGCCACCCAGCCCCCGGCCAGGTGCTCATCTATCCCGGCGGGATCTCGGAGACGGAGATCCTGTTCCCGTATGGAGCGACGCTCTTCTCGAGCAAGGTCGGACAGCTTGCCGGCAATCACTTCGCGACGGTGATCGAGGGCAACGAGCAGCTCCCCGCGATCGGACGGCTCACGCTCTGGGAAGGCGCGCAAGACTTCACCATCGAGCTCGCGTAGCCCGCGTGGATCTCGCGATCCGTGGCGCGATCGTGATCGCCGATGGCGCGTACGCCCGGGACATCCTGATCAGCGATGGCCGCGTGAGCGCGTTCGTCGAGCCGGGTGCGTCGTCGGCCGACGAGGAGATCGACGCGACCGGGCTGTTCGCGCTGCCGGGGATCGTCGACGCGCACGTCCACTTCAATGACCCGGGACGCGCCGAGTGGGAGGGCTGGGCCAGCGGCAGCCGCGCGGCCGCGGCCGGCGGCGTCACGACCGTCATCGACATGCCGCTCAACTCGCTGCCGCCGGTGCTCGACGGCGCGTCGTTCGACCGCAAGCGCGAAGCCGGCGAGCGAGACTCGATCGTCGACTTCGCCCTCTGGGGCGGCCTCGTCGGCGCCGACCGAGCGCCACTCCGCGAGCTCGCGGGCCGCGGCGCGGTCGGCGTGAAGGCGTTCCTCTGCGACAGCGGGGTGCCCGAGTTCCCCGCGCTCGCCGCTGCGGACCTCGAGCCCGCGATGCGGGCCGCCGCGGCGGCAGGGCTGCTCGTCGCGGTCCACGCCGAGGACGAGGCGATCATCCGGACCGCGACCGCCACGGTCCGCGACGGCGGCCGGCGCGACCCCGCCGCCTGGACCGCGTCGCGGCCGGCGCTGGCGGAGATCCGCGCGGCGACGACGGCGTGCGCGGCCGCGCGGAAGGCCGGAGCCAGG
>DASYXA010000064.1:0-13791 GCA_035935465.1 Candidatus Limnocylindria bacterium | reverse complement strand
GCGGACGCGCAGAACGCGGTCCCGCTCTCCTCGCGGACCACCTTGGCGGTCCGCTGGGCGAGCGCGATCGCCTCCTCCCACTCGCCGAGCGCGACGAACGTCTCGGTGGCCTGGGCCCAGGCGTGCGTGCGGTTGTGCGGTCCCATCGGCTCCGCGAGGCGCATGGCCTCGGCGACGCCTTCGGCGGCGGCGACCCGTTGCGCCGTCGCCAGCTGATAGGACGCCCAACGGATCGCGTGGAACAGCCTCCTGAAGGAGTCCGGGTCCGGGTCGGCCCGTTCGATCTCAAGGATCCGACCCATCTCGTCATAGCGGCCGGAGATCTCGAGGAAGGCGAGCTTCAGCATGACCGCGGCGTGCGTGACCTTCGGATCCCCGCTCGCCTCCGCGGCGGCGACGGCCTCGTCGACGTAGGGCGCGGCCGCCTCGGGCTCCGTATCGTGCGTGTTGACGAAGTACTGCGCCTGCGCGCCGACGATCGCCGCGAGCGCCCGTGCGTCACCGGCCGCCTGCGCCGCCGCGCGGCCGGCGTCGATGATCCCGGCGACCGTCGCGTCGGTCGGCCGCTCGCGGAACGCGCCGTAGTACTTGGCGGCGTCGACCAGCTCGACGTACAGCTCGACCGGCACCGTGCCCGATCGCCGGTACAGCGCCAGTGCGTCCTTCAGGTGCGACCAGGCCTCGTCCTGGCGCAGCACCCGCTGGTAGGCGGCGGCGAGCGCGCGATGGGCCTCGGCCCGGTCGCGGTCGGCATCGGCGAGCTGGAGCGCTCGGCCGATGAGCTCGACGGCTTGCTCGATCACGAAGTGCTCGGCGTGCCGTCGGCCCGCGGCGAGGAGCGCGTGGAACCCCTCGCGACGCATCGCCGGCAGATCGACGCTGCCGGCCCAGACCCATTCGGCATCCGGCGGTCGCAGGGCCGCCCACCAGTGGTACGCGAGGCCTTCCGCGTCCTCCGGGTGCATCCGCTCCCGCGCGACGCGGGCGTGGGCCTGGATGCGCTCGGCGGCAAGGAGGCGGCCGTACGCCACATCGCGAACCAGCCCGTGGTGGAAGCGGTACCCCGCCTCTGAGGCGTCGAGGTAGTGGAGATCCGCGAGCCGCGCGAGGGCGGCCGAGACCTCCGCAGGCTCGCGCTGCGCGATGAATGCGGCGTCGGCGGCGCCGAACCGCTCGCCCGCGACCGCGGCGAGCGACAGCAGCCTTCGATCGGAGTGGGACAGCTGGTCGAGCCGGGCGCCGAGCGCACCCTGAAGGGTCAGCGGCAGATCCTGGCGCTCCCCGGCTCGGGCGAGCTCGACCAGGAAGAGCGGGTTGCCCTCCGCGCGCTGGACGAGGCGGTCGTCGCCGCCCGCGAGGGCCGCGAGCCGGCCCGCCTCCTCGGCGTCGAGGCCTTCGAGCTCGATGAAGAAGCGATCCCCGCTCGGCCTGATGCCGGCGCTCTCGGCGAACTCGGGGCGCGCGGTCGCCACCACGAGGAGGCGCGGCCCGGCGAACGTGAGGCGGTCGATGAGCTTGACGAGCCACGCATCGGCCCAGTGGATGTCGTCGATCGCCAGTACCACCAGGCGCTCCGTGCCCAGCAGACCCAGGTAGCGCCGCCAGGCCTGGACGATCTCATCCTCGCGCTCGGCCGCGGGGAGACTCGCCAACGATCCACGCGCGCTCGCGATGCCGGCGCTCTCCGCCAGACCCGCGACGACGCGCTCGCACTCACTGTCGTCGGGGCACAGCCGCGCGATCTGATCGGCGAGCGCGTCGATCGTCGTCACGCCGAGGATCTCGCGCACCGGCGCGAACACCCCGGTCTCGTCCGCGGGCCGGCAGCGCGTGGCGATGTGGTGCGCATCGCGCGCGCGCTCGCGCAGGAACTCCTGCACCAGCCGGGTCTTCCCCTGACCCGGCGGGCCGCTGACCACGGCCAGGACCGAGCGCCCCTTCACCGCGCGCTGCAGCGCCAGATCGAGCAGGCTGAGCTCGGCCTCGCGGCCGACGAACGCGAGCTGCGGCATCGCACCGGTCCCGACGCGCACGAGCCGCCAGATCGGGAGCGCGCCGATGCCCTTGAGCTCGGCCGCGCCGAGCGGCTCGAGCTCCGCTGCCGTTCCCGCCGCCTCGCGCGCGGTGGGCCCGACGAGCACCTCGCCGGGCTCCGCGCGCTGCTGGAGCCGCGCGGCGATGTTGACGACGGCTCCGACGCTCATCTGCTGGCGGGTGGTCGCGGCGGCCTCGAGATCGATGACCGCTTCGCCCGTTTCCACGCCGACGCGCACGGTGAACGGGTGCTCGTGCGCGGCTCCCCTGGTGACGCACCACTCGCGGATCGCCTCGGCCGCGCGCAACGCCCGCAGCGCGTCGTCCTCGTGGGCGATCGGCGCGCCGAAGATCGCGTAGATCGCGTCGCCCACGTACTTCTCGACCGTCCCGCCGTGCCCGGTGAGGATCCCGCTGAGCTCCGCGAACGCCACGCCGAGCTCCCGCTTGAGGCGCTCCGCGCCCAGCCGCATCGTCATGTCAGTCGAGCCGACGAGATCGACGAACATGCAGGTCACGAGCCGCCGCTCCTCGCTCGGCCGGCCCGCAGCGCCTGCCATCAGGCCGGTGCTGCCCGGAGCGCGGCCACCGCGTACGCCGGCACGGGCTGGTGGAAGCCCTTGAGCTGGAGCTCGCCGGCCGAGCTCGACTCGACGGCGTCTTCGATCGCCGCGTGCACCCGGCTGCTCACCAGGATCTCGCCGGGCTTCGCGGCGTCGGACAGCCGCGAGGCCTGGATGACCACCATGCCGACCGCGCCGTAGTCGAACCGGCCCTCGAAGCCGATGCGGCCGAGCGTCGCGTAGCCGACCGCGATCCCGATCCCGATCCCGAGGTCGTAGCCGCGCTTCTTCCATCCGCCCTGCAGCTCGGCGAACCGCGTGCGCATCGCGAGGGCCATTCGCGTCGCCTGCAGCTCGGGCGCCGCGATCGGCACCGGGTCGTTGAAGAACACCATGAGCCCGTCGCCGGCGAAGTGCTCGACCGTGCCCTCATGGTGGAAGATGACCTCGCCCATCGCGGCGTGGTACGCGCGCAGCACGCCGAGGGCCTCCTCGGGCTCCGCCGTCTCGGAGAAGCGCGTGAACCCGCGCAGGTCGCCGAAGACCACCGTGATCTCGCGGCGATGCCCGGCCAGGAACTCGTCGGCACCCTGCGACATGACGACGTCCGCGATCTGGGGCGAGAGGAACCGGCGCAGCCGGCCGAGCCGTCCGAGCTCGTCGACCTGCTCCTGCACCCGAACCTCCAGGGTGCGGTTCCACTCGGAGAGCTCCGCGCGCTGCCGCTCGACCTCGTCGTGGTACGTCTTCACCCGCAGCAGCGACCGGACCCGCGCGAGGAGCTCGAGCTGGTCGAACGGCTTGGGCACGAAGTCGTCCGCCCCGGCCTCGATCGCCCGCACCTTCTCCGGCAGGCCGCTCGCGGTCACCATGACCACGGGCAGGAAGCTCGTCTTCGGATCCGCCCGCAGCCGGCGGCAGACCTCATAGCCGTCGATCCCGGGCAGCATGATGTCCAGCAGGACGAGGTCGGGCTTCTCCTTCAGGACCTGATGGAGCGCCTCCTCGCCGGTCGCCGCGGTCACCACCTCGAAGCCGTTCGACGTGAGGACCGCCTCGAGCAGCCGGACGTTCTGCGGGATGTCGTCGACCGCGAGGATCTTGGTCATCGCTTCGCGTCCAGGTGCGCGCGCACCTGCCCGGGGAAATTCTTCACCTCGATCGGCTTCGCGATGAAGCCGTCGAAGCCGGCCTCGTCGAACCGCTCGCGATCGCCGGACATCACCGACGCGGTGAGCGCCACGGTCGGGATGTGCTTGGTGCGCTCGTCGGCGCGAATGCGCTTCATCGCGGCGATCCCGTCGATGCCCGGCAGCTGGATGTCCATGAGGATGAGCGCCGGCAGGTGCTCGACGCTCATCGCGACCGCTGTCTCGCCGTCCGTCGCCTCGACCGTCCGATAGCCGTGGAACCGCAGCACGTCGCGCGCGAGCTTCAGGTTCTTCTCGTTGTCCTCGACGATGAGGATCAGCTCGTTCGCCATCACGTCTCCTCGATCACGGGCAGCGCCACGGTGAACGTACTTCCTTCGCCGGGTGCGCTGTCGACCGTGATCCTGCCACCGTGCAGCTCGACCATCCGCTTCGACAGGCTCAACCCGAGGCCGGTGCCCTCGCGCGACTTCTCGGTCTGATGCGACGCCTGCTGGAACTCCTCGAAGATCCGCTCCTGATCCTCGGTCGCGATGCCGATCCCGGTGTCGTGGATCGCCAGCCGGACCTCGCCGTCCTCGCGCGCCGCGCGCAGGGTCACCCGTCCGCCGTCCGGCGTGAACTTCACCGCGTTCGCGAGCAGATTGACCACGACCTGCTTCACCTTGCGCTCGTCCGCGATCACCGTATCGAGCCCGGACGCGACGTCGAGCTCGAGCTTGATCCCGTGGCTCTGCGCGCGCTCCCGCACGAGCGTGACGGCGTTGTTCAGCGCCGCGACGAGCGAGAACGGCGCGACCTCGAGCTCCATCCGGCCGGCCTCGATCTTCGACAGGTCGAGGATGTCGTTGATCAGCGTGAGAAGGTGAGCGCCGGAGGAGCGGATGTCCTCGAGGTAGTCGGCCTGCTGCTCGTTCAGCTCGCCGAACATCTTCTGGAGCAGGACGTCGGAGAATCCGATGATCGCGTTGAGCGGCGTGCGCAGCTCGTGTGACATGTTCGCGAGGAACTCGCTCTTGTGCCGGTTGGCGACCTCGAGCTGCGCAGACTTCTCCTGGATCTCCTTGAACAACCGGACGTTCTCGATCGCGATGGCGGCCTGGCGGGCGAACGACTCGATGAGCTCGATCTCGCGTTCGCTGAATGGCCGCACCTCGATCCGGACGAGGATGATGACGCCGAGCACCTCGTCGCCCCGCAGGAGTGGCACGCCCAGCGCCGTTCGCGCGCCGATCGCGGCGACCGCCAGGGAATCGGCGACGCTCGGATCGGTCGTGATATCGGCGACGTGGACGGTCCGGCGCTCACGGTACGTCCGGCCAAGGATCGATCGGGCGTCGATGAGCGACCGCATCGACAGCGGCGCGCTGAGCGCGGTCGCGTCGGCGGGCCGGCGGGCAGCGACGTTTCGCGACGTGCCGTCGGCATCGAACTGCCGGATCCAGCCGTATTCCGCCTTACAGAGCGCGAGCGACTTGTCGAGGACCATCTGGAACACCGGCTGGAGATCGAAGGCGCTCTCGCTCATCGCAGAGAGCAGCTCGCTCGTCGCAGTCTGCCGCTCGAGCGCCTCCTGCGTCTCCCTGAACAGTCGGACGTTCTCCATGGCGATCGCCGCCTGGGTCGCGAACGACTCGACGAGCGCGATCTCTCGGTCGGAGAACGGGGCTCGCTGCGCCCGGCCGAGGCGAATCGCCCCGATGACATCGCCGTCCTTGAAGATCGGGACCGCGAGCCGTGTTCGGTCGTAGCTCGCACCCGAGGACATCAGCGGATCCTCCAGAACGTCGGGGACATGCACGGTTCGCTTCGAGGCGACCGCGCGACCAACGACACTTGAGCCGCCAGCCGGTGCGATCCGGAGGCGCTCGCCGAGCTGCGCCGCCTGGTCCGACCAGGATCCAGAGACAGCGGACATGACGAATTCTTCGGCCTCTCGTCGCCAAACGGCCGCGTTGTCGGCTCGGCACAGACTCACCGACGAAGCAGCGATGGTCTGCAACACCGGAGCGATGTCGAACGCGGACCGGCTGATGACGTCGAGCACGTCGCCGGTCGCGGTCTGCCGCTCGAGGGCCTCCTTGGTCTCGTTGAACAGCCGGACGTTCTCCATCGCGATCGCGGCCTGATCGGCGAACGTGCGAACCAGCTGGATCTCGCGATCGCTGAACGGGCGCATCGCGATGCGGCCGATCGACAGGACCCCGACGAGCTCGCCGTGGTTGAGCAACGGCACCGCCAGTCGGGTCAGGGTGTTGGTCTTGATGAGCGCGGGCTCGAGGGCGGCATTTGGAACGTGGACGATCTCGCCCGACTCTGCCGCGCGCGCAACGACGCTCTCGGCCGTCAGGGGGATGCGTTCGCTCGTTCCGGCAAGGCCAGCGACGCGGCCCTTGTCGCCGATGATGCTGACCATCTCGTCGCCTTCGCGCTTGTAGAGGTAGCACCCATCCGCGTCACAGAGCTCCGTCGTGCGCCGCAGGATCGTCATGAGTACGGTGTCGAGATCGAAGGCCGATTGGCTGATGCTCTGTAGGACCTCAGAGATCGCGGTCTGTTGCCCCAGTGCCTCCTTCGTCTCGTTGAACAGCCGCACGTTCTCGATCGCGATCACCGCCTGATCGGCGAACACCTTCACCAGGTCGACCTGGCGGTCCGTGAAGAGCCGCGGTTCCCGACGCCGGAGGACGATGATGCCGATCGCCTGGCCATCCCGGATCAGCGGCGCGGCGAGCACCGTGCGTTGCCCGTCGTTCGTCCGCGAGAGCTCCTTGCTGATCGGGAAGTCGTCGTTCGCGGTCACGTCCTCGACATGGATGACGCGGGCCTCGAGGATCGCCGTGCCGCCGACGGACCCGCGATCCAGCGGCACGGAGCCGGGCAGATCGATCGGGCCGTGATGCGCCAGCGCCGCCACCACGTCGCCCTGCACGAGCAGTACCGAGGCGTCCTCCGCGCCGGTGAAGCGCGCGGCGCTCTCGGCGATCGCGTCGAGCACCGGCTGGATATCCGTCGGGGACGACGAGATCACCTTGAGGATGTCGCTCGTCGCGGTCTGCTGCTCCAACGATTCCTTCGTCTCGTTGAACAGCCGCACGTTCGCGATCGCGATCGCGGCCTGATCGGCGAAGGTCTCGACGAGCTCCACCTGCCGATCGCTGAACGGCACGGCGTCGCGCCGGCGCAGGAGGATCACCCCGAGCGGCTTGCCGTCGCGTACGAGCGGCGCCGCCAGCACGGCGCGGTGGTCGCCGCGGATCGCCGCCTCCTTGCTGTGCGGGAATTCGTCTCCGGCGAGCCTGGGATCCGCCACCTGGATCGTGCGCACCTCGAGGATCGCGCGGCCGGCGATCCAGCCGCGCTCGAGCGTCACCGGCGGCGGGGGAAGGAGGGGTCCGAAGTGCGCCGACGTCAGCGCGTGGTCACCGTCAACGAGCAGGACCGACGCGTCCTCCGACATCGCGAATCGCGCGGCGCTCGAGGCGATCGCGTCGAGGACCGGCCGGATGTCGGTCACCGATCCGGAGATCACCCGCAGGATGTCGCCGATCGCGGTCTGGCGCTCGAGCGACTCCTTGGTCTCGTTGAACAGCCGGACGTTCTCGATCGCGATGACGACCTGGCTCGCGAAGGACTCGGCCAGCCGGATCTGGCGGTCCGTCCAGGGGACGGCACTGGGATGGGAGAACGACAGCGCTCCGACCGGCTCGCCGTCGCGAAGGAGGGGGACCGCCAGCACCGCCCGATACCCAGCCGCCTTCGCCGAGTCGTGGCTCGTGTACTCAGGGTCCGCGAAGACATCGGCGACCTGGATCGTCCGCCGGTCGAGGATTGCGCGGCCGGGAATGGATCCGCGCTCGATCGGGACCGGTCTGGTATAGAGCTCGCGGAACGCCGCGGCGCCCGCCCGCCGCTCCGGGGATGTTCCGGCGCTCACTGACATCGAGACGAGACGCAAGCCATCACTGTCCAGCAGCCAGCCGACCCCGATGCTCTCGCCGATGAGCCGAGCGGCGTTCTCGACGGCGACATCGAGGACCGGCGTCACGTCGGTCCGCACCCGGCTGATCACCTCGAGCACCTGGGCGCTCGCGGTCTGCTGCTCGAGCCCCTCCTTCGTCTCGTTGTACAAGCGCACGTTCTCGATCGCGATCACGGCCTGATCGGCGAAGATGCGGACCAGCTCGATCTGCTTTTCGGTGAACGGCCGCACCTCCGTCCGACGGAGCAGCAGCGCGCCGATCGCGCGACCGTCGCGGATGAGCGGCGCGGAGAGCGCGGTCCGGTGGCCAAGCTCCTTCGCCGTCGCGTAGCCGCGCGGGTACTCGTTCTCGCTGGCGAGCAGGTCCGCGACGTGGACCGTTCGCTGCTCCACGATCGATCGGCCACTCACGCTCGTGCGGTCGACGGGGTACGGTGCCATCCGCCACCTGATGGCGCCCGCCGTCGTCTTCGGACTGATCAGCCCATCCTCGACGAGGACGACGGTGACGTTCTCAGCGCCACAGAACCGCGCGGTGCTCTCCGCGATCGCGTCCAGCACCGGGGTCAGGTCGCTCGGCGAGGCCGCGAGGATCCGCAGGATCTCGCTCGTCGCGGTCTGCTGTTCGAGCGCCTCGGTCGTTTCCTTGAACAGTCGGACGTTCTCGATGGCGATGACCGCCTGGGCCGCGAACGTTTCGACGAGCGCGATCTGCTTTTCCGTGAACGGACGCACATCGCCGCGCCGCAGCAGGAGGGCACCGATCCCTCGGCCGTCGCGGATCAGCGGCGCGGCCATCGTCGTTCGCTCGTTCAGCACGACCGCCTGCGCCTGGCCGAGCGGGAACTCCTCGCCGGACGACTGAAGATCGGGAACCTGGATCGTCTGGCCATCGACGATCGCGCGGCCGCTCACCGTCGTGCGGTCCGCCGCCCATGGCTCGACCTTCGTGTCGAGCGGACCGACATGGGCTCGCACCTGCAGCAGTCCGTCGTCCCCAGGGAGGATCACCGAGACGTTCTCGGCGGCGCAGAACCGGGCGGCGCTCGAGGCGATCGCGTCAAGGACCGGCTGCACGTCGGTCGGCGAGCTCGAGATCACGCGGAGGATCTCGCTGACCGCCGTCTGCCGCTCCAGGGACTCGGTCGTCTCGTTGAACAGTCGGACGTTCTCGATCGCGATCGAGGCTTGATCGGCGAAGCTCTCGACGAGCTCGACCTGCCGCGGCGTGAACCGTCGGACCGCTGAACGACGGAGGACGATGGTGCCGATCGTGAGCTCGTCCTTCTTGATCGGCACGCAGAGGACCGTGCGCGCGCCACTCTTGCTCCCTCGCTGACGAGCCTGCTCGCTCAGCTCCGTGTCGGCGAGGATGTCGTCCCACTGCAGTGTGTGGCCTTCCAGGTACACACGACCCGATGCGGTTCCCCGATCGATCGGGACCAAGGCCGGCCGGATGGACACCAGCTCCGGCGGCAGATTCCAGCCAGCCGCCACCCTGTAGCCGTCACCCTCGCGGAGGTTCACCGTCGCCATGTCGGCGTCACAGAGCCGGGCAGCTCGTTCGACGAGCGCGCCGAACACGGGCTGCACGTCGGACGTCGAGGTGCTGATCGCCTGCAGCAGCTCGCTGGTCGCGATCTGCCGCTCGAGCGCGTCCTTCGTCTCGTTGAACAGTCGTACGTTCTCGATCGCGATGGCCGCCTGATCCGCGAATGTGACGACGAGCGCGATCTGCTGTTCGGTGAACGGCCGCACGAGATTGCGAGAGAGCGCGATGACCCCGATGACCTCGCCATCCCGGATGATCGGCACACCGAGGGTCGTGCGGTAGCCGCCGGAGCGTTGGTCGGCGGCCCGCTCGTACTCGCGGTCAGCAAGGACATCGGGGATGTGGACCGGTCGCGCGGCGAGAGCCGTGCGTCCCACCAGGGACCCTGGCCCGGGAGCCTCGACCCGGTCGCGTTGGGACTCCAGGAAGGCCTCGGTCGACCCGACGCTCGCCACGAGGCGGAATCCGTCCTCGTGCCGCCGCCAGAGGAGTGCCCATTCCGCGTCGCAGAGGTCTCCGGCCTTCTGCACGACCGCGTCGAAGACCGGCTGCAGATCGGACCTGGACTCGCTCATGACCTTGAGGACCTCGCTCGTCGCCGTCTGCTGCTCGAGCGCCTCCTTCGTCTGGTTGAAGAGCCGGGCGTTCTCCATCGCGATCACGGCCTGCGCCGCAAAGGCTTCGACCAGCGCCACCTGTCCAGGCGTGAACGCCTCGACGTGCTTCCGGCGGAGGACGATCACACCAACGGTCTCACCGCCACGCACGAGCGGCACGCCGAGGAGGCAGCGGCCGGCGAGGGTGGGGTCGGATCGCAGCCGCTCTTTCCAGTCCTCGTCGTAGTCCGGGTCGGCAAGGACGTCGAGCACATGTGTCGTCCGTCCGTCTCGGATCACTCTTCCCGTGACCGAGGTGCGGTCCAGCGGACTGCCCCGGGCAGGCTGACCGGCGCGGAGGCCGGCACCTGAACTGGCGACATGGACCGCCACACCGTTCTCGAAGCGAAGCAACGTGCCGTTTTCGGCATTCGTCAGCCGCATCGCATTGTCGATCACGGTCGTGAGGACGGGAGTCAGGTCGAACGCGGAGCTGTTGATGGTGTCGAGCACCTGGCTTATCGCGGTCTGCCGCTCGAGCGACTCCCTCGCCTCGTTGAGGAGCCGCGCGTTCTCGATCGCGATGGCCAGCTGGTCGGCAAAGGTCTCGACGAGCGCGATCGTCGGCCTGTCGAACCCGCCGGGGTCGTTGCGTGACACGAAGATGACGCCGATCGACTCCCGATCGCGAAGGATCGGTACCGCCAGCCGGGTGCGCCGCTGTTCGGCGTCCGGGAGCCTTGGCTCGAAGAGGGTCGTGTCGGGAACGTGAAAGCGCCGGCCGCTGATCGCCGAACGGCCCCAGAGTGTCCGCGGGCTCGGATCGACGCGAGCGCCCTTGCGGTCGTCGGACATACCGCGCGTCGCCGCGCGCACCCAGCCGGTCGGGTCGCGGCGCATGAGTGCCGCGCTATCCGCGTCCGCGAGTCGGAGCGCGGCCTCGACGACCATGTCGGCGACCCGGTCGAGGTCCACCGCCGGGTCGGCAAGGGCCTTCATGATCGCGCTGACGGCGTCGAGCTGCTTCCTCGCGTCGTCGCGAGCCGCCGGCGCGGTCGCTTGCTTCGCGGCGCCCTTGGCAGGCGCGGCCTTCCTCGCCGCGACCTTCTTGACCGTCTTCTTCCCGCCCGCCCTCACGTTGTGCGAAGTATCGGCGCGCGCGGCCGATCGGGGCTAGTGCCAGCCGTTACCTCGGGCACCGCGGCAGCGTGCTCTGTGCGACGGTCGGCGACTCCCGTACGCTTCGGCCGCGGAGGGGCGTGTGGACATCTGGCAGGTCCTGCGTGACCGCTTGGACTACGCGTCGTTCGTGCCGGCGCCGGTGGGCGACATCGAGCGCGCCGACCTGAAACGCCGCGACGGCTCGCCGTACACGATGCTGAAGAACCCGCACGGCGACAACGGCGCGGGCCGCTACCTCCGGCTCGACCCCGCCGACGTGCAGCTGTACGAGCTCATGGACGGGCAGCGCTCGATCCAGGAGGTCCTCGTCGCCAACCTCGAGCGGACCGGGACGTTCGCGATCGACCGGCTCGCCCGGCTCACCGCGGCGCTCCGCGCAAACGGGTTCTTCGGCGAGGAGCCGCCGCCGCTCTACGAGAAGCTCTTCGCGCGGCGCGCGATGCGCGATCCGGTCATCCGGGCGTCGCTCCTCCTCCGCCGGCTCGTGACCTGGGACATCGCGCGGTGGTCGAACGCCGACGGCGTCGTCGATCGCGTGTACCGCCTCGGCGGCCGGCTCGCGTTCACCCGCGCCGGCGGGACGCTGTTGGTCGGCTTCGGCCTGTACGGGCTGTGGCTGTGGTTCCAGGAGGTGCGCGACCCGAAGCTCCAGCTCGTCACCATCGACGGCTCGTACGTCCTCGGGATCCTCGCGCTCACCGTTCTTCAGGTGATCTCGATCTCCGTGCACGAGGCCGGGCACGCCCTCGCGATCCGCCATTTCAAGCGCCACGTCCGGCGGTTCGGGGTCGCGATGTATTACCTGTTCCCGTGCTTCTACGTCGACTCGACCGACATGACGCTCGGCTCGCGCGCGCAGCGGATCGTCGTGTCGCTCGCCGGCCCGTTCGCCGGTCTGACGACCGCGGCCGCGTGCGCCGTCGCGGCGGCGCTCCTGCCGGGCACGCTCGCCGGCGAGCTCGCGTTCAAAGCCGCGAGCCTGTTCGTGTTCCAGTTCATCTTCAACCTCCTGCCGATCCTCGAGCTCGACGGCTACCACGTGCTCGTCGACGCGGCCGACGCGCCGTTCCTGCGCCAGCGCGCGCTGTGGTTCGTCCGGAGCGCCGCGTTCCGCAAGCTCCGCGCGCGCGCGAAGTGGACGCGCGAGGAGATCGGCCTCGCCGCGTTCGGCGCGATGGCGATCGTCACGTCGCTCGCCACGCTCGGCCTGTCGATCCTCCTCTGGCGCTCGCGTGTGGTGATCGCCGCGCGCGAGCTGCTCGCGTTCGGCCCGGCCGGCGTGATCGGCCTCGCGCTCCTCGTGCTCGTGTTCGTCGGTCCGCTCGCGGTCGCGGTGGTCGCGCGGCTGATCGGGATCGCGAGGTCGAGCGTCACGCTCGCGACCGCGCGCAGCCGCGCGGCCGCCGCGCGGGAGCATTGGGCCCGGGTCACGATGCTCGGGCGCGTGCGATTCCTCGCCGGGCTCCCGACGCCCACGCTCAACGCGCTCGCCTCGCACCTGCAGGTCGAGCGCGTCGACGCCGGCCACACGGTCATCACCGCCGGCAGCATCGGCGACCGCTTCTACCTGGTGCGGGCGGGCCGGCTCCAGGCGGTCGCGGGCGATGGCACGGTGCTCGGCGAGATCACCGCGGGCGAAGGCTTCGGCGAGCTCGCGCTCCTTGATCGCACGCCGCGTACGGCGACCGTCGTGGCGCTCGACGCGAGCGAGCTCTGGTCGCTCGACAGCTCGCACTTCCAGCGCTGGGTCCGCGATCGCGTCGAGATCGCCGGCCGCATCCGCGCCGACCAGCAGGAGCGGGCGGCGCTCGGGGCGCTGCCGTTCTTCCGCGACCTCGAGGGCCGCGAGCTGGACCGGATCGCCGCCCGGCTGCAGACCCGGCGCTTCGAGCCGGGCGACGTCGTGGTCCAGGCCGGCGAGGCCGGCGGCGGCTACTACCTCATCCGCGAAGGCCAGGCCGACGTCACCCTGCCGGATGGGCGCTACGTCCGGACGCTCGGGCCGGGCGACGGCTTCGGGGAGCTCGCGCTCATCTTCGGCGTGCCGCGGACCGCCACGGTCACCGCGAAGGGCCCGCTGGTGGTCGGCGTCCTCGGGCGCCCGGATTTCGCCGCACTCGTCACCGCTTCGGGCGAATCGATGCGTGATTTCCGCGCCAGAACGGGCCATTATGTCGGGGCCGGCCTGGGCGGGGCCGTTGGGGGAGCGTGAGTGGACTGCTGGATCTGCGAGCGGCCGGCGCTCGCCGCGTGCCGGTTCTGCGGTCGGGGCGCGTGCCGGGAGCACGCCAAGAGCCATCCGTTCGTCCTGGACATCTACCGGGGGGCGAAACGCCAGGCGTTGCGCGCGCTCGTGGTCGAGGACGCCATCCACTGCGGCGTCTGCCGGCCCCGGAGCGAGCCGGTGGACATGCCCGAGCTGGAGTAGGGGAGGCGAGCGACCGGAAGGTTAGGTACATCACGTAACCGGCGTGCCGGCGGGCATCGAGGGGCCTGCGCGCTCGGCGCAGATTGCACGCAGTTCCGCGATACGCGGGGAAAGAAGGAGCACAAGGCGATGGCCAGCAAGAACCTTGGCGCAGTCATCCAACGGGCGATCAGCGACGGGGCGTTCCGTCGCCAGCTTCAGTCCGACCCTGCCGCGGCGCTCCGCGGCTTCAACCTCACCCCGGACGAGGTCGCTGCGATCCGCAGCGGCGACTCCGGCAAGCTCATGTCCCTCGGTGTCGAC
>DASYXA010000063.1:0-11642 GCA_035935465.1 Candidatus Limnocylindria bacterium | reverse complement strand
GGAGGCCGCCCTCCGCGACGGCGCGATCGCGTTCGCGCTCCGCGGAGCGCCCGACGACGCCCGGACGCTGATGGCCCTGCACGTGACCCAGGATGCCGACCCCGACGTCATGCTCGCGGTCCCCCGGGCGCTGCTCGGGATCGTGTCACCCGAGACCGACCGGAAGCTCGCCGGGGCGGTCAGCTGGTGGACCGCCGTCCACGCCATCTTCCGGTCCGTGATCCTCGAACGACCCGACGACGCGGCGGCCGCGCTGGCCGGGATCGCGACGCCCGCCCGGCATTCGGTGGCGTACGGCGCGCTCGCCGAAGGCGTGGGCGAGGCGATCGCGGAGCTGCGCGGTGGCCCGCGCGCGACCTACGGCGCGCTTCGCGCGATCGGCTACCTGGGCTGGGTCGAGCTGCTCGAGCGGCGCCTCGATCCCAACGGCCGGCGCGGTCCCTCGATCAGCTGATCTTCCCGAGCTCGGTGCCCCAGTTGAACGCCGAGTAGTGGGGCGGCTCGATCCCGTTCGCGCCGAAGATGGATCCGAGCTGCGCGCGGTGCTCGTTCCCGTGGTGGAGGAATTGCGCGATGAGGATGCCGGCCGGCAGCTGCTGGGTCGACCCATCCGCCGCGCGCCGGGTGATGATCCGATCGACGTCGATCGGTCCCCGCGCGTACTCGGCGAACCACGCGCTCAGCGCCTTCGCGCGAGCGAGCACCGTGGCGAGGTCCTTCGTGGTCCGCTCGCTCACCGCATCGTCCGGCGGCGGCGTCCCGCGTAACGCCGTCGCGTAGCGCTCCTTCGCGCCGACGAGGTGGATGAGCGTCGCCTCGATCGTGCCCATCGTCCCGGGCGTCGTCAGCGACCGTTGCGCGGCGGTGAGCGTGGCGCAGAACTGGGCCAGCTTCTCGGTCGCCCAGTTGTCGTACTCGATCGCGACCGCAAGATCGCTCATTCCTCAGCCTCCGCCTCGTGCGTCGCGCCGAGCGCGGTGGCGTAGGGCCAGACCTGGAGGTCGGGCCCGGGGACGCCGTTCGTGCTGAGGATCGTCGCGATCTGGGAGCGGTGGTCGTTGCCGTGGTGGACGAACTGGGTGATCGGCACCCAGGCCGCCATCTCGAAGCGCGGCTGGCCCGGCCGGCGGAGCGGAGTGTCGCCGATCACGCGATCGCCATCGACCGCTCCGGAGGCGAACAGCCGCTCGACGCCGTCGCGCACGTGGGCGAGGTGGGTCTCGAGCTCGTCGAGCGTGACCTCCTCGCCGGGGCGGAACGGCCGGTCATGCAGGAGCGTGCCGAGCAGCCGGATGAGGTACCCCTCATCGGCGCTCACGATGTGCGCGAGGGTCGCGCGCACGGTCCCGTAGGTCCCGGGCAGCGTGCGCTCGAGCTGCTCCCCCGGCAGCGCGCGGCAGTGCGCGAGGAGCTGCTCGGTCGCCCAGACGTCGTGCCGAAGCTGCCGGAGCATCGCCGGAGTCACGTCTGCAGCACCGGGCTGCCGCGCTTCAGGAACTTGCCGCGGCCCTTCTTCCCTAGGAACTTCCCGTCGGCGACGATCACCTCGCCCCGAGACAGGACCGTGGTCGCCCTGCCCTTCACCGTGCGGCCCTCATAGGGGCTGTAGTCGACCCGCATGTGATGGGTCTTCGCCGAGAGCGTCTGCGTCGCCTTCGGGTCCCAGAGCACGATGTCCGCGTCGCTGCCGACGGCGATCGTCCCCTTGCGCGGGAACAGGCCCATGATCTTCGCCGGCGTCGTCGCGCACAGGTCGACCCAGCGGTTCGCGGTGATGCGGCCCTGCGCGACGCCGCCGTCGAAGAGCAGCGCCATGCGCGTTTCGACGCCCGGCGCGCCATTCGGGATCTTCGAGAAGTCGCCGCTGCCGAGCTCCTTCTGCTTCGGGAGACCGCGGAAGCCCTCCTTCATGCAGAACGGGCAGTGGTCGGTCGAGACCACCTGGAGATCGTTCTTCTGGAGCCCCTTCCACAGCTCGTCCTGGTGCCACTTCGGGCGCAGCGGCGGCGACATGACGTACTTGGCGCCGTCGAACCCGGGCTCCTCGTAGTTGTCGTAGCTCAAGAACAGGTACTGCGGGCAGGTCTCGGCGTACGCGGGGAGCCCACGGTCGCGGAACAGGCGGACCTGTTCGAGGGCCTGGGCCGCGGAGAGATGCACGATGTACAGCGGCACGCCGCCGGCCATCTCGGCCAGCCTGAACGCGCGTCCGGTGGCCTCGCCCTCGGCCTCCGGCGGACGCGTGAGCGCGTGCCACTTGGGCTCGGTGTGCTTCGCGGCGAGCGCCTTCTTCACCAGGACGTCGATGACCCCGCCGTTCTCGGCGTGCATGCAGATCAGCCCGCCGATCTCCGCGCTGCGCACGAGCGCCTTGAAGATCGCCGCGTCGTCGACCATGAAGACGCCGGGGTAGGCCATGAACAGCTTGAAGCTGGAGATGCCCTCCTTCACCAGCGTGTCCATCTCGCGCAGCACCTTGTCCGAGACGTCGCGGATGATCATGTGCAGTCCGTAATCGACGACCGCCTTGCCGCGGGCCTTCTGCATCCACGTGTCGCGCGCCTTCTCGAGCGGCTCGCCGAAGCCCTGGACCGCGAAGTCGACGATCGTCGTCGTGCCGCCGAACGCGGCCGCGGTCGTGCCGGTCTCGAAATCGTCGGAGGCCATCGTGCCGCCGAACGGCAGCTCCATGTGGGTGTGGACGTCGATGCCGCCGGGGATGAGCCACCTGCGACTCGCGTCGATCCGCTTGGCACCGGCGGCCTTGAGGCCCGCGCCGATGGCGGCCACCTTCTCGCCGTCGATCAGCACGTCCGCCTTGTAGGTGTCGGCGGCGGTCACGATCGTGCCGCCCGTGATCAGCGTCTTGGCCATCAGCCTCCCCTTGGTCGCGGCGGCGATGCTAGCGCGAACGTATCGCGGTTGATGGTCCCCGGACCGGCGCCGGGTAGGCTCCCGGCATGGACCTCGACGGCTACACCCTCGACCGCGTCGACCCGCGCGAGCTTCCCGAGGCGGAGCAGGTCGCGATCGCCGGGCTGTTCCAGGCCATGAGCAAGGAGCTCCTCCCCGAGGAGCCGGCCCGCCCGCTCGAGTCCATCCTCGCGCGCCTGCGCTCGAAGCAGGCCAACCAGTGGAATGCGCGCGTCCGCGCGCGCGACACGAACGGCAACGTCGTCGGGATGGTCGGCGGCGGGCGCAGCCTGAACGAGCCCGAGAACGCCCACATCATGTGGTGCGAGCTGCAGGTCCATCCCGAGCATCGCCGGAAGGGCATCGGGACCGCGCTGCTGCGGGAGTTCGTTCGCGCGTGCGACGGGCAGCATCCGGACCTCGTGTTCATGGGAATGGGCAACGATCGCGTGCCCGCAGGCGAGGCGTTCATGCGGGCCGTCGGGGGGCAGCCGGGCCTACCGATGAAGACGAACCAGCTCGAGATCGCATCGGTCGACCGAGCCCAGATCGCCGACTGGGCGAAGCTCGATCCACGCGGCTACCGCCTGGAGCGGATCGACGGCGTCGTCCCTCAACGACTCATGCAGGCGTACCTCGATTCCTCGAACGGGATGAACGATGCCCCGAAGGGCGATCTGAAAATGGCGGACTGGAAGCTCACCGAGGAGCAGGTCCACGACCGGGAGAGCTGGTTCGAGCAGGTCGGGGTCGAGTGGTGGCTCATCCTCGCGATCCACGAGGCGACCGGTCAGGGCGCCGGCTTCACCGAGGTCACGTACGACCCGAAGCAGCCGTGGGTCATCTGGCAGCAGGGAACGGCCGTCATCGACCCGCACCGCGGTCACAAGCTGGGACTGTGGATGAAGGCCGCGATGCTCGACCGGATCCTGCGCGAGCGTCCGATGGCGAAGCTCATCCGGACGGGGAACGCGAACACCAACGAGCAGATGCTCGGCATCAATACCCAGCTCGGCTTCAGGCTGGCGTGGCAATCGACGCTGTGGCAGGTGCCGATCGCCGACGCGAAGAGGGCCGTCGGCCTCACGAAGGAGCCGGCCTCCTCGCTCTAGCCCGACACGACCGGCGCCTCGACCTGCTAACTTTTCGCTCGTCAGATGAAGGTCGGAGTGCCGCGAGAGACCGTGCCCGGCGAACGGCGCGTCGCGCTCGTCCCGGAAGCCGTCGCCAAGCTCACGAGCGCCGGGACCGAGGTCGTCGTCGAATCCGGCGCCGGAACGGGCAGCGGGCACGACGACGAGTCGTACCGCACGGCCGGCGCCTCGGTCGCCGACCGCAACGCCGCGTTCGGCGCCGATCTCGTGGTGAAGGTGCAGAAGCCGTCGGCCGACGAGATCGCGCTCCTCACGGAGGGCGCGGCGCTCATCGCGACGCTCCAGCCGCTCACCAACGCCGACACGGTCCGCGCGCTCGCGGCGAAGCGCACGACGGCCATCAGCATGGACGCGATCCCGCGGGTCACGCGCGCGCAGGCGATGGATTCGCTCTCGTCGCAGAGCAACATCGCCGGCTACAAGGCGGTCGTGGTCGCGGCGAGCTCGCTGCCGAAATTCTTCCCGATGCTCACCACCGCGGCCGGCACCGTCACGCCGGCGCGCGTGCTCGTGCTCGGCGCGGGCGTCGCCGGCCTTCAGGCCATCGCGACCGCGCGCCGGCTGGGCGCGGTCGTCGAGGCGTTCGACACGCGCCCGGTCGTCAAAGAACAGGTGCAGAGCCTCGGCGCGAAGTTCCTCGAGATCGACCTGGGCGAGCAGGGCGAGGGCACCGGCGGCTACGCGAAAGAGCTGTCCGAGGAGGCCCACCGCAAGGAGCAGGAGCTCGTCGGCAAGCACGTGAAGGACGCCGACGTGGTCATCACGACCGCGCTCGTGCCTGGCCGCCGCGCGCCGATCCTGGTGACCGCCGACATGATCAAGGCCATGCGGCCCGGATCCGTGATCGTCGACCTTGCCGCCGAGATGGGCGGCAACGCCGAGCTCACCGTTCCCGGCGAGACCGTCGTCCGCGAGGGCGTGACGATCCACGGCGAGGTGAACTGGCCGAGCACCGTGTCGATCCACGCGAGCCAGCTGTATTCGCGCAACGTCGGCGCGCTCCTCGGTCTGCTCATCAAGGACGGCGCGCTGGTGCTCGACCGCGACGACGAGATCGTCAAGGGCGCGCTCATCACCGACCAGGGCGAGATCGTGCACGCGGCGACGAAGGACAGGCTGGAGAAGGCATGAGCACCGAGGCGATCGTCGGGCTGTACGTCTTCATCCTCGCGATCTTCGTCGGCTTCGAGGTCATCTCGAAGGTCCCCTCGACGCTGCACACGCCGCTCATGTCGGGCGCGAACGCGATCCACGGGATCATCGTGATCGGCGCGATGCTCGTCTCCGCCGCGATCGGTGGCCCGCTCGGCCTCGTCCTCGGGTTCTTCGCCGTCGTGCTCGGCGCCGCGAACGTCGTCGGCGGGTTCGTCGTGACCGACCGGATGCTGGCCATGTTCAAGCAGAAGCCGGCGCAGAAGAAGTAATGGATCTCCACTCGCTCATCCCGCTCACGTACCTGGTCGCCGCGGTCACGTTCGTCCTCGGCCTGAAGGGGCTCTCCGGCCCGAAGACGGCGGTGAACGGCAACCGCATCGCTGCGGCCGGCATGCTCCTCGCCGTCGCGGCGACGTTCTTCGACGTCGAGTTCGCGAGCTACGGGACGACCGGGCTCATCGTCACCGCGGCCGGCCTGCTCGTCGGCGGCGCCGCGGGCTTCTACGGCGCGCGCGTCGTGAAGATGACCGCGATGCCCCAGATGATCGCGCTGTTCAACGGCGCTGGCGGTGGCGCAGCCGCGCTCGTCTCCATCCTCGAGCTCTCCCGCGGGCTGACCGGCGCCGGCGTCACCCCCGGCGAGACGATCAGCTCGATGCTCGGGCTGATGATCGGCGCGGTCAGCTTCTCCGGCAGCGCGATCGCGTTCGGCAAGCTCCAGGGCCTGATCACCCCGAGGGCGTTCAAGTACTCGGGCCAGCAGATCGTCACGAGCGTGCTGTTCGGCGGGATGATCGCGCTCTCGGTGGTGCTGACCGCGTCGGTCGCGGGGTGGATCGCCGTCCCGCAGCTCGCGGTCATGACCGGCGTCGCGATCCTGGCCCTGCTGTTCGGCATCGCGCTCGTCATGCCGATCGGCGGCGCGGACATGCCGGTCGTCATCTCGCTCCTCAACGCGTTCACCGGGCTGGCGGTCGCGGCCGCGGGCTTCGTGCTCGGCAACCAGCTGCTCATCGTCGCCGGGACGCTCGTCGGCGCCTCGGGCACGATCCTCACCCGGCTCATGTCCAAGGCGATGAACCGGTCGATCGCCAACGTGCTGTTCGGCGCGTTCGGCGCCGCGCCCGCTGCCGGGGCCGAGACGGGTGGCGCGCTGCGCGCCGACGACGGCCGGACCGTGCGGTCCACCACGGCTGAGGACGCCGCGACGCTCCTGGCGTACGCGCGCAACGTCATCGTCGTGCCGGGCTACGGGCTCGCGGTCGCGCAGGCCCAGCACAACGTGCGCGAGCTCGCCGATCTGCTCGAGTCCCGCGGCGTGAACGTCGTGTACGCCATCCATCCGGTGGCCGGACGGATGCCCGGGCACATGAACGTGCTCCTCGCCGAGGCGAACGTGCCCTACGAGAAGCTCATGGACATGGACGCGGTGAACCCGGAGTTCCCGCGCGCCGACGTCGCGCTCGTGATCGGCGCCAACGACGTGACCAACCCGGCCGCGCGCAGCACGAAGGGCAGCCCGATCTACGGGATGCCGATCCTCGACGTGGACAAGGCCCAGCAGATCATCGTGATCAAGAGGAGCATGAAGCCGGGCTTCGCCGGCATCGACAACGACCTCTACCTCGACCCGAAGACCCAGATGCTGTTCGGCGACGCGAAGGAAGCGGTCGCGAAGCTGGTCGCGGGGGTCAAGGCCTCGTAGCTCGGACCCTGACCGGGCGGCGCCTTCGGCTGGATGATCCCGAGCACGTTCCGATGCGGATCCACGATCCACGCGGCCCAGGCGAAACCCATGTCCGCGATCCCATCCACGGTCTTCGGATCGGGTGCGTCGTACTCCTGGATCGTCACCCCGCGGGCGCGCAGCTCGGCGAGCTCGGCCCGGAGATCGGGCACCCGCCACGCAAGCTGGGTCTGCGTGTCGCGCGTGCCGGTCGTGCTGAGGCTCACCGCGAGCACCGAGCCGCCGCCGCAGCGGAACATGATCCGGTCGGGGTCCTCGCGCGCGACCTCGAGTCCGAGCGTGTCCCGGTAGAACGCGCGGCTCAGGGCGAGGTCGGTCGACAGGACGATCGGGAACACGAGGCGGTCACCGAGCATTTCGTTCTCCCTGCGCGATCTGTTGTGCGGCGGCGATCCAGCTGCGTGCGAGATCCTGGTGCGCCGTCCAGGCGGCCCAGGTGGCCGCCGCCCAGCGCATCACCGCGGTATGACGCTCCTCGGGGGCCGCGGTGATCACGTCGTCGATCGCGACATCGCCGCGCTGCGACGGTATCGCGGGCTTCGGCAGGTCGCGGATCCGGCTGAGCCACTGCTGCACCGCGCGCAGCAGCGACTCGTCGCCGCGATGCTCGAGCGCGATGCAGACGCCCGTAAGGTGCGCCGCGAGCGACCGGCCCGACCGGATGTACCTGTCGTGTTGCACGGAATAGCAGTCGACGATGAGCCGCCAGTCGGTGGCGAGCTCCGAGTCGTCGAACCGTTCCATCCCGAGGTCCTGGAACCGCTTCTCGCACGCCGCGCTGGTCGAGGCGCCGGGCGCGCCGCACTCGGGGCAGCTAATAGCCGACGTATACGACCCGCTGTTCGGTGAAGAAGTCGAACGCGGCCGTCCCGCACTCGCGATCGCCGAACCCCGAGTCCTTGACGCCGCCGAACGGCACGTGCGCCTCGCCGCCGAGGGTCGGGAGGTTCACATGGAGCATCCCGGCCTCGGATGCCTCGGCGTACCGGAACGCGGCGTGGAGATCGCGGGTGTAGATCGACGACGAGAGCCCGTAGCCGACCGCGTTCGCCTTCGCGAGGGCGGACTCGAGATCGTCCGCCGGGATGACGCTCACGACCGGGCCGAAGATCTCGTCCTGCGCGACGCTCATCCGCGGATCGACCTCGGTGAAGATCGTCGGCGCGACGAAGTAGCCATCGTTCATCCCCGGGTCGCTGCCGTCGCGCAGGAGCGTCGCGCCCTCGCGCTTGCCGTCGGCGATCTTCGTGCGGACCTTCTTGAGCTGCGAGGCATCGACGAGCGGTCCCATCTTCACCCCGTCGGTGAGCCCGTCGCCCGGGCTGAACGACTCGGCCTTGGTGCCGAGCAGCTGCACGAAGTCCGCGAGCACCGTCTTCGCGACCACGGCCCGGCTGGTCGCCGTGCAGCGCTGGCCGGTCGCGCCGAACGCGCCCGCCGCGACGCTCTCGGCCGCCCTCTCGAGATCCGCGTCGGCCAGGACGATCACGGCATTCTTGCCGCCCATCTCGAGCTGGACCTTGCAGAGCCGCTGCGCGGCGCGCGCGTAGAGCGCGCGGCCGACCGCGGACGACCCGGTGAACGAGATCGCCTTGACGCGCTCGTCATCGACGATCGCGCTCGAGAGCTCCTCGCCCGATCCGAGCACGAGGTTCAGCACGCCGTCCGGCAGACCCGCGTCGAGGAAGCACTGCACCACTTCCACCGCGCACAGCGGGGTGAGCGATGCCGGCTTGAACACGACGGCGTTACCCGAGACGAGCGCGGGCGCGATCTTCCACGCCGGGATCGCGACCGGGAAGTTCCACGGCGTCACGCAGGCGACGACGCCGAGCGGATCGCGCCGCGTGTAGATGAGCGTGCCGCGCTGCGCCGACGGGATGGTCTCGCCGGTCAGGCGCGTGCCTTCGCCGCCGGAGAAGCGGACGTTCGCGATGGCGCGGTCGACCTCCGCGAACGATTCGGCTAGGACCTTCCCCTCCTCCTGCGTCAGGAGCCGCGCGAGGTCGGCCCGGCGGCGCTCCATGAGGTCGGCGGCCTTGCGCACGACGTCGCCGCGCTGCGGCGCCGGCGTGGAACGCCATCCGGGGAACGCCTGCTCCGCGGCGTCGATCGCGTGGCGCACGTCGGCCGCGGTCGACGCGGTGGCGGTCGCGAGGATCCGGTCGACGTGCGCGGGATCGCGGTCCTCGACCGTCGCGTGCGACGCCGACTCGACCCAGGCCCCGCCGATGTGATTCAGCGCGGGGCGAACGGCCACTACGGCGCTCCGATGTCCGCGTACATGTCAGGCCGGCGGTCGCGGTAGAACTGCCAGGTGTCGCGCACCTCGCGCACGAGATCCATGTCGAGGTCGGCGACGAGGAGCTGCTCGTCCTTGTCCGAGGCCTGCGCGACGATCTTGCCGCGCGGGTCCGCGAAGTACGAGGAGCCGTAGTACTCGTTCTTCCCGTACTCGCCCTCGACCCCGACGCGGTTGATCGTCCCGACCCAGTAGCCGTTCGCGATCGCGTGCGCCGTCTGCTCGATGAACCAGAGGTGCATCGAGAGCCCGCGCGACGTGGCGGACGGGATGAACACGAGCTCGGCGCCGTGCAGGCCGAGCATCCGCGCGCCCTCGGGGAAGTGGCGGTCGTAGCAGATGTACACGCCGACCTTGCCGACCGCCGTGTCGAACACCGGGTAGCCCAGATTGCCCGGCCGGAAATAGAACTTCTCCCAGAATCCCGGCAGGTGCGGGATGTGGGTCTTGCGGTACTTGCCGAGGTACTTCCCGTCGGCGTCGATCACCGCGGCGGTGTTGTAGTAGATGCCCGGCTGATCCTCCTCGTACATCGGGGCGATGATCACCATCGAGTGCTTCTTCGCCCGCTCCTGGAGGAGCTTCGTCGTCGGACCGTCGGGGATCTTCTCGGTGTACGCGTAGCCCTTCTTGTCCTCGACCTGACAGAAGTACGGGCCGTAGAACAGCTCCTGCAGGCAGATCACCCGCGCGCCCTGCTTCGCGGCGGCGTCGATGTGCGCGAGGTGCCGCTCGACCATCGAGTCCTTGCTGCCGGTCCACGCCGCCTGGACGAGCGCCGCCTTCACCTTCGCCATTCGATAGCCCCCTCCATCGTCAAGGCTGCGGACTTTAGCGCAGCTGCTCCGCGAGGCCGAGGAGCTCCTCGGTCGAGAGCGCCCCGCCGACCTGATACTGCATGCCGTCGGCGACCCACGCGATCGCATTGGGCTGGCTCGCCTGGAACGTGGCGAACGCGGCGCCGGTCGTGCCGCGCACCGGCACCCGAACGTGGGCCGGCGGTGCGATGAGCGCGCCGCTCGCCGGATCCGGGTACTCGATCACGATGACCCGCCGGCCATCGGCGAGGCGGTACGTGTCGCGGAAGCCCTCGCTCATCTCCATGCTGGTCAGGCCGGTGACCCCTGAGAACTGCAGGCGTGTCTCGAGCCTGGCGATGGTCCTCGGCAGCTCGATCGCCTTGATGCCCGTCGCCGCCGGCGCGGCGTCGATGACGCTGGCCTTCGCGGGCGTGAAGCGCAGGAAGCTCGAGGCGAGCACCGCGCAGAGGAGGGCGCCGGCGGCGGTCGGCAGCAGCCAGCGCGCGCGCCACGATGGGCTCGGCTCGATGACGCCGTCGAGGTCCTCGATCATCCGTCCTGCCCCACGAACGATGGTATGGCGCGGCACAATCCGTTCAGCGGTGCGCGGATCTGCGCTGGCCTGGCTGCTCGGCTTCTCCGATCCCGTCCTCGGGGTCGGCTGGCATCCGCGCGCGAGCCGCGCCGCGCGCTGGCGGACCGGCCGCATGCGGGCCTTGCTCGACCTCGCGGGCGCGCCGGACCGCGCGATGCGCGTCGTGCTCATCGCGGGCACGAAGGGCAAGGGATCGACGGCGGCGTTCCTCGCTTGGACCCTCCACGCCGCGGGCGTTCGCGCCGGCCTGTTCACGTCGCCCCATCTCCAGGAGTACCGCGAGCGCGTCCGGATCGACGGCGCGCTGCTCGGGGACGCGGACTTCGCGCGCGCGATCGCGGCGCTCCGGCCGATCGTCGCGCGGCTGCGCCGCGCGCACCCGGACGCGGGTGAGCCGACGACCTTCGAGCTCACGCTGCTCCTCGCACTGCGCGCGTTCGCCGCGCGCGAGTGCGCGGTCGCGGTGGTCGAGGTCGGCCTCGGCGGGAAGCTCGATGCGACCAACGCGCTCGACCCGGAGATCTCCGTGATCACGCCCGTGAGCTACGACCACACCGCGATCCTCGGGCGGACGCTCGGCGCGATCGCGACCGAGAAGGCCGGCATCGTCCGCCGCGGTCGCCCGGCGCTCGTCGCGGAGCAGCGGCCGGCTGCCGCGCGCGCGATCGCCCGCGTCGGGCGTGGCCTGTCCGCGGAGCTTCGGACCATCCGTCCGCTCGACGCCCGCGCGGCCCTCGGGCTCGCGGGATCGCACCAACGGCAGAACGCCGCGCTCGCGGCCGCGGCCGCGCGTGTGCTCGGGATCGGCGACGCCGCCATCGCGCGCGGGCTGCGCGCGACGGCGTGGCCCGCGCGGTTCGAGCGCGTTCGCGGCCGGCCGCCGATCGTCCTCGACGGCGCGCACAACGGGGCGTCGGCCGACGCGCTCGCGCGAACCCTGCGGCGCGAGCGCGGCGGGCGGCGGCTCGTCCTCGGC
>DASYXA010000062.1:0-68100 GCA_035935465.1 Candidatus Limnocylindria bacterium | reverse complement strand
CGGGTCAGACCCCGGTCGGGACCGCAGATCGCGCGCTCGTCGCCGCGAGGTCTCTGGGTCGGCTCAGGCCGACCACGCCTCGGTCGTGCTCGCCGGGCTCAGGAACGGACTCGTGAACGTGATCCGGCACCCGGCGTACGGCCCGTGGCTCGAGAACACGAAGGTCGCCCGGCCGCCGGCCGCGGTGCTCGTGGCCGCCGACGGCGCGGTGGAAGCGCTGCCTTGGAGCGCGACCGGGCCGCCCGGCCCACCGGCGCAGGTCGTCGGGTCGAGCGTCGCGGTGATGACGCGGGTGTTGTCGCCGGTAACGCGCAGGCCGTTGAGGTCGAGCACGTCGACGGTGACGACGACACAGCTTGGGTCGTCGTTGTTGCGCGCGCGGACCCCGGCGATCGTGCAGCTCCCGGCGACGGCCGCGGGATGCGCGGCGCCGCCGCCGCTCGAGACCGCGAGCGTCGTTCCCGGCCCGACCACCCGGGTCGTGAGCGCGGCGGTCGTCCCCGCGACCCGCAGGTCGCCCGTCGTGATCGCAAGAAGACAGGTGCCCGGCAGCGTCGTGGACGCGACGGTGAAGGTCACCACGTTGCCCGACGCGCTCGCGGTCGTCCCGTCGAGCGCGAGGGTGCCGTTGGCGCCCTGGGTCACCCCCGTGAGGGCGCAGAACGCGAGGCCACCCTGCCGGGTCACGGTGATCGGGGTCGAGGCGAAGATCGGGTTCGGCGCGCCGCGGTCGAGGACGGACACGGTCAGCGTGGTGATCGACACGCCGTCGGCCGCGATCGGATCCGGATCGAACGACGCGACCGTGGCCGGACCGGCCGCGACCGGCGTGACGTTCTGCTGGAAGTAGCCCTCGGGATGCAGCAGCGCGCCGGATGAGAGCAGGCCGACGTCCCCGTTGAACGTCGCCACGGTGTTCGGCGGCGTGCCGGCCGGGACCGCGAAGTCGTACACGAAGAAGCCGTTCTGGCCGGGCGACACCGGCGCGGTGACGGTCGCGTAGACCGTCGGCGAGTACCAGCTGCTCGCGTACGCGGCGTTCGGGGAGGGCACGCCGCAGGTCGTCTGATCGGCGAGGCAGACCATCAGCCCGACCACCCCGGGCGCCCAGGCCTGCGTCCCGGCGTTGAAGAAGATCGCGGAGAACTGGCCGGTCTGGCCCGCCGGCCGGCTGGTGAACACCGACTCGCCCGCGTAGCGCGAGTCGAAGCCGCTGCCCGCGGTCGACGCGGCAGCCGGGAACGGGAACGCCAGGGACAGCGCGACGATCCAGAGCAGGGAGACGGCCGGAGCCCCGAAGGGCCCCGGCCGTCTCCCGCTCATCGAGCTCGTTACTGCACGACGATCGTGCAGGTCGTGTTGCTCCCCGGCAGGGAGCCGGAGGCCATCGCCGGTCCGTAGGTGTCGGTGCCGGTCGTCGTGTTGGCCCGCACCGTGAAGTTCGCGTAGCCGCCGCTGGTGGTCTGCGGGCTCGCGGTCAGGAGCGTGGTGGTCGTACCGCTCGTCCGGGTGAACGACACCGAGTAGGTGCCGGTGGTGATGACGTTGCCGAACGCGTCGCGGACGCTCACCGCGCCGTTCGAGGTCGCCGTGTTGTCCGGCGGGAGCGGGGTCGGGGTGAAGACGCAGGCGAGGTGATCCGCGCCGCCCGGCGTCCAGGCGGTGCTCGTGTTGACGCTCGAGACGTTCGAGCTCGAGAACGTGATCGTGCAGCTCGGGTACGCGCCGGCGCTCGAGAAGGCGAACGTCGCCTTCCCGGCCGAGGTGGTGGTCGAGGCGCGCAGGGTGACGTTGCCCCCGCCGGCCGAGGCGCAGGTACCGGGATCGGGCGTCGCGTTGATCGTGCGGCCGCTGTCCGTCGTGAGCAGCGAGCCGTTCACATCCTGGACGCCGACGACGATCGTGGTGCAGCTCTGATCGGTGTTGGTGCCGCCGACCGTGCACGAGCCGGTGTTGGATGCCGCGTGCGGCGAATCGTTGCTGATGATCCCGAGCTTGTTGGCCGCGCCGACGATCTGGGTCGTTAGCGTGGCGCTGCTGCCGGCGATCGAGCTGTTGTTCGTGGTGCTCACCACGAGGCACTGCCCGGGCTGGCTCGTGCCGGCCACGGTGAACGCGACCCGGCCGTTCATCGCTGTGGCGTTGCCACCGCCGGCCGAGAAGCCGGTGCTGGTGCCCTGGGTGATGCCGGTGACGTTGCACACGTTCGTGCTGCCGGCGTCGCGGGTGATCGTGATAACGGTCGAGTTGTCGGAGATGACCCGGTTGCCGTTCGCGTCCGTGACGTCGACCTGGAGCGATGACGTCGACGATGGGTCGGCGGCGATCGGGTTCGTGAGGAAGGTCGAGACGGTCTTCGTGGCGGCGCCCGGTCCGCCGCTGGTGATGATCACGTTGCAGCCGGTGAGGCCGGTGGCCGATGCCGACAGCTGGATCTGACCGGCGGTCGTGGTGGTCGCGATGGAGACGGTCGCGACGCCCGCGGACGGGGTGACCGACCCGGTCGGGGTCATCGTCGCGAGCGCCGGCGTGACGTTGCTCACGGTGATCTGGGGCGAGCTCGCGTTGGACACGGTGTTGCCGTTGGCGTCCTTGAGCGCGACGGTCGCGATCGCCGTCCCGTTCGGGCCGCCGCCGTTCGCGACGACGGTGGTCGGGTTCGCCGCGCAGGCGAGCTGCGACGGCGAACCGAAGACGGTCACCGGCGCGATACCCTGCTGCGCGCCGACGGCGGCGACGACGCTGCACGGCTGGCTCGCGGAGTTCATGGCCGTGGCGGCGAACAGGCCGGTCGCGGTGACGGCACCGCAGCCGCCGGTGACCGACCAGCTGACGGTCGAGCCCGTGGGCTGGCCGCTCACCGTGAACTGCTGCGTCGTGCCGACCGGCACGGAGGCCGAGGTCGGCGACAGGATGAGGGCCACGACCGGGGTCGGGGTCGTGTTGATCTGGAAGTAGCCCTCGGGACGCAGCTCGGCGCCCGTCCCGATGAGACCGACGTCACCGTAGAAGGTCGTGACGGTGCCGGCGGGCGTGCCCGCGGGCACGGTGAAGTCGTAGATGAAGAACCCGTTCTGGCCCGGGGCGACGCCGGTGGTGACGGTCGCGTAGACCGTCTGCGAGTACCAGTTCTTCGCGTACGCGGTGTTCGCCGGGACGTTACAGGTCACCTTGTCGGAGGCGCAGATGAGCAGGCCCACGACGCCGGGTGCCCAGGTCTGGGTGCCGTCGTTGAAGAAGATCGCGGACATCTGGCCGGTCTCGCCGGCCGCGTTGTTCGTGAAGACGGACTCGCCGGCGTAGCTCGAGCTGTACCCGCCGCCAGCCACCTGGTTGGCGCTCACGGACGACGCGAGCGTGAGCATGACCCCGAAGGCCAGAACGAGGGACATCGCTCCGGTGATGAGTCTCCGCATTGGTCGACCTCTCCTTCACTGCGGTGGACTGGGTTGAACGGTCAAGGCAACGGTAGACCCACGCGGAACGTCCGTCCGACCCTGATACCGCGCTACATCGCACGATGTGTCAACAATCTATCGGTGGACCGGACCCGGCGTTGCGCCATTGGCTGGTTTCTCGCCGCGGCGCTCGTCGCGGCGTGCGAGCCGGTGCCGACCGGCCAAGCGTCCGCCTCACCGCCGGCCCCGGCCCCGGCGCCGACCGGCTCGCCGCGCGGCGTGGCCGCGCCGACGCCGCCGAACGGCCCCGACGCGCTCGTGTGCACCGACCGCGTGGCGCTGCCGCCGATCGCGGACGCCATCGGGGTCGCCTGGTCCCCGAACGGACGGACCCTCGCGATCGACCACATGGTCGCGCTGCCATCCGCGCGGATCACCGGATCGCCCGAGGAGTTCTTCCTCGACGCGCTCGATCTGCCGACCGGCGAGCTCACCCCGCTCGGGGTCGGCGAGCGGCAGCAGTGGTCGGGGAGCGGGACGTACCTCTCGTACTGGAGCTGGGACGGCGACCTGCGCATCGTCATCGGCGGGCGGGTGATCGATCTGCCGCGCGCGACGATCCCCGACGCGCGATGGGTGGGCGACACGCTCTATTACTTCGCGAAGGACGAGCTGCGGTCGTGGACCGACGGGAACGTGCGCACGCTCTCGCGGCTGCCCGCCGGTGTCGTCCCGACGTATCCGGCCGACGACGCGAGCTTCAGCGCCGACGCGGAGCGGTTCCTCATCACGCGCTACTCGCTCGACGGCACGGTCCGCCGCTACGCCGGCGTGACGCGCACCGGTACGGTCACGGAGCTCGACCTGCCGGACGCGACGTACACCGAGTGGGCGCCGACCGGCCAGGCGCTCCTGGTGCGCTATCCCGACCGGATCGAGATCCGGGAGGGGGACACCGTGCGCAGCGCGCCGCTGTCGCGATCCGCCGGCCCGGTGCACCAGTGGACGCCCGATGGGCGGTCGGTGCTCCTCGGCGCCGTGACGCCGACCGTCAGCGCCGACATCACGTTCGACCCGTTCGCGGCGTTCGGCGCGGGTACCCCGAGTCCGACCGCGACGCTGCCGAACCTCATCGGCGCGCGCGGCTTCAGCCCCGATGGCCGCTACTTCGCCGGCGACAGCCGGACCGCGCTGCGGTCGACGCGGCTCGAGCTCTTCCGCTGCGGCACCGGCGGTTCGGCGAAGGCGACACCCATCCCGGCGGGCGCGGCATTCCCGCCGACCGGCCTGCGCTACCTGCGGCCGGCGGTGGGGGCGATCACCCAGCTCATCACGCCATCACACACCGGGATCGACATCGCCGCGCCGCTCGGCTCGATCCTCGTCGCGTCCGATGACGGCGTCGTCACGGCCGTGGGCTGGGTCGCCGTCGGCGGACGGCGGGTGTGCGTCGGTCACCCGAGCGGGATCGAGACCTGCGACTACCACACCTCCGCGGCGCTCGTGCGCACCGGCGACCGCGTCGTGCGCGGGCAGGCCGTCGCGCTCGTGGGGCTCACCGGCGTGACCACCGGGCCGCACGTGCACTGGGAGGCGAAGGTCGGAACGCGCGTGGTCGACCCGCTGACCCGTTAGACCGGGAGCCGCTCCAGGAGGATCGCCGGGATCACGCGGTCGGTCTTCTTCTCGTAGTCCTTGAAGCCGGGGTTGATGGCCGCGTGCTGGTCGTAGAGCCGGCGGCGCTCCGGGCCGTTCGCGATCGGGATCGCCGTCGCGCGGAACGTCTCGGATCCGACCTCGACGGTGACCTCCGGATGCGCGCGGAGGTTGCGGTACCAGGATGGATGGGTGGGCGCGCCACCCTTGGACGCGATGATCAGGTAACGGTCGCCGTCGCGCGTGTAGACGAGCGGATGCGTCCGCGGCCGGCCGGTCTTGCTGCCCGTCGTCGTGAGCAGCAGGACGTCGCGGCCCGTGAACGGCCCCTCGCGGATGACACCGTCGTTCTTCCGGAAGTGCGCGATGAGGTCGTCGTTGAACGCCACAGCCCAGGAACGCGGGCGGCGACCCGAAGATTCCGCCGCGCCGGCATCCGCCCGGGCCGTCCGGACGTATCGCTCAACACAGCCAGGTCAACACTTCCTCCTCCACGCGGGGCGGACGGGGTGTCCACGGGCGCCCCGTTCGCCACCCTATCGTTCGGCCTCGTGGACGAGGGCCTCCTGGACGGCTCGCTCGAAGACGCGATCGCGGCGCTGCGCTCGCGCGCGGTGAGCTCGGCGGAGCTGAC
The DNA here is from genome assembly GCA_035935465.1 of Candidatus Limnocylindria bacterium. Taxonomy (GTDB): domain Bacteria; phylum Chloroflexota; class Limnocylindria; order P2-11E; family P2-11E; genus UBA4735. The sequence goes on along the minus strand of DASYXA010000062.1, from coordinate 62,412 downwards.
CGAGGCCGCGCTCGCCCGCATCGCGCAGCGCGAGCCCGCGCTGAACGCGTTCATCACGGTGACGCCCGAGGACGCGCGCCGGCGCGCCGGCACGGCCGGGACGGGCGGGCCGCTTGCGGGCGCGCCGATCGCGCTCAAGGATCTGTTCGACGTCGCCGGCGTGCCGACGACCGCCGGCTCGAGGCTGTTCGCGACGAACGTCCCGGGCGACGACAGCGAGGTCGCGCGCCGGCTGTTCGCGGCGGGCGGCGTGAACGTCGGGAAGACCAACCTGCACGAGTGGGCGTTCGGCGTCACGACGAACAACCCGCACTTCGGGCCGACCCGCAATCCCTGGGCGACCGACCGGATCCCGGGCGGGTCGAGCGGCGGCAACGGCGCGGCGCTCGTCGCCGGCATGTGCTTCGGGGCGGTCGGCAGCGATACCGGCGGCTCGATCCGCATCCCCGCGGCGCTCTGCGGGATCGTGGGGCTGAAGCCGACGTACGGCCGGGTGAGCCTGCGCGGCGCGATCCCGCTCGCGTGGTCGCTCGACCACGCGGGCCCGATGACCCGCACCGTGCGCGACGCGGCGCTCCTGCTCCGGGTCATCGCCGGCCACGACCCCGACGATCCGGTCTGCGCGGATGTGCCGGTCGCCGACTACCTCGCCGAGATCGAGGCCGGCGTCCGCGGGCTCGCGATCGGCGTCGTGCGCGGCCGGTTCTTCGACCGGCTGGACCGGACCGAGCAGCCCTCGCCGGACGTCGCGGCCGCCGTGCGCGCCGCCGCCGAGGTGCTCGCGCGCGAAGGCGCGCGCGTCGAGGACGTGGAGCTGCCGCGCGCCGACGAGCTTCGGGCCACGCAGACGGTGATCATCGGAACCGAGGCCGGCGCGTATCACCGCGAGCGGATCGCGGCGCACCGCGCGGAGTACGGGGACGACGTCGCGCGCCGCATCGACCTCGGGCTCACGCGGACCGGCGCGGAGTACGCGTCGGCGCGCCGCACGCGCGACGAGCTGCGGCGCGCGTACGCCGACGCGCTCGCGAGGTGGGACGCGATCCTGCTGCCGACGACACCGATCACGGCGCCATTGCGCGACGGGCAGGACGCCGTCGCGGCGGCGGCCACGCTCACCGCCTACACGTCGCCGTTCAACCTCACCGGCGTGCCGGCGATCTCGATCCCCTGCGGAGCCGATGACGCTGGCCTGCCGATCGGGCTGCAGCTGATCGCGCGACCGTGGGCGGAGGCGCGGCTCCTCAGGGTCGCGCGGGCGTACGAGCGCGCGACGTCAGGGAGCGAGCCCAGGCCCCGCTGAGGGCGGCGACCACGATCTGGGCGATCGGCTCGCCGGGATCGGTCGACCCGAAGATGAAGATCGCGAGCAGCGCGACGAGCGCCGCGACGACGAGGAGACAGCCGCAGCCGGTGATCGGTCTAGTCGGCCGCTAGCGCTTCCCGCAGGCGCAGCCGCCGCTGGTGTCGAGCTTCGGGTTGCGGACGGTGAAGCCGCCGCCGACGAGCGCATCGACGAAGTCGATCGTCGCGCCTTCGACGTAGGGGAGGCTGTCCGGGTCGACCGCGAGGGCGATGCCGCCGCGCTCGACGACCGCGTCGTCAGGGAGAGAGGCGTCATCGAGCGCGAGTCCGTACTGGAAGCCGCAGCAGCCCTGCCCGGCGACGTACACCCGCAACACGCGCTGCGACGGGTTCGCGGACATGAGCCCGCCGAGCTTCTCGGCGGCCAGGGGCGTGAGCTCGATCACCGCTCGATGATAGGGTGCCCGCGTGGACCGCGACGCCGCGTACGCGCTGCTCTGCCTGCACACCACGGGCGACAGCCTGCGCAAGCACGGGCTCGCCGTCGAGGCCGCGATGCGGCGCTTCGCGGTGCGCTTCGACGGCGATGACGAGGAGTGGGCCATCACCGGCCTGCTCCACGACTTCGACTACGAGCGCGACCCGGACGGGCACCCGCAGAACGGCAAGCCCATCCTCGAACAGGCCGGCGTCCCCGGGACGATCGTCCACGCGATCCAGAGCCACGGCGACCACACCGGGGTGCCGCGGGTCACGCCGATGGAGAAGACCCTCTACGCGGTGGACGAGCTCTGCGGCTTCGTGACCGCGGTCGCGCTGGTGCGGCCGTCGAAGCGCGTGGCCGAGGTCGAGCCGCCGTCGGTGCGCAAGAAGATGAAGGACAAGGCGTTCGCGCGCGCGGTGAGCCGCGAGATGATGCTCGCCGGCGCCCTGGATCTCGGCGTGCCGTTCGACGAGCTCACCGCCGAGGTCGTCGCCGCGCTCAGCGGGATCGCCGACCGGCTGGGGCTCGCCGGCCCGCCGGCCTGAGCCAGGAGCGCGACGAGCGCCGCCTTGTTGGCGGCGCCGGTACGCTCCCGCAGCCGCTCGATCCGCCGCTTCACGGTGCTCTCGGACGCGCCGACGCGCCGCGCGATCTCCTTGTTCGTGAGCCCCTCCGCGACGGCGGTCACGATGTCCCGCTGCCGTGCGCTCAGCGGATCGACGCGCCGGAAGCGCAGCCGCATCCGCCGGCCGACCCGCCAGCCCGCGATCAGGCCCAACAGCAACGCGGCCGTCCGGTCCACGAAGGACCGAACGGCCGCGGCTTGATGCCGGGTCGGCGGGTCAGCTCGCCTGCTTCAACGCGGCGCGCCGGCGCACGACCTGGTGCTCGTATTTCTCGAGGAACAGCTGACCGCCGCAGCGAGGGCAGAGCGGCTGCTCGCCCTGATCCCACACCGGCGCGCGATCGCCGGTGACATGGGCGTATGCGGCGCGGAGCTGCTCCGGGGTCGGGCGCCGCGAACGGGTCGCGACGAGCACCTCACCGGAGCCATGGCCGCAGAAGTAGCAGTACAGCTCGGCTCTCAGCATCGACGTGGCCTCCAGATCTCGTCTGAGGGAACGACGAACAGGCGTCCGTTGTTCCATACCCACCGCGGCGCGTTCAGGTTTCCCGATACCGCTACGAACGGCGGAGGCTGCCGGACGCGCGGGGTCGCGCGCGTCGGCTACCCCGCGGAGGCGACCTCCAGGGAGACGAGCTCGGACGGGTCACGCAGCACGGTGAGCTGGCGGATCACGCCGCGCGGGATGATGTGGAAGTCGTTGTGGCGGTAGTCCTTGCCGGCGTTCGTGAGGTCGTAGTCGCCGACGACGACGATGTAGTCGTCGGTCTCCTTCCAGAGCAGCCCGCAGGTGAGCTTGCGGAGCCGGTAGGGCTCGAAGTCCTCGGGGATGACCGTGCGCGTGTACGCGGTGATGTCTTCCCACTCGACCGCGACGAGCGCGGTGCCGAGCCGATCGACCGCGTCCAACTTCCCTCTCCTCGACGAGCGAGCGAGCGCTGTGCGCTCACCGGTACAGCCCACGGCCTGCTGTCGCCGTTCGCGTACAGGAACGGACGATACGAAGGAGGGTTGCGGTGTCAATCCTCTCGAGGCCCGGATTCGCCGCGATTGATACGCGCCGAGCGCCACGACGCGACGGGCTCGCTCGCCCGCCCGCTCGTGTTCGGCGCCGTCGGCCGGGACGGTCAGCTCGCCTGCCGTCCGCGCGCGATCAGCTCGGCGACCTTCTGGCCGCCCTTCTTGCCGATCTCCTCGAAGTGCTCGTGGCCGTACTTCTCGGAGACGGCGTCGCCGCCGATCTTGCCGATGCGGCCGTAGAAGCGCGGACCGTAGAGCTCCTTCACCTTCTGGCCGCCCTGCTTGCCGATCTGCTCGTAGAAGTCGGCGCCGTGACGCTGCGCGGTCGTGCGGCCGCCCTTCTTCCCGATCTGCTCGTAGAACTCCGGCCCGTGGCGCTGCGCCGTCGTGGCTCCACCCTTGCGTCCGGCCTCGGCGACGGTCATCGCACCTTTGCTCTTGGTCATCGCTCACTCCTTCATGACCCGCGTTGGGGTCGGCGGCTGTTCGGCCGCCCGACGGACCGCCCGGCTGCAAGTTCCATACCCACGCTCGCTCGGCTGTCGAGCGTGCGGGCAATCTCCGGACACTCAGTGCCTGATCTGCATCCGAAGCGTGCACAGGTCGGTGCACCCGAGGGCGAGCCTCGTCGCGTTCGACAGATCGAGCGTCCGCCCGGCGATGTAGGGCCCGCGGTCGATCACCGTCGCCGTGAGCGCGCGGCCGCCGTAGGTCAGCGTGAGCGTGGTCCCGCAGGGCAGCGAGAGGTGCGCGACCCCGAGGAGCTCGGGGGTGTAGATCTGCCCGCAGGCGGTGCGGTTCCCATAGAAGCCGGGTCCGTACCAGGACGCGAGGATCACCGCCGCCGGCTCCTCCGCTACCGCGGCGGCGCGCAACGGTGCGGTCGTCGCCGCGGTCTCGGAGCCCGCGACGGCGACCTCGAACCCGACGGCGTGCATCGGCACCCGAGCGACCTCGCGCAGCCGCGGCAGGTCGAGCGGGTTGGTCGACGCGGCGAGCGCGCGACCCGCGGCCACCTGCTCGGTCAGGAACGTGATGGCGAAGAGCAGCGCGAACACCGCGAGCCCGGTACGCGCAAGGTAGCCCGGCATCGATCACACCCCCGGTCGTCTGGGAGTGCCGCCGAGGCAGGACCGGTACCGACGCCTGTCCCGGGCGCGCGCGCCTGTCCGTGCGCCGGACAGGCCGTGCGGGAGAAGGGCTTGGTGAGCCGCCTGGCCTTTGTCGCGATGCGATACGCCGGCGTTACCGCCGCGTCATGGCGTCGTTGCGGGGACCGCGATGGCGACGAAGCGCGGATCCGACGCCTTCGGTCCGGTCGAGGTCTGGAGCGTGAGCCGCTCCCCGTTCGTCGGCTGCACCCACGACACGTCGTCGGGCGCGACCCGCGGGTGCACTTCGCTGATGACGTACTTCAGCGCCCGCAGATCCGGTGTGGAGATGAACACCTCGTCGCCGGGCCGCGCGTTCCAGAGCGAGAGGAACATCCCGGTGCGCGCGTGCGCGTACAGATAGGTGTTGCCGCCGAGACCGGGGATCGACGTCCCGGGCAGGTGGAACGCGGATCCCTCGGGCGTCTTCTGCTGATCGATGTCGCGCACGACGTCACCCTCGGCGATCGGCAGGTCGATCCCCAGGCGCGGGATCTGGATGCGATAGCCGGCCGGTATCGGCGCGCGCGGATCGCGCGTCGCGGACGCGGCGCTCTGGCCGGGCGTGGGCGACGCGCTGGCGACCGGCGTCGGCGCGGCGCTCGGCGGCTGCGACGAGCCGCCGAGGCTCCCGAGGAGAAGGATGCCCGCAAGGAGCAGCGCTCCGCCCACGACGAGCGGTAGCGACCGTTTTCCTATGCGATAGTCAGGACGCACATCCCATGCCGACCGTGATGGACCACCCCGCACGTCGCGCGCGAGCCGCCGCCCGCTGCCGCGAGGCGGGCGTGGCGGCGCTGCTGCTCGCGCCGGGTTCGGATCTGACGTACCTCAGCGGCTATCGGATCTTCTCGAGCGAGCGGCTCACCTGCCTGGTCCTCGCCAACGACGGGACCGCGACGCTCGTTCTCCCCGAGCTCGAGGCGCCGCGCGCCGCCGTCGCCGCGCCGGACCTGCCGCGGGCGACCTGGAACGAGACGAGCGACCCGTACGCGCTCGCCGCGTCGCTCGTCACGCAGCCCGGCGCGATCGCCCTCGCCGACCAGATGTGGGCGTCATTCGCGCTGCGGCTCCAGGCCGCGCTCCCCGGGCGCGCGTTCCGGGCCGCGTCGGAGATCACGCGCGACCTCCGGATGCGGAAGGATCGGGCCGAGCTCGACGCGCTGCGCGCCGTGTCGGCTGCGGCGGATCGCGCCTACCTGCGCGCACTCGATCTCGAGTTCGCCGGGCGCACCGAGAAGGAGGTCGGCGCGGATCTCGCCGCCCTGCTCCGCGCCGAGGGCCATGACGAGGTGCTGTTCACGATGGTCGCATCCGGAGAGAACGGCGCGTCACCGCACCACAGCACCGGCGAGCGCCGGATCGCGCGCGGCGACACGGTGGTCCTCGATTTCGGCGGCACGCGCGCCGGCTACGGCTCAGACATCACGCGCACCGTCCAGGTGGGCGGCGACCCGGGCGCCGAGGTCGCGCGCGTGCACGACGTCGTGCTTCGCGCGCAGCGGGCCGGCTACGACGCGGCTCGGGCGGGCGCCTCCGCCGGCTCGGTCGACGCGGCCGCGCGCGCCGTCATCGCCGCGGCCGGCTACGGCGAGCGCTTCATCCACCGCCTCGGTCACGGGATCGGCCTCGACGGCCACGAGCATCCGTACCTGGTGGGCGGGAACGACGAGCGCCTCGAGCCGGGCATGGCGTTCTCGATCGAGCCGGGCGTGTACCTGCCGGGGCGGTTCGGGATCCGCATCGAGGACATCGCGATCATCGGCGACGATGGTGCCGCCGAGCCCCTGAACCGCGTCGACCGCGCGCTCGCGACCGTGCGCTGATGCGGCTCGCGGCCGCGATCGTCGTGACCGCGGCCGCCGATCTCGTGGTCCTGCTCCGGATCCAGCAATGGGTCGGGACCTCCGCGCTCCTCGCGATCGCGTACCTGCTCGCCGCGTCGGCCGGTGCCGGGTTCTTCGCCGGCGGTCGCGCCGCCCTCGCCGGGGGGCTCGCCGTGATCGCGGGCGTCCTGCTCTCGGGACTGGTGCAGTACTGGCCGCGCGTTTCGTACGCGAACGACCTCGGGGTGCTTCTCGGTTTCGAGCTACAGCTGCTCATCGCGTTCGTCCCGTACGAGATCGGCGGCGCGATCGCCGGTCAGCTCGGCGGCGCGGTCCGCACCCGTGCGCTGCGCGCGCGGCGTGCCGCGCCGTGACCATGGCCCGGATGCTCGCGTCGGTGCTCGCGACGACGACGGGCCTCGCGTTCTGGTGGGGCCTCACCGAGCCGCTGCCGGTGCCACCGGTCATCCTGCTCGGCGTGAGCGCCGGGATCCTCGTCTGCGCCGGCGTGATCGCGGGCCGGCTCGGCGCCGCGGCCGCGCCGGTCGCGCTGCTGTTCTCGCTGTTCCTCGGCAGCATCCTCGCGACGCAGATGCACCAGGCGTTCACCCCGTCGTTCGCGCCGGTCTCGCGCTTCGGCAGCCTGGTGGTCCTCGAGCTCCCCGGGATCCTCATCCCGCTCGCCAGCGCGGCCGCGCTCGGCGCGCTCGGCGGGCTCGCCGGCGAGCGGCTGTTGCCGTCGCGCTAGCGCAGGACGAACGGCGCGGCTGCCGCCAGGGCCCAGCGGTACAGGCCGTCGGGGAGGATCCCGATGACGACCACCGCGAGCCCGGCGATGCCGAGGCCGGCCGACAGGAGGTCGGTCCGCAGGAGCCGCGGCGCGTTCGCGTCGGCGTCGTACATGTACAGGTGGACGACGACGCGGAGGTAGTAGAACGCCGCGAGCACCGCATTGAGCGCGATGACGACCGCGAGCCAGACCAAGCCCGCGTCCAGCACGGGCTGGAGGATGAACACCTTCGCGACGAACCCGATCGTCGGCGGGATCCCGGTGAGCGAGACGAGGAAGACCGCGAACGCGAGCGCGCCCGCGGGCTTGCGCCGGGCGAAGCCGTTGAGCTCGTCGAGCGTCGCGCCGCGCGTGCCGTCGAGGTCGAGATAGATGAGGCACGCGAACGCGCCGAGATTCATGATCCCGTAGGCGAACACGTAGAACAGCACCGCCGCCGACGCCGAGGCCCCGGCCTGGTACGCGGCGACGCCGGCGAGGATGTATCCGGTGTGCGCGATGCTCGAGTACGCGAGCATCCGCTTCACGTTCCCCTGCACGAGCGCGACGACGTTGCCGCCGGTCATCGTGAGCGCGGCGAGGATCGCGAACACCGCGCTCCAGTCGAGCCCGAGGGGCCCGAGGCTGCCGATCATCAGGCGGAGGATCGCGGCGAACGCCGCCGCCTTCGGCGCGACGCTCATGAACGCCGTCGCGGGGGTCGGCGCGCCGTCGTACGCGTCGGGGGTCCACTGATGGAACGGCACGACCGCGGCCTTGAACGCGAGCCCCACGGTCACGAGCGCGAGCGCGACGAGCGTCGCGCCGTCGGTCAGGCCATGGACCGCGAGCGCCGCGGCGATCCCGGCGAAGGTCGTCGTGCCCGCGAGGCCGTACAGCCACGCGAAGCCGTACAGGAGCAGCGCCGAGCTGAACGCGCCGAGCAGGAAGTACTTGAGCGCGGCCTCGTTGCTGTACCGATCGCGCCGGCTCATGCCCGCGAGGACGTAGATCGGGATGGTCATGAGCTCGAGGCCGATGAACACCGTGATGAGGTCCGTCGCGAGGGCGATGGTCATCGCGCCGACGGTCGAGAAGAGGATCGTCGCGTAGAACTCGGCGGCCGGGATCTGCCGCCGCTCGAGGTACTCGGGCGCGACGACGGTCGCGAAGATCGCGAGCACGCAGAAGAGGACCCGGAAGAAGGCCGTGAACGTGTCGACGACCACGAAGCCGCCGAATGCGGTGTGGCTGGCCACGATCATCGGGCCGGTGAAGATCGCGACGACGAGCCCGAGCACCACCAGCAGCGGCAGCCAGGTGCGCGCGACCTTGCGGTCGAGGATCGCGTCGGCGACGAGCACGAGCGACGCCGTGACGGTGACGGCGATCTCCGGCAGGATCGTGATGACGTCGTCGATCGTCACGGGCTCGATCTCCGTCCGCCGGCCCGAGACGGCGCGGGGCTGGTGGAGCTCGCCCGGCCCGGCACAGCCGCGACTCGTTCGGTCACTTCAGGACCACCGCCGACGCGTGGGTCGCGATGGCGAGTGCCCGCTGCACCGAGGGCGCGATGATCGCGATCGCCGGCTGCGGGAACACGCCCAGGAGCACGGTGAGCACCAGGAGCGGCACGGCGCAGGCGACCTCGAGCGGCGAGAGGTCAGGCAGCGCGCGGTACGCCTCGCGGAGGGTCCCGAACATGACGCGCTGGAACATCCAGAGCAGGTAGACGGCCGCGAGGATCACGCCGAGGGCGGCCAGCGGTCCCCAGAACAGGCCGCCCGGGCCCCCCACCGGGTTGAACTTGAACGTGCCGAGGAGCACGAGGAACTCGCCGACGAAGCCATTGAGCCCCGGCAGCCCGAGCGATGCGAGCGTGAAGACCCCGAAGAACGCGGTGTAGAGCGGCCACTGGTTCGCGAGACCGCCAAGGTCGGCGATCTGGCGCCGGTGCGTCTTCTCGTACTGGATCCCGACGAAGAGGAAGAGCGCGCCGGTCACGAACCCGTGGTTCAGCATCTGCAGGACCGCGCCGACGCCGCCCTGCTGGTTGAGGACGAAGATCCCGAGCGTCACGAAGCCCATGTGGGCGACCGATGAGTACGCCACGAGCTTCTTGAGATCCTTCTGCACGACCGACACGACGGCGCCGTAGAGGATCGCGACGACCGACAGGAGGATGAGGATCGGCAGCCAGGCCTGGGTGCCGATCGGGAAGAGCGGCACCGCGAAGCGCAGGAAGCCGTAGCCGCCGGCCTTCAGCAGCACGCCCGCGAGCACGATCGATCCGGCCGTGGGCGCCTCGACGTGGGCGTCGGGCAGCCAGGTGTGGAACGGGAACATCGGCATCTTGATCGCGAACGCGAGGCCGAACGCGAGGAACACCCAGAACTGGAAGTCGGGCGGGAACCGGTCGGAGCGTGTCAGCAGCTCGGGGAGCGAGAGCGTGCGATCGCCGGCCTCGCCGCTCTGCAGGTAGACCGCGATGATGCCCACGAGCATGAGCAGCGATCCGGCGAGCGTGAACAGGACGAACTTCAGCGTCGCGTACACGCGCCGCGGCCCGCCCCAGATGCCGATGATCAGGTACATCGGGACGAGCATCAGCTCGAAGAACACGTAGAACAGGAACAGGTCGAGCGCCATGAAGACGCCGACCATGCCGACCTCGAGGAGGAGGAACGCGGCCATGAACTCCCCGATGCGCTCCTTGATCGCGCCGCCGCTCGAGTACAGGACCGAGATGAAGGTGAGCAGCGTCGTCATCGGGATGAGCAGGACCGAGATCCCGTCCACGCCGAGCTCGTAGCGGATCCCGAAGCTCGGGAGCCAGGCCGCCGATTCCGTGAGCTGGAAGCCCGCCTCGCCGACGTGGAACTGCGCGAGCATCACGAGCGAGACGACGAGCTCGATGAACGTCGTGACGATCGCGACCTGCTTCACCGCGCGGGCGTCGCGGAAGAAGACGACGAGCGGGATGAGCCCCGCGACGGGGATGACGACGAGGAGCGTCAGCAGGTGGTCCATCAGCGACGCAGCCATCCCGTCGCGTACCCGCCGTACACGGCCATGATGAGGAGCAGCCCGGCGACGACCGAGAGCGCGTAGTTGCCGACGATGCCGGTCTGCGCGCGGCGCAGCCCGCTGCCGCCGAGCTTGACCGCCCAGCCCAGGCGGTTCACGAGCCCGTCGATGATGTGGATGTCGAACGCCCACGCCGCCCCGGCGACGGCCTTGGCCACCTCGACGAAGCGGCGGTCGTACATCTCATCGACGTAGTACTTGTTGGTGAGCACGTCGTAGTACGGACCCGCGGCGCGCGACACCGCGGCCGGGTCGGGCCGGCCGCGCGCGTACATCGACAGGCCCAGCAGGATCCCGCCGATCCCGACGCCGGTCGAGATCGCGGCGAAGATGAGGAACTGCGGCCAGTTCGTGCCGGTGTCGATCGGACGAAGCCCCTTCGCCGCGCCGGCTTCGACCACCGGACCGAGGAAGGCATGCAGGAACCCGTGATCGGGTGGGAACCCGATGAACCCGACGAGCACGCTGCCGGCGGCGAGCACGAGCAGCGGCACGGTCATGACCCGCGGCGACTCGTGCGCGTGCTCGAAGAGGTGGCGGTCGCGCGGCTGGCCGTGGAACGTCAGCCAGATCGCGCGGGTGACGTAGAAGGCGGTGAGCCCGCCGGTGAAGACGCCGACGACCCAGAGGACCGGGTAGCCGTTGGTGAAGGCCGAGCCGAGGATCTCGTCCTTCGACCAGAACCCGGCCAGCGGCGGCAGGGCCGCAAGCGCGCCCCCGGCGATGACCATGGTCCAGTAGGTGAGCGGCATCTTCGACCGCAGGCCGCCCATCCGGCGCATGTCCTGGACGTCGCCGATCCCGTGGATGACCGAGCCCGAGCCGAGGAACAGGAGGGCCTTGAAGAACGCGTGCGTGATGAGGTGGAACATCGCCGCGATCGGCGCGCCCACGCCGAGGGCGAGGAACATGTAGCCGAGCTGGCTCACCGTCGAATAGGCCATCACGCGCTTGATGTCGAACTGCACGAGCGCGATCGTCGCGGCGAAGATCGCGGTGAGCGCGCCGACGCCGCCAACGCCGGCGAGCACCGGGCCGGCCGCCTCGTAGATGGGCGTCGAGCGGGCGATCAGATACACGCCGGCGGTCACCATCGTCGCGGCGTGGATGAGCGCCGAGACCGGCGTCGGGCCTTCCATCGCATCGGGCAGCCACGAGTAGAGGGGCAGCTGCGCCGATTTCCCGGTCGCGCCGAGGAAGAACGCGAGGCCGATGAGCGAGAGGACGCCCTGCGCGGGCGGGTCCTTCGCGACGCGGTCGAAGACATCGAGGAAATTCATCGAGCCGAACACGAGGAATGTGGTGATCATCCCGATCGTGAAGCCCCAGTCGCCGATCCGGTTCATCACGAACGCCTTCTTCGCGGCGCCCGCGGGCTCCGGCCGCTCGAACCAGAAGCCGATGAGCAGGTAGCTGCAGAGGCCCACGCCCTCCCAGCCGACGAACATCACGAGGTAGTTGTCGGCCATGACGAGGATGAGCATCGCGAACACGAACAGCGGGAACCAGCTGAAGAAGCGCCAGAACCCGTGGTCGTGGGCCATGTAGCCGATGGCGTAGACGTGGATGAGGAACGAGACGACCGTGACCACGAGCAGCATCGCCGTGGAGAGCGGATCGATGAGCGCGGCGACGTTCACGCTGAAGTCACCGACGGTCATGAACTCGTAGAGCGGCACGATGGTGCGCTCCGCGCCCGCGCGGACCTCGAGGAAGATGCCGATCGCCACGACGGCCGACGCGCCGACCGCGAGCGCCGCGATCGGTCCGGTCCAGTGCTTGAGCCACCGGCGCCCGAGCAGCACGTTGACGAAGAACGCGGCGAGCGGGAAGGCCGGGATGAGCCAGGCGTCCTGGATCACGCGCTCAGCCCTGCCTGACCTGCGCGCTTCGCGCGCAGATGCCCAAGGCTGGTGGGACTCGCTCGCCCGGGCACAGCCCGGCCTCGCTCGTGGTCATCCCTTCATCTCGTGCAGCTCATCCACGTTCACGGTCGGCCGGTTGCGGTACGCGGCGAGCACGATCGCGAGGCCGACCGCGACCTCGGCCGCCGCGACGACGAACACGAACACGACGAAGACGCTGCCCCGCTGGTCGAGCGGGTTCCCCGCTCCGAGGTGCCCGGCGCGGCGAGCGAACGCGACGAGGGCGAGGTTGCTCGCGTTCAGCATCAGCTCGACGCACATGAGGATCACGACCGCGTTGCGACGGACCAGCACGCCCGCGGCCCCGATGAAGAACAGCACCGCCGACACCGCGATGAACGCGCCGAGGGGGACGGTCAACGTTCGTCCTGCTTCACGAGCACGATCGCGCCGACGAGGGCGGCGAGCAGCAGGACGGACGCGACCTCGAACGGGAACGCGTAGTCCCGGAACAGGCTCGCCGCGAGCGGGATGAGATCGCCGCCCTTCGCCGACGGCGTCGCCGGATCCTTGAACGAGAACGCGAGGAGCGTGACCGGCAGCGCGATCACGACGACGACCGCCGCGGCCCACGGCGTCTGTTCCTGGAAGAACAGGCCGTACGGGCGCTCGTCCTGCTTCGTGAACATCACGCCGAACAGGATGAGGATCGTGATCGCGCCGACGTAGATGAGCACCTGGAACAGCGCGATCGTCTCCGCACCGAGCAGCAGGAACATCCCCGCCATGCACGCGAACGTGAGCGCCATGAGGAGCGCCTGCGCGGTGATCCGGCGCAGGACGACGACCGCGGCGCCCGCGCCGATGACCCCGATCGCGAAGAGCGCGAAGAACAGGGGCTCGAAGAAGTCGAACATCAGGGCGACAGGCGCACGTCGCGCAGGGCGACGCTCTCACGGGTGCGCTTGCGGAACCCGAGCAGCCGGCGGCGCTGCGTGAACGGAAGGCCGAACACGAGCCCGGCGACGAGCAGCCAGTTCACGACCGCGAGGGGCAGACGCGGGTCGGCGAACGCGAGGATGATCACGGCCGAGGCCATGATGTTCACGAGCGCCAGCGGGATGAGGACCTTCCAGCAGAACCCCATGAGCTGGTCGATCCGAAGGCGCGGCAGCGTCGCGCGGATCCACATGAACAGCAGAACGAACCCGTAGGTCTTGAGCGTGAACCAGAGGATCCCGAGGATCGGCACGGCGTCGACGCCGGGACCGTGCCAGCCGCCGAACCAGAGGGTGGCCATGATCGCGGACACGACCGTGACCTCGCCGTACTCGGAGAGGAAGAACACCGCCCAACGCATCCCCGAGTACTCGGTGAGGAAGCCGGCCACCAGCTCGGACTCGGCCTCGGGCAGGTCGAACGGGTTGCGGTTCGTCTCCGCGAGCGCGGCGATCAGGTAGGTGACGAAGGCGAACGGCAGGATGAGCGCGTTCACGAGGAGCCCGGGCTGCGAGTTCGTGATGTCGACCATCGAGAGCGAGCCGACGTACAGGACGACGGTCACGAGCCCGAGGATCTGCGGGACCTCATAGGAGATGAGCTGGCCGGCCGACCGCAGGCCGCCCATGAGCGAGTACTTGTTGTTCGACGCCCAGCCGGCGATGACGATGCCGAGGACGGTCATCGAGCCGAGCGTCGTCAGATACAGGAGACCGACGTTCAGGTTGGCCCCGACGAAGTCGGGGGCGAACGGCAGCACGACGAACGACGCGAGCATCGGGCTGAACACGATCGCCGGCGCGGCGAGGAAGAACGGCGCGTCGGTGAGCTTCGCGCGGATGTCCTCCTTGCTGAGGAGCTTGATCGCGTCGGCGAACGTCTGGAGCAACCCGAACGGTCCGGTGTGATACGGACCGAGCCGGTCCTGCATCACCGCCTGGATCTTCCGCTCGAGGAAGATCTGCGCGAGCGCGCCGTTGAGCACGAGGAAGACGGCGAGCGCCACCGCGATCACGAGGCGGAGCACCGCCCAGATGGCGGGGTCGAGACCGAACGGGCCGACCGGCACGGCTCAGCCTCCGCGCGCGTCGCTGCGCGGGGGGAGGAAGCTCTTGCGCAGCGGATGGCCGGGGAACGTCTCCTCGAGGAAGATCCGCCGCAGATCCGGGTGGCCGTCGAAGATGATCCCGAACATGTCGTAGGTCTCGCGCTCGCACCAGTTCGCGCCCGGCCACACCCCGGTCAGCGTGGGCACGCGCGGATCCATCTCGGGACACGCGGTGCGGAGCATCGCGAAGACGTGCGTCGTCGTGCCGCGTACGAACGTGACGGAGCGGAGCTCGGCGCCGGTGTCGACCCCCGCGTTGACGGAGTACAGATCGCACCTCGTGAGCGGATCGTCGCGGAGCAGCGTCGCCACCTCGACGAGGCGCTCGCGATCGACGTCGACCACGACCATGTCGTGCAGCGTCGAGACTCGGGCGCGCGATCCGAGCGTCGCGCCGAGCGCGGACGTGACGCGCGCGAGATCGGCGGTCGGCCGCGGCGCGCTCAGTACCACCGCAGCACCTGCTTGCGCCAGGCGTAGAACAGCCCGACCACGAGGACGAGGATGAAGACGGCCATCTCGATGAGCCCGTTCCACCCGAGCGACCGGAACAGGACCGCCCACGGGAACAGGAAGATCACTTCGACGTCGAAGACCACGAACAGCAGGGCGAAGATGTAGAAGTGGCTGGGGTACCGGCCCCACGCTTGGCCGACCGGCTCCTCACCCGACTCATAGGTACGCGACTTCTCGAGCGACGGCTTCCGGGGCGCCACGAGCCGTGACGCGCCGAGCAATACGGTGACGAAGCCCGCCCCCACCACGAAAAAGGCAAAGACATAGAAATAGGAGAGGTTGTAGTCGGGCACTGCGGCGTAGCGTACGAACGGCCCCAGATCGCCGCAAACCGCGATGACTTCGGGTGGTCGAGCGCCCCGATGGTCCTGCTCTCCGTAACGTCACACGCCCGTTGCGCGGTTGACACAGCGTGAGCCCGCGGTTTACGGTGCGACGGTTCCCGAACGGTGAGTACGCAATGCGTACATGTCTTTCTCCTGGGGAAGGCGAGCGTAGGGGAGGTCCGGTCTGTTGAGGGCGAGGCTCCGTGGGCCGTCGGCATTGCCGTCGAGGCGACCGCAGCTCGGGGAGCTCGCCCAGAAGGCCGGCGGAACGATCGAGCGCCTTTCGCTCATCAGCACCCGACAGCTGGGCCGGCGCGCGCTGTTCGTCGTGATCAACCTCCTCGTCGCGGCCGTCGTGATGTCGCTCCCGTTCGTCGCCGGCGCCGCGGCGCGCCCGAGCGCGCCGCCGTCGGTCTTGAACGCCGTCGGATCGACGAGCCTCGCGCCCGCGGACGGCGAGCCATCGGTCGCCCGCGCCGCGCCGCCGGCGCGCGGCGGCACGATCGCCGCGGGACGCAGCCCCGTCACCGTGCGGGCCGAGGGCGTGCCGCCGATCCAGGAGTACACGCTGTCGCGCGACGACACGCTGTGGTCGATCGCGAACTTCTACGGGTTGTCCGCGGAAGCCATCGCGTTCGCCAACGGCATCACCGACCCGTACCACCTCCAGGTCGGCCGGCAGATCATGATCCCGCCGCACGAGGGCGCGCTCTACACCGTCGCCCAGGGCGACACCGTCGAGTCGGTCGCCGCGCGGTTCAAGGTCGACCCGGCCGTGATCCGCGACTACAACCGCCTCTACTTCGAGCCGGAGCACTTCGCTCCGGGCCAGCTCATCTTCGTCGAGAACGCGGTGCTCCCGACGCTCCCGCTGCCGCCGGATGTGAACGCGAGCGTCATCGCGCGGCCCGCCGTGAGCGCGCCGGCCGCGAAAGCCGGCGGCTACCTCGCGTGGCCGGTGGCCGGTTGGATCAGCCAGGGCTTCTGGGCGGGACACACCGGGGTCGACATCGCGGCCCCCTACGGCAGCGGGCTCGCCGCGTCGGTCAACGGCACGATCAGCCAGAACGGCTGGGTCGCCATCGGTGGCCTCCACATCTGCGTGAAGAGCGGCAACCTCGAGGAGTGCTACTACCACCTGAGCGCCGCGTACCTCCCGGTCGGCACCCCGGTGAACGCCGGCCAGATCGTGGCCGCGATCGGGCTCACCGGCGTGACCACCGGCCCCCACGTCCACTGGGAGACGAAGATCAACGGGCGGTTCGTCAACCCGCTCACCGTCCAGCCCTAGCCCGCCGGCCCGCCGCGCTCGGTCCGGCCCGCTCGTTCTCATACTTGGCCGGTGTACCAAGCCGTCCATAGCGATCGCTCCGGCCGGGTCTTCGTGTCCGCCGACTACGGCGCGGCCGCGCTCGATGGCGGCGCCCCGGCCGCGCTCGATCGCGCGATCCCCCTTCCGGATGGAACGCCGCTCGTCCCGCTGACCGACCGGGCCGCGATGGGCCTCGACCGCAGGGTCGAGCCGCGCTCGCTCGGCGCGGCACGCTGGGCCGTCGCGGCGCTCCTCGGTCCGGGGTACGTGCGCACCCACCTGCCGGCGGTCGAGGCCGCGGGCGACACGGCGCCGCTCGAGCCGCTCCCGTACACGGCCGTCGCCGCGGGCGCGGGCGGCGAGCTGCTCGTCGCCGCGGTGCAGCTCGGGGCCGCCGGAGCCGGGCCGGCCGACGACGTCGGGGCGGCGATCACGCGACGCCTGCGGGCCGAGCCGTCGAACACGCTGCTGCGCCAGCTCGCGCGGTGCGCGCGCGAGTACGGCTGTGCCGCCGCGCGCAACGCGTTCCTCGGGCAGGGCGAATGCGCGCTGCCGCTCGGCGCGCCGGCGAACGACGCGGCGGCGCCGCTCGTCGCGCTGCGGCGGCGGTACGAGCGCGCGCCGCTCGAGCCGGTCGCGCTCAAGGTCCCGGTGGCCGACGCCGCCGCGGTCGCGATCGCGCACTTCGCGGCGGGCGGCACCGGCGTGTCGTTCGGACATGCCTGCGAGGGCGAGCCGCTCGAGCTCGTCCGCGAGGTCGCCGGCGTGGCCGCGCGGATCCGCGCCGCGGTCCCGCACGGGAAGATCGCGCTCCGGACGAGCGGATCGTCCGCCGGCGCGCTGGGGCGCGCGGCCGACGCGGGGGTCGACGAGGTCACGTTCCGCATCGCGTCCGCGGACGGGCCGATGTACGAGCGGGTGCACCGGCCGGCCGGCTTCCGCTGGACCGACGCGCGCGCGTCGCTGCGCGAAGCGGCGACCCGCCGGCTGCGGACGACCGTGGAGCTCCTCTCGCTGCCCGGGCTCACCGATCGCGAGCGCGAGATGAGCGCGCTCATCGCGCTCCTCGGCGAGCTGCCACCCGGGACGGAGCTGCGGCTCGCCGACCTCGCCGCCGATCCGTACGCGGTGCTCGCGCGGCTGCCCGCGGGCGGGCCGACGATCGGCATCCGCGCGATGCTCGACCGGCTGCGCGCCGACGCGGCGCACGTGCGGCTGGCGGCCTAGCGGTGTTCCTCGATCGCGCGCGCGTCGTGGTGAAGGGCGGCGCCGGCGGCCGCGGGGTCATCTCGTTCCGGCGCGAGGCCCACGTCCCCCGCGGCGGGCCCGACGGCGGCGATGGCGGCCACGGCGGCAGCGTGATCCTGCGGGTCGACAGCGGCATGACCACGCTCTCGGACTTCCGGTTCAAGAAGCTGCTGGAGGCCGGGAGCGGCGCGGCCGGAGGGGGCAAGAACAAGAGCGGCAAGGCCGGCGCGGATCTGGTCGTACGCGTGCCGGAGGGCACGCTCGTCGTCGACCGGGGCACCGGCGAACGCGTCGCGGACCTGGCGACTCCGGACGAGGAGGTCGTCGTCGCGCGGGGGGGTCAGGGCGGCAAGGGCAACGCGCGGTTCGTGTCGAGCACGCGACGCGTCCCGCGCATCGCCGAGGACGGCTCCCCCGGCGAGTCGCGCGCGCTCGATCTCGAGCTCAAGCTCATCGCCGACGTCGGCCTCGTCGGGCTCCCGAACGCCGGCAAGTCGTCGCTCCTCGCGGCGCTCACCCGCGCGACGCCGAAGATCGCCGCGTATCCGTTCACGACGCTCACGCCGAACCTCGGCGTCGCGCGCCTTGGGGACCGCGAGCTCGTCATCGCCGACATCCCCGGGCTCATCGAGGGCGCGCACACCGGCGCCGGTCTCGGCGAGGAGTTCCTGCGGCACATCGAGCGGACGCGGCTCATCGTCCACGTCGTCGATCTGGCGCTCGACGATCCGATCGCGGACATCGCGACCGTCGATACGGAGCTCACCGCATACGGGCGGGGCCTCATGGACCGGCCGCGGATCTTCGCGCTCAACAAGCTCGATCTGTTCGAGGCCAAAGAGCGCGCGGCGAGCGTGGCCGGGGCGCTCGGGCCCGACGCGATCCCGGTGTCGGCCGTCACCGCCGCGCACCTGCCGGAGCTGCTGAAACGGATCTTCGCGCGGTGCCCGCCGCGCGAGGCCATCGTGGCCGCGGCGCCCGGCGAGCGCCGCATCGTGTTCAGCGGTGGCGGCCGCGACTGGACGGCGACGAAGGAGCAGGACGGCTTCCGCGTGCGCGGCGACCGGGTCGAGCGGCTCGCGACAGGCATCGATTGGGAGAGCCCGGACGCCGCGGCGTACTTCCAGCGGCTCCTGCAGAAGAACGGGATCGAGAAGGAGCTCCGCCGCCTCGGCGTGAAGCACGGAGATACGGTCCGGATCGGCACGAAGGACCTCGAATGGACCGAGGGCGCCAGGCGGTGAGGGTCGGGGTCTTCGGCGGCACGTTCGACCCGGTCCACGTCGGCCATCTCGCGATCGCGCACGCGGCGCTCGAGTCGGTCCGGCTCGACCGCGTCCTGTTCGTGCTCGCTCGCCGGTCGCCGCTGAAGGACCGCGGGCCGGTCGCGGGAGAGGCCGACCGCCTCGCGATGCTCGAGCTCGCGGTCGCGGGCGAGCCGCGCTTCGCCGTGTCGCGCGTCGAGCTCGACCGCTCGGGGCCGTCCTACACGGTGGAGACGCTCGAGCAGCTCGCGGGCGGCGACGAGCTCTTCCTGATCCTCGGGAGCGACGCGAGCGCCGCCCTGCCGCGCTGGAAGGACGCTCCGCGCATCGCGAAGCTTGCGACGATCGTCGTCGCGGAGCGGCCCGGCGCGCCCGAGCGGATGGGCGGCGCGCCGATCGTGACCTTCGACGCGCCGCGCCTCGACATCAGCTCGCGCGAGCTGCGCGCGCGGGCCGCCCGGGGCCTGTCGCTGCGGTACCTTGTTCCCGAGCCCGCCTGGAGGCACATCGAGGCGCGCGGCCTGTACCGCGCGGAGGGAGCCACGTCGCGAACGACCTGAGCGCGCGCGCCGTCGCCGATCTCGTCGTCGAGGCGGCCACCGGCAAGAAGGCCGAGGACGTCCTGGTGATGAACGTGGCCGAGGTCACGACGATCGCCGACTTCTTCGTCCTGTGCAGCGGCCGCGGCGAGCGTCAGGTCCAGGCCATCGCCGACGGGATCGTCGAGACGGCGAAGGCCGCGGGCCGCGTGCCGGTCGGCGTCGAGGGCTACAGCTCCGGGCGCTGGGTGCTGATCGACCTCGGTGACGTCGTCGTGCACGCATTCGTGCCCGAGGAGCGGGACCTCTACAACCTCGAGCGCCTCTGGGGCGACGCGCCGGTCGTGCTGAAGATCGAGTAGCGCACCGCAGGACGTACGAGGAGCGCAGGGCCACGGGCGTCGCGGGCCTGCCGCAGCCGGCCCCTGCGGTGTCGGCCGGCCCGAGTGGATCCGTGGCGGGCCGACGGCACCGCCCGTACACTGAATCCCTCGGTGAGCGATTTTTCCCATCTATTTCGCGTGCCGGTCACCCCGTCCGGGGCTGTAGCTCAGTTGGTAGAGCGCTTGAATCGCACTCAAGAGGTCCGGGGTTCGAATCCCCGCAGCTCCACAGGCGCGGGGCGCCTTGCGCGGTGAACCGCTTCAGCGATCCCGACCGTCAGGCGAACATCGCGTTCGCGCTCATCGTGCTCGGGATCATCTTCGTCGGCGGCCTCACGATCTGGCTCTTCTATGGAGCGCAGTTCTAGGGATCCGCAGCGCGCGACCACGGGGAGGACGCACATGGCGACGCCACATCTGCAGAACTACATCGACGGCCGCTGGACCGACTCGGCGAGCGGCGACGCGTTCGAGGACCTCGACCCCGCGACCGGCGCGGTCCTCGCGACCGCGACGAAGTCGACGAAGGCCGACGTCGATCGCGCGGTCGACGCCGCCCGGCGCGCCTTCGAGTCGTGGCGCCTGTACCCGGCGCCGAAGCGCGGCGAGATCCTCTACCGGGCCGGCGAGATCATGCTCGCGCGCAAGGACCAGCTCGCCCGCGAGATGACCTCCGAGATGGGCAAGGTGCTCGCGGAGGCGCGCGGCGACGTACAAGAGGGCATCGACATGACCTACTACACCGCCGGCGAGGGCCGTCGCCAGTTCGGAGACGTCGTGCCGGCTGAGCTCCCCAACAAGTGGGCGATGTCGACACGGGTGCCGCTCGGCGTCGTCGCGGCGATCACGCCCTGGAACTTCCCGTTCGCGATCCCGACCTGGAAGATCATGCCCGCCCTCGTCCTCGGCAACGCGATCGTGTTCAAGCCGGCGTCGTACACGCCGATGCTCGCGGTGCGGCTCGTCGAGATCCTCGAGCAGGCCGGCCTCCCGAAGGGCGTGCTCAACCTCGTCCTCGGTCCGGGAGGCGCGCTCGGCGACGCCCTGGTCACCCACCCCGGCGTGGACCTCATCTCGTTCACCGGATCGAGCGACGTCGGCGCGCACATCAGCGAGATCGCCGGCAAGCAGCTGAAGCGCGTATCCGCCGAGCTCGGCGGCAAGAACGCGATCGTCGTCATGGACGACGCCGACCTCGACCTGGCGCTCGAGGGCATCGTCTGGTCGGCGTTCGGCACGTCGGGGCAGCGCTGCACCGCGGCATCGCGGGTCATCGCGAACCGCGCGGTCGCGAACGAGCTCATCGACCGGCTCGTGGGCCGGGCCAAGAAGCTGAAGCTGGGCCACGGCCTCGAGGCGAGCACCGACCTCGGGCCGGTCGTGTCGCTCGACGCCCAGCAGAAGGTGCACAGCTACATCCCGATCGCGGAGAAGGAAGGCGCGACGGTGGCCGCCGGAGGCCGCATCCCCACCGACGGCGCCCTCGGCAAGGGCTTCTTCCACGAGCCGACGGTGCTCGTGGATGTGAAGCCGAACATGCGCGTCGCGCAGGAGGAGATCTTCGGCCCGGTGACCGCGGTGATCGAGGTGAAGGACATCGGCGAAGCCGTCCGGGTCGTGAACTCGACGAAGTACGGCCTGTCGTGCTCGATCTACACGAGGAACATCGACAACGCGTTCCGGTTCATGCGCGACGCGGAGACCGGCCTGGTGTACGTGAACGCGGGCACGATCGGGGCGGAGATCCAGCTGCCGTTCGGCGGGACGAAGGCGACCGGCAACGGCCATCGCGAGGCCGGACGCGCCGCGCTCGACGTGTACGCGGAGTGGAAGTCCATCTACGTCGATTACTCCGGGAAGCTCCAGCGCGCGCAGATGGACGACGCGAGCTCGCCCGGCTAGGCCGGGAGGGTGAACACGATCCGGGTGCCCTGACCGGGCGCGCTCTCCGCGCGGATCGTGCCGCCGTGCGCCTCGACGAGGCCCTTCGCGATCGCGAGGCCCAGGCCGGCGCCGGGTGAGTCGGTCGACTTGCTGAACCGGTCGAAGATGCCGCCGACCGCGGCGGCGGCGATCCCCGATCCGGTGTCGCGGACCGACACCTCGACGTCGCCGGCGGCCCGGCGCACGTCGATCGCGATGTAACCGCCGTCGGGCGTGTAGCGCAGCGCGTTCGTCACGAGGTTCACGAGCACCTCGCGCACGCGGACGGGGTCCGCGTCGGCGGTCGTGCCGGCCTCGGCGGACGAGCCCAGGCCGACGCTGGCCCGGCGGGCCTGCTCGGAGAACGCCGCGACGACGTCGCCCGCGAGCGCCGCGACGTCGACGGGCTCGCGGTGCAGCGCGAGCGCGCCGCTCTCGGCGAGCGAGAGCGTCCGCAGGTCGTCGATGAGCCGCGACAGCACCTTCGTCTCCTCGAGCAGCGGCGCGACGTGCGCGCCGTCGGCGGGATGCACGCCGTCGAGGATCGCCTCCACGTTCCCCTGCAGGACCGTGAGCGGCGTGCGGAGCTCGTGCGTCACGTCGGCCAGGAGCTGCTTGCGCTGCGACTCGTTCGCCTCGAGCCGCGCGACCATCGCGTTGAACGCGTGGGCCAGCGAGCGCATCTCGCGCGGCCCGCGCTCGGGCACCCGCACGTCGTAGCTGCCGCCCTCGACCCGGCCGGCGGCCTCGATCAGATCGCCCACCGGCCGCGCGACGCTTCGGACCGTCCGGCCGAGCAGCACGATCGCGACGACGATCACGAGCGGAATGACGGCGAATTGGAATGGCCCCGGATGGTCGGCGAAGAACGCCGGCTGGCCGTCCGGTCGGACGAAGCCGAGGGCGCCGGCGATGGCCCAGAACAACGTGAACGCGCCGGTGACGACCAGGACCATGAAGCCGGCGAAGAACAAGGCCATCCGCCGGAAGAACCGGCGCTGCATCGCGTACGACGACCGGAGGCGCGGCGGCGGGAACGGCTCGCTCTCCGGCCACCACGCCGGCCGGGTCTCGTACCCGCGCCACCCGCCGTGGCTCACCGGTCATCGTCCCGGAACCGGTACCCGACTCCGTGCACGGTCTGGAGGTAGCGCGGCTCGCGGGGATCCGACTCGAGCTTGCGACGGATGTTCTTCACGTGCGCGTCGATGGCCCGCTCGTACGACTCGAACGCGACACCGTGCACAGCGTCGAGCAGCTGCGACCGCGTGAACACGCGGCCGGGCTCGCGCGCGAGGGCGGCGAGCAGCTGGAACTCGGTGGCGGTGAGGTCGACGTCGCGCTCTCCGGCGCGCACGCGCATCCGCGGCAGGTCGAGCGTCACGTCCGAGGCGCGGATGAGATCCGACGCCGGGGCCGGCCGCTCGATGCGCCGCAGCACTGCGCGCACGCGCGCGACGAGCTCCTTCGGGCTGAACGGCTTGGTGACGTAGTCGTCCGCGCCGAGCTCGAGGCCGACGAGCTTGTCGCTCTCGTCGGACCGCCCGCTCAGGATGACGATCGGCACGTTCGAGTCGCGCCGGAGCGCGCGGGCGACGTCGAGACCGTCGAGCGTGGGCAGGCCGAGATCGAGGACGATGAGGTCGGGGGCGGCCATCCGGGCGCGCGCGAGCGCCTCCGATCCATCGGAGGCGCTCACCACCGCGAAGCCGGCATGCTCGAGATAGTCGCGGGCCAGCTCGACGATCTTCGGTTCGTCATCGACGACGAGGATCGTCTTCATCCCGCCGATGCTACTGAGGTGGCGGCGCGGGCCGGTCGGACACGCCCGTCGTTTCGCCGTGGGAGCGCTTGTGCCATTCGTCGAACCGGCTCGGCACGCCGGACTGGCCGTCGTGCCAGCCGTGGTGCCAGGAGGCGCGCCCGCCGCCGATGAGCGCGCGCATCAGCCCGAAGAACAGGAACAGGCCGACGATCGGGAACAGGAACCCGAACGGAAAGAACCCGAAGCCCCAGCCGTACGGGTGGCCGTAGTACGCCACGACCGGCGCGCCGCCGGACAGGGGGACGGTCGCGGGAACGACGATCTGCTGGGCGCTCTGGGCGAGGCCGGCCTCGTACGCGCCGGCGGCGATCGCGCCGCCCAGGACGACGATGAGGATCGCTGCGAGCAGGGCTCTCATCCGCGTGACTCCTTTTGGCATCTCCTGATGCGAGGTCCACCCTGGACGCCGGATGTGGAGCGTTCGTGAACGCGCCGCAGAGGCCTAGCGGAGGACGCTCACCAGCCAGCGCGCTGCCGATCGGATCGCCTCGCCCTCGTGCGAGCCGTACTCGTGACCGGCGCCACGCAGAACGACGAGGTCGATCCGCGGGTTCTGCCCCGCGATCCGCTCGAGCACCCCGAGGGGACCGAGCTCGTCTCGATCGCCTTGGACCACCAAGGTCGGGCACGTGATCCCAAGCAGCGCGGCCTCGTCGGCGGGGCGCGGACGATCGGGCGGCGAGATCGGGTGGCCGAGGATGACGAGCGCGTCGGGCGGCTCCTCGGCCGCGAGGAACGCGCACATCCGGCCGCCGAATGAACGCCCGACGAGCGCGACCGGCGGTCCGCTGCGCGCGAGGAGCGCGTCGCGCGCGGCGCGCAGCTCCTGCTTCTCGGTCGCGTAGCCGCGGCTGGGCCGCTTGGTCGAGAACGTGATGCGCGACGTCGCGACGCCATCCGCCTCGAGTCGCGCCGCGAGCCGTTTCAAGAGCGGCTGCTCGGCCGTGCCGCCGTATCCCGGAGCGAGGACGGCCGAAGTCATTTCCTGGCAGGGGCCGCGCCCCTCCCACTCCCGGACGCGTTCTTCGCTCTGCCGGTCGGGAACACGGTCTTCGGCAGCTTCTGCGGCAGCTCGAGCGCGGGCGCGAGCAGGTCACCCACCGACGCGAGCCGATCGGGCAGGTTGGCGATCGTGAACGCGTCCGGCCGGCCGAGCCCGGCGATCTCGTCCCAACGGAGCGGCGCGCTCACCGGCGCGCGGCGGATCGGCCGGACGCTGTACGGGCCGGCGGTCGTCTTGCCGCGGACGTTCTGCAGGTAGTCCACGTAGATGCCCCGCCGCTCCTTCTTCGCGAAGGTCAGCGTGATGAGCGTGGGCGCCCGCTCGCGAGCCGCCTTTCCGACCCGCTCGACGAAGCCGCGCGACTCGTCGAACGAGTACCGGCGCGCGATCGGCACGAGCACGTGGATCCCGCGCGAGCCCGTGGTCTTCGGGAACCCCTCGAGATCGAGCCCGTGCAACAGGTCGCGCACGAGCAGCGCGGCTTCCTTCACGTCGGACCACGTGGCACCCGTTGCGGGATCGAGGTCGATCATCGCGAAGTCGGGGGCGTCGGGCTTGTCGATACGCGACAGCCACGGGTGGATCTCGATCGCCGTGTAGTTCGCCATCCAGATGAGGGTGGCGAGGTCGTTCCCGAGCACGTAGTCGATCCCGCCCGCACGATCGGCGGCGGTGTCGGTCCAGCTCTTGATCCACCTCGGCGTGAAGCCCGGCTTGTCCTTCTGGTAGAAGCTCGGGCCGCTGATGCCGTCGGGGAACGGCTTGAGCGTGAGCGGCCGGTCGCGAATGACCGGGATGAGGAACGGCGAGACCTCGGTGTAGTACCGGATGAGGTCGGCCTTCGTGTAGCCGTCCTCGGGGAACAGCACCTTCTCGAGATTCGTGAGCTTGATCTGCCGGCCGTCGACCTCGATGACCGCCGGCGTGCGCTCCTTCGACACCGCGACCGCCGGCCCGTCGCTGCGCGCGGCCCGCTCCGCTTTGCGCTGCGCCTCCTTCGCCGTCGCGGCGGTCTCGAGGCCGGTGCAGTCCCTCGGATCCACGTCCAGCCGGAGCCCGAGGTACGTCGGGTGGCGGACCGTCCCGTCGCGGGTGATCTCGGCGTAGCGGACCTCGCACACCAGATCCGGGAAACACCAGGTCGCCGGCTGGTTGACCTTCGGCGCGACCGCGAACGGCGACGTCGGCGACTGGTGCTCCTTCAGCGTCTTGAGGAGGTCGCGCAGCGTGCGGTCGTCGAAGCCGCTGCCGACGTGCCCGACCGGCACGAGCGCATCGTCCGTGTAGATGCCGACGACGAGCGCGCCGAGGGTGCCGTGCCGGCCACCTTGCCCCTCGGTCCAGCCGCCGATGACGCAGTCCATGGTCTTGAACGCCTTGACCTTCACCCACGCCGCCGAGCGGCCGGACACGTACGGGGCGTCGAGCCGCTTCGCGACGATCCCCTCGAGCCCCCGCTCCTGCACCGCCTTGAACAGGGCCTTCCCGTTCCCGGGGAACCCTTCGGACAGCCGGATCGCGCCCATCGGCTCGAGCGCGGCCTCGAGCTTCCGCCGGCGTTCGCGCAGCGGCCGGCGGGTGAGGTCCTCGCCGTCGAGATAGAGGAGATCGAACACCTCGTAGACGACGGGCACGCTCTTGCGCAGCCGGCTCACCGCGCCCTCGTCACGCAGGTGCATCCGCGGCTGCAGCCGCTGGAACGAGGGCACCCCGTCGGCGTCGAACGCGACGACCTCGCCGTCGAGGATCGCCTGGTAGCCGCCGGTGAGCGCCTCGGCCGCGGCGTGCGCTTCGGGATACTGCTTCGTGCAATCGAGGAGATTGCGGGTCTGGAGCCGCACCTCGCCCCCGTCGACGAACGCGAGCGTGCGCACGCCGTCCCACTTCGCCTCGTAGGTGAACTGCGGCGAGTCGAACGGCTCGTCGGCGGTGATCGCGAGCATCGGCTCGATCTTGCGCGCGAGCGGGTCGTCCTTTGGCACGGCGCCGTGCATGATCATCAGCCAGTCGCGGCCCTCGTGGGCGGTGGTCTGCACGATCACGTATTCGCCGGTCAGGCGCGTCCCGTGGAACCGGATCTTGTACTCGCCGCCCCTGTCACTCTTCGACGGCTTCTCGAGCAGCAGCTCGTACGTTCCCTCATCCCAGATCGTCATCGTGCCCGCGCCATAGCCATCCGGGATGACGCCGTGGAAGGTGAGGTACTCGATCGGATGGTCCTCGGTGTGGACCGCGAGCCGGCGCTTGCCCGGCACGAGGGGCGGGCCCTGCGGCACCGCGAACGACGCCAGCACGCCGCGCATCTCGAGGCGCACGTCCCAGTGCAGCCGCGTCGCGTGGTGCCGGTGCACCACGTAGCGGAGCGTTGCCGGCGCCGGCTGAAGGGTGCCCTTCGGCTCGGGCGTCTTCCGGAAATCACGCTTCTTCTGGTATTCGGTCAGACTCACGGCCTACGCATTGTCAGGGGAGGCGCGCATGTCGTCGTTCACCGAGGCGGTCGGGACGTTCCTGAACGAGGAGTTCGCCGAGTCTCCGGTCCAGGCGAGCAGCCTCGGCCTCACCGCATACGACGAGCGGCTCGACGACCTGTCGGCCGACGCGTTCCGGCGGCACGAGGAGCGGTCGAGCGCGTGGCTCGCGCGGTTCCGGGCGCTGCCGGACGACTCGCTCAGCGCGGCGGAGCGGATCGACCGCGACTTCGCGAGCGCGATCCTCCGCGGGCGCGAGCTCACAGCACCGCTCCGCACGTGGCAGAAGCAGCCGGCCACCTATCTGAATCCGGGCCTCCAGGGCGTGTTCTCCCTGTTCCTGCATCGCCTGCGTCCGGAGGCGGACCTCGCCGAAGCGGCGGGGGCGCGCCTCGCGGAGGTGCCGCGGGCCCTGCGTCAGGGCATGGACAACCTGGACTTCACGATCGTCCCCAAGATCTACGTTGATCGCGCGATCGGCCAGGCCCGTGCCGCGGCGACGTACGCGCGCGAGCTCGTCCCGCAGGAGGTCACGGATCCGTCCGCGCGCGAGCGGCTCGCGGCCGCAGGCGCCGTGGCCGCCGACGCGTTCGACGCGTTCGGCGCGTTCCTCCAGCAGAAGCGGGAGAAGGCGGCCGGCGACTACGCCGTGGGCGAGGCGACGTACTCGGCGCTGCTCAGGGAGAAGGAGCTCCTTCCGTACGACGCGCGTGCGCTCCGCGAGCGCGGGCGCGAGCAGTACGACCTCCTCGCGGCCGAGGCGCGCCGCATCGCGAAGGAGATCTCGGGCCACGAGGATTGGGTCGGGCTGCTCGACACCCTGAACAAGATCCACGCGCCGACCCCGGACGGCATGCGCGCCGAGTACGCGGAGTGGACGGAGCGGGCCCGCTCGTTCCTCCGTGACACCGGCCTCGTGACCTTGCCGCCGGGCGAACGGTGCACGGTCGAGCCCTCGCCGCCGTTCCAGCGGCCGATCCTCGCGGTCGCGTCGTACAACCGACCGCCCGCGTTCAGCGACTCGCTGGCCGGACACTTCTTCGTGCCGTACCCGCCCGACAACACGCCGGCCGAGGAGATCCAACGACGCCTCGAGGGCAACTGCAGCGCCGGGATCCCGACGACCGCGGTGCACGAGGCCTATCCCGGGCATCACTGGCACCTGGTCATGGCGCACTTCAACCCCTCGAAGCTGCGGCAGGTGTTCAACACGCCGTACTTCTCGGAAGGCTGGGCGCTCTACGCGGAGCGCGTGATGCGCGAGCAGGGCTTCTTCGCCGACCCGAAGCACCTCCTCTATCAGTACGAGGCCACGATCTTCCGCGCGGCCCGGGTCATCGTCGATACCAGCCTCCACCTCGGCGAGATGTCGTTCGACGAGGCCGTGACGTTCATGGTCGAGAAGGGCAACCTCACCGAGCCGAACGCGAAGGCCGAGGTCGGGCGCTACTGCTCGTGGCCGACGCAGGCCTCGGCGTATCTCACCGGCATGCTCGAGATCGTCGACGTCCGCACGCGCTGGCTCGCGCGCAAGGGGCGGAGCGATGTCGCGGCGCTGCGCGAGTTCCACGACACGCTCACCGCAAGCGGCGCGATGCCGACGAGCCTCGCGGAGCGCGCGCTCGCGATCTAGTGGAGCGCGCGCTCGCGATCGTCGCGGTCCTCGTGGTCGTGTGGCTCGCGCTCGTTCTCGCGCTGGTGCTCCTCGGGCGCCGCACGCTCGCGCAGGAGCTCGCGCTCCTCGTTCCGAATCTCACGCGCCTGTTCGCCGGTCTCCTTCGCGATCCGCGGGTACCGCTGCGCGCGAAGATCGTCCTCGGTCTGGCCGTCCTGTACCTCGCCATGCCGATCGACCTCGTGCCCGACTTCGTCCCGATCGCGGGCTCGCTCGATGACGCGATCGTCGCGGCGTTAGCGCTCCGCTTCGTCGTGCGCGCGTCGTCGCACGAGGTCGTGGCCGCGCACTGGGCCGGCGACCCCGCGACGCTGCGCCGGATCCTCCGGCTCGCGCGCGCTTGACGCAGGGGTGTACGCTCCGCGTGGCTGGCCACGCGATGAGCACGGCGGAGGTGCGCGATGCCCCGTTCGATCTGGAAGGGCTCGCTGCAGTTCGGGATGGTGAACATCCCGGTGCGGCTGTACCTCGCGACCGAGAGCTCGTCGAAGGTCTCGTTCAACCTCCTCTGCCCCGATCACAAGTCGCGCATCAAGAACAAGCGGTGGTGCCCCGAGGGTGACCATGAGGTCGCGTGGGGTGACGTGGTGCGCGGCTACGAGTACGAGAAAGGCAGCTACGTCATCCTGACCGATGACGATCTCGAGAAGCTGCCGCTCGAGTCGAGCAAGGCCATCGACATCACCGGCTTCATCAAGGACTCGGAGCTGCCGGGCTCGCTGTACTACCAGAGCGCCTACTACCTCGAGCCCGAGAAGTCGGCGCAGAAGCCGTACGCGCTGATGAAGAAGACGCTCGAGAAGACCGGTCAGATCGCGATCGCGAA
Organism: Candidatus Limnocylindria bacterium; assembly: GCA_035935465.1. Lineage (GTDB taxonomy): Bacteria > Chloroflexota > Limnocylindria > P2-11E > P2-11E > UBA4735. The sequence goes on along the minus strand of DASYXA010000062.1, from coordinate 32,864 downwards.
GTTCGCCCTGCGCGACCGCGAACGGCTCGTCTCCGTGCGCTCGCTCGACGGCGCCATGGTCATGAACACGCTGCACTGGCCCGACGAGATCCGGAACACCGAGGACCTCGACCTGCCGGCGGACGTGAAGGTCTCGCCGGCCGAGCTGAAGATGGCCGAGAACCTGGTCGCCATGATGGCGACGGCGTTCGACCCATCCGCATACCGCGACGAGTACAAGAAGGCCCTCGAGAAGGTCGTCGAGGCGAAGGTCGAAGGGCGCGAGGACCTCGTCGAGGCGGCCGAGCCCGAGGCCGAAACGACCGTCGTCGACCTCATGGCCGCCCTCAAGGCCTCGGTCGCCAGGGCGAAAGAGGAAGAGCAGAAGGGTGGCCGCGCCGGCCGTGGTGGCCACGGGTCGCTCGGGCACAAGAAGGCGAACGCGAAGGAGAGGCCGGCGCGCAAGAAGGCGTCCTAGGTACGGGGTAGCGCAAGCGCGAGCCGCATACTCGACCGATGAGGAGAGCGGCACGCGCCGGTCCCGATCATCCCGTCCTGCTCGATCCTCCCGCCTCCTCCACCACGCTGCCACGCACGTTCGCGCCGATGCGGCCGCGGCTCGCCGAACGCGGGTTCAACTCGCCGGACCACCTCTTCGAGCTGAAGTGGGATGGCATCCGGGCGTTCGTCTCGGCCGATCGCGAGGGACTGCGGATCGTCGACCGGAACGGCGGCGATCTCCGCTCGGCGGTGCCCGAGCTTCGAACGCTGCGGCTTCCCGAGGGCACCCTTCTCGATGGCGAGATCATCGTCTGCGACTCGCGGGGCCGACCGAGCTACGACCTGCTGGTCGGACGGCTGGGCCCGAAGGCGAGCAAGCGCGGCAAGGGCCCGCTGTTCGTCGCGTTCGACCTCTTGTATGACGGCCACCGCTCCCTGCTCGGCCTCGCTTGCGAGGAGCGGCGGCGGCGCCTGCTCGGGCACGGCCTCGCGCAAAAGGGCCTCGTCGTGCCGGAGCATCTCGAGTACGACGGCGAGCCGTTCCTGGACGTGGTCGCCGAGTACGAGCTCGAGGGCGTCGTCGCGAAGCGTCGCGACGGCACGTACGTGCCCGGAGCCCGCAGCGCCGACTGGCTGAAGTGCCTCGTCTCGCCGCGAGCGGATGTCGTGATCGGCGGGCTCGTCCTCGACGAACGCCGCGGCGCGCGGGCGCTCCTGTGCGGTTGGATGAACGACAACGGCGCGCTCAGCTACGCCGGCGAGGCGTACGTCCCGCCGTACCTCGGCGACTGGGTGGATGCCGCGACCCGCGGCTTCCGCACGGACGGCTCGCCGTTCCTCGGACCGTTCCCGCTCCGGCCGGGGATGGTGTGGCTCCGTCCGCGGCTCGTCGCGATCGTCGACCACGAGAGCGTCGATGGGGGCGTGCTCGTCGACGCGCGGTTCCGCGCGCTACGGTTCGACGCCCGGATCGACGATTGCCGGATCGAGGAGCCGGTCGGTGTGCCGGAGTTCCCGCCGACCGGCGGGCCCGAGCGACCGCGCCTCATCCTCATGCACACCCTGTGGCCGGCGAAGCCCGCCGGATAGCCCTGCTCGCGCCGCGGGCTCGTGCTTCGCACTCGGGGCCTCGTACCCGGTGGCCGCGGCGGTGCGGGTCTACAATTGGAAAAACCCCGGAGGTCAGCGTCCGTGCCGAAGTTCGTGTTCGTGACCGGAGGGGTCACCTCCTCGCTGGGCAAGGGCATCACCGCCGCGTCCCTCGGCCGCATCCTCGCGGCGCGCGGCCTCTCGGTCGCCTCGCTGAAGATGGACCCCTATCTCAACGTCGACCCGGGGACGATGTCGCCGTACCAGCACGGTGAGGTGTTCGTCACCGAGGACGGGGCCGAGACCGATCTCGACCTCGGACACTACGAGCGGTTCATCGACCGCAACGTCACCCGCGCTTCCAATCTCACGACGGGCCAGATCTACAACGCCGTGATCGCGAAGGAGCGCCGCGGCGATTACCTCGGCGCGACCGTGCAGGTCATCCCGCACGTCACGAACGAGATCAAGTCGCGGATCCACCGCGTCGCGCGAGAAGCCCAGGCCGAGGTGATCGTGGTCGAGGTCGGCGGGACGGTCGGCGACATCGAATCGCTCCCCTACCTCGAGGCCATCCGCCAATTCCGGAACGACGTCGGCCGCCAGAACGTCATGTACATCCATCTCACGCTGCTCCCGCGCGTGGTCGGCGGCGAGCTGAAGACGAAACCGACCCAGCATTCCGTGAAGGAGCTCCGGTCCATCGGCATCCAGCCCGACGTGATCATCGCGCGGGCGGACGTCCCGATCGACGACGAGCTCCGCGAGAAGATCGCGCTGTTCTGCGATGTGAAGGTGGACAACGTCGTGTCCGAGCCGGACGCCTGGTCCATCTACGCGGTCCCACTGATGCTCGAGGAGTCGGGCGTCGGCAAGATCGTGGTCGACGAGCTCGGTCTCGCTGAGCGCGCGACCGAGCCGGACCTGGTCGAGTGGCGCGCGCTCGTGGACAGCATCACGAACGCGCGCATCCCGCTGGAGATCGGCCTCGTCGGCAAGTACATCGAGCTGCGTGACGCGTATCTCTCGGTCGCCGAGTCGGTCCGCCATGCCAGCTGGGCAGCGGGCTGCGACGTGAAGATCCGGTGGATCGACAGCGAGAAGCTCGAGCACGGCGGCGACACCGAGCCGCTCGTCGGCCTCGACGGCATCGTCATCCCGGGCGGCTTCGGGTACCGGGGCATCGAGGGTAAGGTCCAGGCCGCGCGGTTCGGCCGGCAGCAGGCGATCCCGACGCTCGGCCTGTGCATGGGCATGCAGTGCATGGTCATCGAGCTCGCGCGCACGGCGCTCGGCACGGACGACGCGAATTCGACCGAGTTCGATGCGTTCACGCCGCATCCGGTCATCGATCTCCTGCCGGAGCAGCGCGACGTGAACGACAAGGGCGGCACGATGCGCCTGGGCTCGTACCCCTGCGTCCTGGCAGAAGGCTCGGTCGCCCACCGCGCGTACCGCCAGCCGATCGTGCTCGAACGCCATCGCCACCGCTGGGAGTTCAACAACGCCTACCGCGAGCTCCTGGGCAATCACGGGATGCGGTTCAGCGGGCTCTCGCCCGACGGCCGGCTCGTCGAGATCTGCGAGCTCGAGGGCCACCCGTTCTATCTCGGGACGCAGTACCACCCCGAGTTCCGTTCGCGGCCGAACCGGCCGCACCCGCTGTTCACGTCGTTCATCCAGGCGGCGCTGGAATACGCTCGGGCCAACGGCCGCGCCCAGGCACAGGCACCGCGGCTGCAGGAGACACCGGCATGAAGCTCTACCTCGACACCGCGGAGTTCGACGAGATCAAGCAGGGCGTCGACTGGGGCGTCCTGGACGGTGTGACAACCAACCCGACGCTCATCGCGAGGGCCGGCCAGGACCACGAGACCCAGGTGAAGAAGATCTGCGGGATCATCGGCAACGTCTCGGCCGAGGTGGTCAGCGAGAAGAAGGACGACATCCTCGTCGAGGGCCGGCGGCTCGCGGCGTGGCACAAGAACGTCATCGTCAAGGTGCCGCTCACGCCGGATGGATTGGCGGCCGGCAAGATCCTGGCGGGCGAGGGCACCCGGATCAACGTGACGCTCTGCTTCAGCGTCAACCAGGCGCTGCTCGCCGCCGCGATCGGGGCGTACATCATCAGCCCGTTCGTCGGCCGGGTCGACGATATCAACGAGGACGGGATGCAGATCGTGCGCGACATCGTGAGCGCCTACCGGCAGCAGGACCTCAAGACCAAGGTCCTCGCCGCCAGCCTCCGCGGACCGCTCCACGTGACGGGGGCCGCGCTCGCCGGGGCCGACATCGGCACGATGCCGTTCAGCGTGCTCCAGTCGATGTTCAAGCACCCGCTCACCGACGCCGGCCTGAAGCGGTTCAGAGAGGACTATCTGAAGAGCCAGGAGGCGAAGCCGGCGCGCGACGCGGAGCCGGCGGCGAAACGCTAGCGGCCGTCTAGCGGCGCGGCGGCTCGCCCACCACGAGCTCGCGCGGATCCGCGGCGTGGACGCCGCAGAGGTCCAGCACGCACAACGTCATCGCGAGCTTCTCCTCGATCCGGCCGGTCTTGATGGCGAGGTCGGTCGCGTACAGCACCTCGTACGCGCGGACGATGTCGGCCCGCGACACCCGTCGCGCGAAGGCCTGCCACTTCCCGATCGCGTACGCGGAGCTCCGGATCGCCTTCGCGCTCCGCTCGGCGTTCGCCCCTTGGTTCATGAGCACGGCGAACAGGAGCACGCGGAACTGCCAGAGCAGCAGTGCGAGGATCTGCTGCGGCGCCTGTCCCTCCGCGAGGAGCGCGTCGAGACGAGCGATCGCCGTCTGCGAGTCGCGGCGCACGACGGACTGGGTGAGCTCGAAGATGTCGCTTTCGATCGCACCGCTCACGAGCGCCCGCACGTCCGCGCCGGTCACACGCGCGCCGGCGGCGAACGAGCCGAGCTTCGCGAGCTCCTGGTCGACGCGCTCGCTGTCCGGGCCGACGGCCGCGCCGAGCTCGACGATCGCATCGGGCCCGAGGTCGATGCCGAGGAGCGTCGCCCGCGCCGCGATCCACCCGCCGAGCTCGCCCGGCAGGAGACGCGCGATGTGCTCGATCGACCCGCCCGCCGCCTCCACCGCCGTCGCGAGGTCGGCCACGGGCTCGGCCACCTTCGCCGTCTTGGCCGTCTTGGCCGGACGGCGACGCTGGGCCTGGATCTTCGTCTCGCTGACGAGGACGAGCGCCGCCTCCGCCGGGAAGCGGCCGATCACGGCGGTGTCCTTCAGCGCTTCCGCGTGCTCGACGACGACGATCCGCTGCTCGTCGACCGCGTCGAACAGGCCCTGCGACCGGCCCGAGAGCTCGATCAGCGATCCAACGTCCTTGTCCTTGTCCGTGGCGTCGTACCGCGAGAGGCCGAGCGGGGTCCCGAGGTCCGAGGAGCGCTGGGTGCGCAGATCGGAGGACCGTTCGTCGCGGGTCACCAGGCTCGCGACGAGCTCGGCAGCGCGCAGCCGCGCGCGGTATGGATCCTCGCCATGGATCAGGTAGAGGGAGCGTCGCGGCGGCATGCCGACCGAGCCTAGCTCTCACCCAGCAGGACATCGTTCATGGCGCGCAGGCTAGATCTGCCTGCAGGACATCGTTCACCCGTCGAGCCTGAAGGGCACGGTCCTGACCCGGCGGCCGAGGTGGAAGACGTCGATGACCTCGCGGCGGACGTCGAGCACCGCGGTGACGTACTCATAGACGAACGCCTCCGGCAGCGCGATCCGCGCGGCCATCACCCGCAGCACGCGATCGGAGCGGATGAGCCGGATGAACTCGATCCGCCCGCGCCGCGGCCGACCGGACGGGAGCTGGTAGCCGGGGTCGAGCAACCGCGGATGGAAACCCGCCCGCGCGGTCGCCTCATTGGGGGTCGCCCCCTTGAGCGCCGAGTAGCGGTGCTCGGCGTTGTGGAACTGTTCGAACCGACGCATCCGGGTCTTCAGGTGGGTCCGATCGCGGAACTGCTCGGTGCGGAAGAAGTGCTTGTCGAAGGTGTCGTTGAAGTGCTCGACCACGCCGTTGCGCCATGGCTCGGCGAACGGGATGAACACCGGGATGACGCCCTGGTCCAGGCACATCCGGACCACCGCCGACAGTCGCCGGGTGTTGGAGGGCTGCAGCCAGTTGTCGAGCTTGAGGCGGGTCGGCACGCCGAGCCGACTCCAGACCCGGATGACCGCAGCCATCGTCGGCGCATCGGCCTTCGACAGTTGGAGCTCGCAGGCTGCGACGCGGCGTCCGAGGTCGACGACGGTGAGCACAAAGAATGGGATCGCTCCGGCCAGGTGCCGCGGGCCGATGAGATCGGCCTCCTGGCAGGCGTTCGGCAGCAGGGCCGGCGGGGCTGGGTACGGGGTGCCCTTCGCCAGCCGCCGCTCGCGCCGGCGGCGGCGCGGGACCTTCGCCCGGCGGAGGATCCGCTCGATCGTCCAGCTCTTGGGCAGTGCCTGCAGTCCGAGCTTCTTAAGCTCCCAGGCGATCGCCGTCGCGCCGAGCTGGGCCCACGGGTCGGCCTGCAGTCGGGCCCGCACCGACAGGACGAGTGCCTCGAGCTCGGGTGCGCTCTTGTTCGCGACGGTCACCGGCGCGCGTGACCGGGCCCTCGCCCAGTGCTCGTCCTTCGGGTCGTACCGCGCGAGCCACTTGAACACCCACCGCTCGCTCCGATGGACCTCGGCGGCGACCGCCGCCGCGGCCATCCCGGCCAGGACGCGTCGGACCGCCAGCCTGCGCAGCCGCTCCTCGGGATCCGTCACCGCTCGCTTCCCCTCCGCCGCTTCGTTGCGGCGAAGGGTCGGTCGACGCGATCACAGCCGCGCTAATGCACGATGTCGTGCGGGTTCTGGGAGCGATCGACTGCACGATGTCCTGCTGGTTGCGGCTGCACGATGTGCTGCCGGTTGTCAGCTAAGGCGGGCGCTCAGAGAGCGGCGGCCTGCACCTGGTCGGAGATCAGCAGCACCATGAAGGCGATCGCGAGCACGAGCGTGAACGCCGCGAGGATCGCCGTCCGGACACGCTCGTCGCGGACGACGGTCTCCTGGATCTCGTGGACGACGGTGCTCACGCACCGGCTCTAAGCAGTCCGCGTGCCGCCCGTTATGCCCTCGCTCGCCCGCCGTGTTGCGACTGTGTATCGGGGCGGCCACCGCCGGGTCGCTGGCCAGGCGAGGCGTTCAGCTACGCGGGCGTCGGGGCGGGAGCGGGACCCTTCCCGGTCTCGGGTCCGCGGCGCTTCGCCTCGGGAGCCCCGCCGGCGGGCGCGCCGGACGGCGGGGTCGTGCCGCCACCGGGGGTCGACGCCGCGATGGGCTGCTGGCCGAGGTGGCCGTCGACGAGGGTGTTGAACTCGTCGGAGCTGAGCGTCTCCTGCTCGATGAGTCGGGCCACGACCGCGTCGAGCAGGCTCCGGTACTGCGTGAGCAGCTCGTGGGCGCGGCGGCGGGCGCGATCCACGATCTCGTGGACCTCGCTGTCGATGAGCTTGGAGGTCTCTTCGGAGTAGTTCTTCTCTTCCTGGATCTGACGGCCGAGGAAGATGAGCTCGTCGGTCTTGCCGTACTGGAGCGGACCGAGCTTCTCGCTCATGCCGTACTTCGTGACCATCTGGCGGGCCATCTCGGTCGCCTTCTCGATGTCGTTCGACGCGCCGGTCGTGACGTCACCGCCGAGGTGCAGCTGCTCCGCGGTCCAGCCGCCCAGCGCCGCGGCGATGTCGTCCTCGAACTCGCGCTTCGTGCGGAAGTAGCGGTCCTCCTGCGGCAGCGACCAGGTGACGCCCATCGCCATGCCCCGCGACACGACCGAGATCTTGTGGACCGGGTTCGTGTTCGTGAGCAGCTTGAAGCACAGGGCGTGGCCGGCCTCGTGGTACGCGACGATGTTCTTCTCCTTCTCGGAGATGACGCGCGAGCGCCGTTCGGGTCCGAGCGAGACCTTCTCGAGCGCCTCTTCGAAGTCGATCTGGGTGATCACTTTGCGGTTGCGGCGCGCGGCGAGGATCGCGGCCTCGTTCACGACATTCGCGAGGTCCGCACCCGAAAAGCCGGGCGAGATCTGCGCGATCCGCAGGAGGTCGACGGTCTTGTCGAGCGGCTTGCCGCGGACGTGCACGTCGAGGATGCCCTTGCGGCCCTTGATGTCCGGGCGGTCGAGGACGACCTGGCGGTCGAACCGGCCGGGCCGCAACAGCGCCGGGTCGAGGACGTCCGGACGGTTCGTCGACGCGAGGACGATGACGTTCGTCCCGGTGTCGAAGCCGTCCATCTCGACGAGGATCTGGTTGAGCGTCTGCTCGCGCTCGTCGTGCGAGCCGCCCAGGCCCGCGCCGCGCTGGCGGCCGACCGCGTCGATCTCGTCGATGAACACGATGCACGGCGCGTTGCGCTTGGCCTGGTCGAACAGGTCGCGCACCCGCGACGCGCCGACGCCGACGAACATCTCGACGAACTCGGAGCCCGAGATCGAGAAGAACGGCACGCCGGCCTCGCCGGCGACCGCGCGCGCGAGCATCGTCTTGCCGGTGCCGGGGGGGCCCACGAGGAGCACGCCGCGCGGGATGCGCGCGCCGAGGGTCGAGAACTTCTCGGGGTACTTGAGGAACTCCACGACCTCGGTGAGCTCCTGCTTCGCCTCGTCCACGCCCGCGACATCGTCGAACGTCACCGTCGGCTTGTTGCCGATGAACATCCGCGCGCGCGACTTGCCGAACGACAGCGCCTGGTTATTCGTGCCCTGCGCCTGCCGCATCATGTAGACGAAGAAGCCGCCGATGAGCAACACCGGCAGCAGGCTCAGCAGGACCGAGCCGATGATGCCGAAGGTCTGCGAATCCGGCTGGATCGTCAACGTCACCCGGTTGCTGGCCGGCTGGGTGTTGTTGTAGTCGAGGACCGTCTTCTGGAACGTGCCCGCCGTGTCGGTACCGATGTTGACCGTCTCCTGGGTCTTGTCGGTCTTCTCGATCGTCGCGGTGGCCCCGGAGATGGTGACCTTGCTGACCTGCCCGGCCTGGATCTCGGAGACGACCTTGTCGTACGTCGCGACCGCCGCGGACGGGCTCTGGGCGCGGTAGGCATAGAGGAGCGCCACGCCCATCAGGACGAGGAGCAAGGTCAGGATGCCGTTCTTGAAGATGCGGTTATCGAAGTTCGTTGCCGTGTCCTCTCTCATCCGCCACCGGGCGGTCGCTGCTATCGATGTTACCCGTGTAACGCCTGATCGCTCCGATCCGTGCCGCCGGCGGCGTCGCGACGATCCAGCGACCCGGAGCCGCCTCGCCGTCGGCATGTTTCAGGCCGACGACCCACCAGACCTCCCCAGCACCCGTCGCGATGAGCGGGTGGGTGGCCCGCGCCCGCGCCGGCACCTTCGCGTCCGTGAACAGGTCCTGCACCTTGATACGAAGCCGACCGGCCAGCCGATCCCCCGGACGCCGTGATCGGACGACGAGCTCGCCCGCGGGCGCCGGCGCGCTGAACGTACCGGTCCGATGTGAACCCACGATGAACGTCCAGCCGTCCCAGCTGACCGTCCGGCCGGTCGGCAGCGGCACCGGTCCGGCGGGCTCGGTCCGCCCGGCGGGCCCCGTGTCGATCCGCAGCCGGGCGTACTCCCGGACCGCGCGGCCGCCCGGCAGGTCGAGCGTCGCGGTGCCGGCGCGCGCAGCCGCGAGCGCGGCGAACGCGGTGCGGTGCTTCGCGGCGAGGGTGCGGCCGGTCGCGCGGCTCCAGGCGATCGCGAGCGCGTCGTCCCGCGCCGCGGGCCCGAGGCGATCGAGGTCGATCCCGTCCGGATCCGTGGCCGCGTCGAGCGCCAGCGCGGCCGCGCGCGCCGCCGCGTCGGCCGCCTGCGCGGCCGCGTCCGCGAGGCGCGCGAGCGCGGTGCGGGCCCGCGGGTTGATCCGCTCGAGCTCCGGCAGGACCGCGTGGCGGATCCGGTTGCGCGCGTACTTCGGGTCGGCGTTCGAGCGGTCCTCGCGCGGCGTGATCTTCGCGTCCGCGCAGAGGGCCTCGGTGTCGGCGCGGCCGATCGTGAGGAGCGGGCGGACGAGGTCATCGCGGAGCGGTCGCATCCCGGCCAGGCCGGCGAGGCCGCTCCCCCGGGTCGCGTGCAGGAGGACCGTCTCGGCCTGGTCGTCGCGGGTGTGGCCGGTGGCGATGCGCGACGCGCCAACCTCGCGCGCGGCGCGGCGCAGGAACGCGTAGCGGAGCTCGCGGGCCTCGTCCTCGCTCTTCGGCGCGGCGTCCGCGCGCCCGATGCGGATGGTGGCGCCGCGTGACTGCGCGAGGTCGGCGACGAACTGCGCGTCCCTGGCCGAGGCGCGCGCGCGGAGCCGATGGTCGAAGTGCGCGACGTGGAGGTCGCACCCGAGCTCGGGTGCGAGATCGCTCAGGAGCAGGAGCAGCGCGGTGGAGTCGGCGCCGCCGGAGACCGCGACGACCAGCGGGCCTGGCGGCAGGAGGTCGTGCTGACGCACGAAGGCGAGGACCGCGGCGCGGATCGAATGAGTGGTCGTCAACGGTGGCTGGGCCGGGATTCGGACCCGGGACCTGTGGGTTATGAGTCCACTGCTCTAACCGCTGAGCTACCCAGCCGCTTTCCGCCTGATTTTAGAACGCTTGTTAGCTTCAATAGTCTGACGTCGACGGAACTCCAAGTCGGTCATCGTGGACTTCTCGCGGTTGCATGGACCGCACGCCGGAATGATGTTCTCGATTGAGTGCGTTCCCCCGCGAGCCAGAGGAAGGCGGTGATCGGCCTGCATGGGCCCTCCATCGCCGCAGTAGCCACATCGGTGCTCGTACGACGCCAGGAGAGCGAGCCACTCAGCGGAGGTGAAGTTCCCGTCTGCTCCTAATTCCCTCGCGCGCCGCCGCTGCCAGATAGCCCGTCGCTGCTCGGGGTACTTCAGTCGATGACGCTTGTTGCCGGCACCGGTTGAATAAGCACCCTCTGCGACCGGTCGAAACCTCACCCCGCTCGCCCTGATCGCGTCCCTCCGTCCGGTGGCAGCCTGCTCGGCGAAGTCGATGTCGGGCAGGAGGAAGGACGTGCTGATCGTGGAGCAGTGGGCCGAGCTGCGCAGGTTGCACGTCGTGGGCGGGGTGTCGATCAAGGAACTCGCGCGGCGGTACGCGGTCGACCGCAACACCGTTCGCCGTGCCCTGCGGTCGAGCGAGCCGCCGCGGTACGCGCGTTCACCGATGCCCTCGAAGCTCGATCCGTTCAAGGACGAGATCCATCGGCTGCTCCACGACGACGCGCGGCTGCCGAACGCGCGGATCGGCGAGCTCATCGTCGCGCAGGGGTACGCCGGACACCAGACGAACCTCGATGCGTATCTGCGCGAGGTCCGGCCGCTGTTCCGTCCGGCGGTCCGGACGTACCAGCGGACCACGTACCGCCCCGGCGAGCTCGCCCAGTTCGATCTGTGGCAGCCGATCCGCGAGCTCCCGGTCGGGTTCGGCCAGACCCGCCGCGGATACGTGATGGTCGGGGCGCTCGGGTACTCGCGCGTTGGCGCCGGGGCGCTCATCTTCAGCAAGGAAGCTCCCGACCTGCTCTGGGGCATGGCCCGCTGCCTGCGGGCGTTCGGCGGACTGCCCGAGACGCTGGTCACCGATCGCGAGGGCGCACTCCACGCCGGCCTGGGCAAACCGACCGAGCCGTACGCCGCGTTCTGTGGCCAGCTGCCGGTGGCCTGGCGGTTCTGCGAAGCCGGCGACCCCGAGGCCAAGGGGGTGATCGAGCGGCTGATTCAGTTCCTTGAGACCAGCTTCGAGCCGGGACGGTCCTTCGCCGGGCCGCTCGACTTCCAAGACCAGCTCGACCGCTGGTTCGAGCGCCGGGCGAACGTCCGGATGCACCGCGCGCTCCGCGAGCGGCCGATCGACCGGCTGGCCGAAGAACACGGCGCGCTGCGGCCACTGCCCGAGCGCACCCCGGACATCCACCGGCGGTCCGTGCTGCGGGTGCCGCCGCAGCCGTACGTCCGCGTGGATACGAATGACTATTCGCTCGATCCACGACTGGTCGGACAACGCGTCGAAGTGATCGTCTCGCAGCGCCGGGTCCGCGGTCGGGCCCTCGAGACGAACGAGCCGGCGTGCGATCACGAGCGCAGCTTCGCCCGCCACCGGACGGTCACCGCGCTCGAGCATGCCCGGGCGCTGCAGGCTGAGCGCGGCGCTGCGACCGAGATCGCGGTCGAGCGCCGGCCGCTCGCGCGCTATGACCGGTTGATCCCGGCATGACCACCGCGGCCGAGCTCACCCACCTGTTCCGGGCCCTCAAGGCCCCGGCTGCGGCGCACGCCCTGCCCAAGCTCGCCGAGCGAGCGCGCAGCGAATCGTGGAGCTATGAGCGGTTCGCCGAAGCCCTGCTCGCGAGCGAGACCAGCTCGCGCGAGGCCCACGGTGGTGCGGCCCGGATCCGCGCCGCGCGCTTCGCGAGCCGCAAGACCCTCGAGGAGTTCGATTGGACCTTCCAGCGCTCGGTGAAGCAGGAGCTCGTGCTGCACCTGGCCCAGCTCGACTTCCTGCTCGGGACAGAGAACGTCGTGCTCCTCGGCCCGCCGGGTACCGGGAAGACCCATCTCGCGATCGCCCTCGGGATCCGAGCCTGCCTCGCCGGGCACCGGGTGCTCTTCGCCACGGCCACCGACTGGGTGCCCGGCTCCTCGACGCGCAGCAGCTGGGACGGCTGTCGCTCGAGCTGCGTCGCCTTGGACGGGTCCCGCTGCTGATCGTCGACGAGGTCGGGTACGTGCCGTTTGATCCCGAGGCGGCCAAGCTGATGTTCCACCTGGTCTCGAGCCGCTATGAGCGGGCCTCGCTCATCGTCACCAGCAACAAGCCGTTCTCGGCCTGGGGCGAGGTCTTCGGCGACGACGTCGTCGCGACGGCGATGGTCGACCGGCTGGTGCACCACGCTGAGATCCTCTCGCTCAAGGGCGACAGCTATCGACTGCGGGGCAAAGACGTCGCTGCAGCGCCGCGACGTTCAGACCGCGCAGAGGCCTGAGGGTGCATTTTCGACCGTTGGAGGGGGGTGAATTTTCGACCGTTGACGACACTTGTGGCCAGCATTGACCTGTTCTTTGTGGCGAGACTTGTAGGCGCGATCCCGAGCCAAGCGGGCTTCGGGATTCGTTCAGCCGCCAGCGCCGCATAGCCTCTTTCGAGTGCTGCCGGTGCCGCTCGGCAGTCCGCTTGATGTATTCGTGTTGGTACGCGCGTCGTGCTTCCGGATCCTTGCGAGGCACGCTTCCTTAGTACCGAACTCGTGACGTCGGCGCAATAGGACCAGGTACGAAAACACCCGGGCTTGGACCCGGGCTCTGTTGCGGGAGGAAGTTCCGGACGTCCGAGAGGTCAACTGTATGGGGACCGCTCGCTCCGTTCCGCAGCGAGACGTGCGCGGAACTCCGCCTCGCTCATCGTGCCCTTGCGCAAATTGCACGGAGCGCACGCCGGCAGGATGTTGCCGATCGAGTTCGCCCCGCCGCGCGCCAATGCCGTTCGATGATCGACCTGAAGCGGCGCGACGACGCGGCAGTATGCGCAACGTCCGCCATGCTGTTCCACCATTGCGAGCCATTCCTTAGCCGTGAATGACGACCCGCCTGCGCTTCGCTCGCGGCGCCGATGCTTCATCGCGGTGCGCACCGCTTTTCGGTTCGGACTCGCATCGATCTGGCGTTGCCGGCGGACCGGGTCACGCGCGTAGTACGACCGGAGTTCGGCCCGATGCTGATCCGGATGCTGCTTCCGCCAGCGCCGCATCGCCTCGCGAGCCTTCTGCGCGTTGCGCTTCATCCACTCGCGACCGAAGGCGCGACGTCTTTCGGGATCGGAGTACGGCATGCCTCTTGGTACCGAACTCGTGACGTCGGCGCAATAGGACTACGTACGAAAACACCCGGGCCACGACCCGGGTGCTCTGTTGCGGGAGGAAGATTCGAACTTCCGACCTTCGGGTTATGAGCCCGACGAGCTACCGCTGCTCCATCCCGCGAACACCATGCTACTGGGTCTGCCTGATCTTCGTTTCGATGAGACGGTCGCGCGCGACCTCTAGCGCGCTCCGAAGAACAGCGCGATCCACTTCTGCACGCGCGACGGACGGGGCGCATTCACCGCGGCGACGGGAGCCACCGGGTCCCGCTGCACGCCGATCAACGCCTCGCCCGGCAGCACGTATCCGTAGTCGCGGGCCTTGTTGATCACGTAGTCGTCGGTCTTCTTCGCCGCGACAGCCGCGGCGAGCTGGGCGTGCGTCGCCTCCGCGGCCGCGATGTCGCTCAGCAGCGCCGACGACTGCCGCGCGAGGGCGTTCCGCTGGATCTCGATCGCGACGAACGCGCTCGCCAGGAGCAGACCGGCGATCAACAGGAGCAGCGCGAGCGAGGGCCGGCCCAGCGACGCCACCGCCGCGCGGCCCGCACGCGGCCGCGACCGGCCGGATGACCGCGAGCCCTTCCGCATCACCGCCATCATCGCCCCTCGGGCCACTCCGATGGAAGCCCCTTCGCGTCGCCACCCGCGGCGCCGTAGGCGAGCCACCCGAGGAGCCCGAGCAGCGACCGGGCCGGGCGGATGTCCGGCACGCCGCTCACGAACCCCGCCGCGATCACCGGCCGCTCTCCCCAGATGACCGCTGCGTCGTTCCGGACCTTCTCGAGCGACCCGGTCTTGTGGGCCACCCGCGCCCCGGCGGGCAGGTACCGGCGGAGGAGCGCGTCGTCCTGGGTCCCCTCGAGCACTGCCAGCACCGCGTCGGACGTCGCGCGATCGACCAGCTCGCCGCGCACCAGCCGCAGCAGCAGTCGGGCGGTCTCGCGCGGGCTCGCGACGTTGTCGAACCCGCGATCCGCCGCCTCGAAGTCGAACATCTTCCGCTGCAGCTTCGTCCGGACGCAGCCCCACTCGCGCATCCGCTCGCCGATCCGCTCGACGCCGAGACGCTCCATGACCCGGTTCGTGGCGGTGTTGTCGCTGACGACCGTCATGAGCGTGGCATGATCGCGCAGGCTCAGCTCCGTCACGCCCTTCACCAACCCGAGCACGCCGGTCCCGGGTTTGTGCTCCCCCACCGCGAGCCGCTCCTCGAGCGAGACGCGGCCCGCCGCCGCGTCCGCGTACACGGTCATGAGGATCGGGATCTTGATGACCGACGCGGCTGGGTACGCGCGGTCGGCGTCGCGCTCGTAGAGCGTCCGCCCCTCGGCGTCGAGCACGACGAGCCCGGCCTTCCCATCCAGCGCCCCCGCACCGCGATCGAGCGCGGCCCAGTCCACGCTCATTCGGCTCATTCGCGCATCCGTTCCCGCACCCGGGCGCGATCCGCGAGCCGCGACATGCCCAGCCCCTCGACCGCGAATGACGCTGCCGCGCTCGCGAACGTCGCCGCCCGCACGATCGGCAGCCCCTCGGCCAGACCGAGCGCGAGGGCCGCGGCGAACGCGTCGCCCGCGCCGGTCTGGTCGATGACCTCGTCGACCGCGAACGCGCCGACGTGCGTCGTGCGGCCGCTTCCGTGCAGCACCGAGCCGCGCTCGGCCTGCGTGACGACGACGGTCGTGAACGGCAGCCAGGCCGGATCGTCGGCGTGGTCCTCCTCGCTCACGACGACGGCGTCGACCTTCGGCAGGAGCCGGGCGTGATCACGCCACGGCGCCGCGACGACCGTACCGTCCGCCGCGAACGACCGCAGCATCCCCTGCGCCGCGAGCACGCGCTTCGCGCCGGACCACGGCGCGAACAGCGAGTCGTCGAGCTCGCCCGCGATCGATGCGAGCAGCACCGCCTTCGGTGTCCCGACCGTGCGACCGACGTCCGCGCGCGCGATCGCCGCCGCCCTGGCTCGCAGGCGCAGCGTGCGATGGCCGGCCGCGTCGTATGTGAAGCCGAACGTCGTGGTGACATCGCTTGGTAGCGCGCGCAGCGTGATGCCGAGCTCCTGACAGAGCGTCGCGAGCGCCTCGCGTTCCTGCGGACCCGCGCGCGTGACGAGCGTGACGTTCGCGCCCAGCTTCGCGGCCGTCGCGGCGCCGTAGAGCGCCGATCCCCCGAGGCGCCAGCGCCCATCGGGGAACTCGTCGCGCGCGGTGTGGCCGATCGCGAGGAACGGCGTGCGCGCTCTAGACATTGAACAGGACGTTGATCGTGTCGCCATCCTGCACCACGTAGCCCTTCCCCTCGGTCCGCAGCAGCGCTTGCTTGCGCGCGTTCGCCTCGCTGCCTGACCTGATCAGCTCGTCCCAGCGGATGACCTCAGCGCGGATGAACCCGCGCTCGAGATCGGAGTGGATCGCCCCGGCGGCCTGCTGCGCGGTCGAGCCCTGGTAGATCGTCCAGGCCCTGACCTCGTCCTCGCCCGCCGTGAAGAAGGACGTGAGGCCGAGCAGGCCGTACGTCGCATGCACGATCCGGTCGAGCGGCGCCTCGGTCAGGCCGAGCTCGGTGCGGAACGCGCTCGCCTCGTCGGCCGGCAGCTCGGCGATCTCGGCTTCGATCTTCGCGCACACCGCCACGACCGCGGAGCCGCGATGCTTCGCCGCGGCGGCGCGCAGCGGCGCGAGGACGGGGTCGGGTGACGCGACGTCCGCTTCGTCGACGTTCACGACGACGAGCTGCGGCATGAGCGTGAGGAACCGATACCCGCGGATGAGCCGCTGCTCCTCCGGCTCGACGGCGAGGTCGCGCAGCGGCGTCTCCGCCTCGAGCGCCGGCTTCGCGCGCTGGAGGAAGGCGAGCTCGCGGTCCTTGGCCTCGCGATCGGGACCCTTCGCGCTGCGGAGCTCCTTCTGCAGCGACTCGAGCCGCCGTTCGACGATCGCATGATCGGAGAACAGGAGCTCGAGATCGAGCGTCGCCATGTCCCGCAAGGGGTCGACCGAGCCCTCCGCGTGCGGCACCGACGGTTCGGCGAACGCGCGCACGACGTGCACGAGCGCGTCGGAGTTCCGCAGGTCGCCGAGCTTCTTCGGGCTGATCCCCTCGCCCGCCGCGCCCTTCGCGAGCCCCAGGTCGCGGTACGTGATCTCCGCGAACGTCGTCTTCTTCGGGGTGAACAGGGCCGACAGCTCCGCGACGCGCGGGTCGGGCACCTTGGCCACGCCGATGTTCGTCTCGCCCTCCGCGCCGGCGAACGCCCCCGTCGACGCATGCCCGCCGGTGAGGAGGTTGAACAGCGTCGTCTTCCCCACGTATGGGAGGCCGGTGATCGTGGAGCTGAGGTTCACGCGAGCGTCGCCGGCTCGACCGCCGGGAGGTCTTCCCCGAAGATCGTCCGCGCCACGTCGCGGAAGCGGCCGGTCGGTCCGGTCGCGAAGACGCGGTGCGTCGGCAATCCCGCCTCGCGCCCGAGACGGTGCGACAGCAGCACCTCGCGCACCGCGAGCGCCGTCGTCGCGGCGGAGTCGACCACGCGCACGCCGGGGCCGGCGACGCGCTCGATGACCGCGCGCAGGAGCGGGTAGTGCGTGCAGCCAAGGAGCAGCGTGTCCACCACCGGCTGGACCACGCCACCCTCGGTGAGCAGCGGCTGGACGTATCCACGCACGGCGGCCTCGGCTTCCGGCGAGTCTGCCGCGCCGCCTTCGACGAGCGGCACGAGCGCCGGGCAGGCCTGCTGGATCACGTCGGCGAGGGGATCGAGATCGCGGAGCGCCCGGGCGTACGCGCCGGAGCGGACGGTCGCGGTCGTCGCGAGCACGCCGATGGACCGGCGCGCCGATGCGGAGATCGCCGCCGCCGCACCCGGGCGTACGACCCCGATGATCGGCACGTGCGACTCGTCGCGCACGACGTCGAGCGCGACCGCCGTCGCGGTGTTGCAGGCGAGGACGACGAGCTTGCACTCACGCTGGGCGAACCACCGCAGCGCCTCGCGGGTGAACGCGACGATCTCGTCGGACGGACGCGGCCCGTAGGGCATGCGCGCCTCGTCGCCGAGGTAGATCGTCGACTCACCGGGAAGCTGGCGGCGCAGCTCGCGCAGCACGGTGAGTCCGCCGACGCCGGAGTCGAAGACCCCGATGGGCAGATCGGCTGCCGCGGTCACCGTTTCCGTTGCTGGCTGACGAGGGCGTTCGCGAGGGTGGCGATCGCCTGGGACGCCGGCGCGTTCGCGTTCGCGAGGACGAACGGCTGCTGCTTGTTGTTGGACTCGCTCACGAGCTTCCAATCCGACGGGATCTCGCCCACGACCGGCAGGTTCAGAGCGTGCTCCATGCCGCCCTTCGAGAGGCCCGCGGTCATGTCCGCCTGGTTCACGATGAGCAGGAGCGGCTTCTGGCCCTTGTAGCCGAGCGCCTCGAACGTGTCGATCGCCGAGCGGGTGTTCGCGATCGTCGAGCCCTGGTAGGTGATGATGATCAGGATCACGTTCGCGGCATCGAGGATCGCAAGCGTGTCCTCGGAGAGTCGGCTCGGCGTGTCGACGATGACGTAATCGTGGTTGTCGGCGAGCAGCGCGATCGCGTTCGTGAGCTCCGTCGCGGCGACGAGATCGGCCTCCTCGGGGCGCGGCGGGGCGAGCAGCACCGCGATGCCGCCCGGGCCTTCCCAGATCGCCTCGGTGATCGACGCGCGCATCGCGGCGCCGGCGGGCAGGTCGACGATCGAGCGCGTCGCCGGCGGGACCGGCAGCAGGTGGCGCACGGCGCCGAACTGCATGACGCCGTCGAACAGCGCGACCGAGGCGCCGTTGCGGCGGAGCACGCACGCGAGGTTCACCGCGATGGTGGTCTTCCCGGTGCCGCCCTTCGGCGAGTAGACGGCGATGACCTGCCCGCCGCCCTCGTGCTTGGCGTCCTTCGATCCGCCGAGCGCCGCCGCGAGCTCGTTCGCGCCGCCGGGCAGCACGAACACCGCGTCGATGCCGGCCTCGGGCCGCGGATCGACCGGCCGCTGCGGGACGGTGACCATCACGATGCGGGTCCCCGGCGACGCCGCGCGGACGCGCTTCGCGACATCGAATCCCGTGACCTTCCCCTGGAGGAGCGCGTCGATGAGCAGGACGTCCGGCTTCTCGGTGGTCGCCTGCGTGATCCCCGCCTCGGCCTGGGCCTGGACGCCCGCGACCTCGATGTCCTTCTCGCGCCCGAGCATCCCCTTGAGGTGCTCCGCGACCTGCGGGAGGTCTTCGATGAGCAGCACGCGTTTCACGTTCGCGAGTCTAACGACGGGCCTGGCGCGACGTCGCGGACAGGGCGATCGCGATCAGCGCCATCACGGCGACGAACGTGAGCCCCACCCGGAGGGTGACCCCGTACCAGTACGCGTCGGGATACATGGCGATGAGGTTCGACCCCGGCCCGAACAGGAAGTTCCCCCGCGGGAAGAACACCTCGTGGAAGGCGAGGAACAGCGGATCGAACGCCGTCGCGGCGACGGCTGCGACGAGCGCGGTGCCGGCGCCGGCGGCGATGGCCCCGTCGCGCACGAGCGTGAGCGCCGCCGCGCGCGACCGCTTCGCCGCGAGCAGCGGCACGATCACGGCGATCCCGACCGCGACCACCGCGGCCAGCTCGAAGCCGACGAACACCGCACGGACGTCGGCCATGTGGGCCTGCTCGTCGCGGGTGAAGAAGTCGGGCACCGTCGTCCCACCGGGCGGATCACCGCGCCCGGTGACGTAGCGGATCCAGCCGTCATGGATACCGACGAGCTCGGCGAGCCGCATCGGCCGCAGGCTGCCGTCACGCTCGCGGAACGAGATGGTGGCGAAGCCCTCGTGCGTCGCGATGTCGGTGTAGGTCGCAGGACCGGCATAGGTCAGCGCGAGCGCGACGAGGCCGCCGACCGCGAAGGCGATCGCGACCAGCGCCGTCTCCCACCGCCGGGTCATGCGCGCGGCAGCACGCCGAGCCCGGGCCGGTCGCTGAACACGAAGCGGCCGCGCTCCACCGGCACCGCGATGAACGGGTCGTCGACGATGAGCAGGTTGCCGTCGAGGTCGGCCCACTCCACCGCCGGCGCGAGGTGCGCGGCGGCCGCGATCGCGACGCTCGTCTCCGCCGCGCGGCACCCGAGCATGACCTTGAGCCCGAGCCCGTGCGCGCGCTCGATCATCGCCCGCGCCTCCGCGATACCTCCGCACTTCTGCAGCTTCACGTTGATGCCGTCGCACGCTCCGGCGAGCCGGTCGATGTCCGCGAGCCGGACCGCGGCTTCGTCCGCGACGATCGGCAGGACGCTGCGCTCCCGCACGTAGCGGAGACCGTCGAGGTCCTGCGGCGCGACCGGCTGCTCGACGAACTCGATGCCGTACTGCGCGATCCGCTCGATGCGCGCCGGCGCCTCCGCGGGCGTCCAGGCGGCGTTCGGGTCGACGCGGATCGTCCCGTCGAAGACGCGACGGACCGCGTCGAGGATCTCGCCGTCGTCCCCCTGGCCCAGCTTCACCTTCAGCACGGTGAAGCCCTGCGCCTTCGCGGCGCTGGCGCGCGCGGCCATGAGCCCGGGCTCGGCGATCCCGAGCGTGAACGACGTCGGCGGCGCCTCGCCCGGCGCGAGGCCGAGGAACGTGCGCAGCGGCTCGCCCCGGGCCTGCGCCGCGCGGTCGTGCGCGAGGATGTCGAGCGCGCATGCCGCGCCGCCACCATGCGGGAAACGCGCGTCGAGCCGTCCGCGGAGGGTCCCGAGATCCGCCGGATCCTCCGGCATCAGCTCGAGCGCGCTCCGCACATCGGCCTCGAGCGACTCGGCCGTCTCGCCGAAGAACGGATCGGGCGAGGCCTCCCCGTACGCGACGCGTGGACCCTCATCGAGCTCGACGAGCACGACGCGTTTCTCCGTCCGCACCGCGCGCGAGATCGCGAACGGCACGGCGAGGTGCACGTCGACCGTGCGGACGATGAGCTTCACCGGAGCACGGCCGCCGCCAGCCGGTCCGCGCCCGCGGCCCCCTCGCGCACCGGGTCCGCGGCGGGCAGCCCCGTGTCCTCCGACGCCGTCGCGGCCGCGCGTGCCGCGGCAGCGTCGTCCAGCGCGCTCGTGTTGAGCGCGACGGCGACCACCGGAACGCGCGCGCCGGCCGGCCGGCTCCACAGCGCGGCGCCCTCGTAGAGCGTCACGAGCTCGCGCAGCGACCTCAGCGGAAGACCGGGGAAGCCCTTCACGTCGGTCCGGGCGGCGTCGTGGCAGAGCACGAGGACGTCCGGGGCGCTGCCGTGCAAGAGCCCCAGCGTGACGCCGGAGAAGCCCGGATGCGTCAGCGACCCCTGCCCTTCGACGACGACCCAGTCGGCGGAGTCGGCCGCATCGCAGACCATCCGCTCGGCTGCGCCGGCGATGAAGTCCGCGACGACCGCATCGACGGAGATCCCCTGACCCGCGATCGCGATCCCGGTCTGACCCGTCGCCACGAACGCCGCGCGCCGTCCCGTTCGATCGAGGGCCCGCACCAGCTCGAGCGCGACCGTCATCTTCCCCACCGCGGCGTCCGAGCCGACCGTGAGGACGACGTGCGTGCCAGCGCGCCGCGCCCGATGCCCGCCCACCGGAAGATCGGCGGGCGGCGCCCGCAGCTCGCGGACCTGCCCGCCGCCGCGCGCCGCGGCCTCGCGCAACGCCGGATCCGCGAGCACGCGCTCGTGGAGCCCACTCCACACCGTCAAGCCCGACTCGAGCGCGCGAGCCAGGTGGGGCCGGAAGCCGTCGGCGATCCGTCCACCCGGCGCGGCGGTCCCGATGAGGAGCACCGTCGCGCCGCGCGCGACCGCCTCGGCGACCGTCGCCACGACGGGGATGCCGGCGCCGACGCCGATCGCGCCCGCCGCATCGCTGCCGGCCCGCGTCGAGTCGACGACGGCGACGACCGGATACGGCGCGTAGCGGATCACCCCGATCGCCGTCTTCGCGGTCTGGCGCGTGAGCAGGCCCTCCGCGAGGATCGCGACGCGCGGGTGTTCAGGCATGACCGGTATCGCGGCCGAGCCGGAGGAACCGTCCCGGCCGGGCGGCCAGGGTCTCGTCGCCATGGGTCACGACCTCGCCGTTCACGATCACGTGGTCGATCCCCTTCGGATAGCGATGCGGATCGTCGTAGGTCGCGTCGTCGATGATCCGCTCCGGGTCGAAGACGACGAGGTCGGCCCACGCGCCTTCACGGACGGCGCCCCGATCGCGCAGCCGCAGCCGCGACGCGGTGAGCGAGGTCATCTTCCGCACCGCCTCCTCGAGCGTGATGACGCCGAGCTCGCGGGCGTAGTGACCGAGGATCCGCGGGAAAGTCCCGTACGACCGCGGGTGCGGCTTGCCGAACGACAGCGGCCCGTACGGTGCGTTCGCGCGCGAGTCGCTACCGGCGCAGACCCACGGCTTCGCCATGACGTAGCGGACGTCGGCCTCGTCCATCGAGTGATGGATGATGTCGATCGCGCCGTCGTGCGCGATGAGCGCGTCGCAGGTCCACTCCAGGGGATCACGCCTCGCAGCGTCCGCGAGCTCCGCGACGCTCTTCCCCGACCATTCGGGGTGCTGCGCCGCGCGCGCGATCACGATGTGCGCCCAGTTGCGTTCGGTCTCGGTGTACTCGCCGCGGATCCGCTGCCGCACGGCCGGATCCGCCAGCCGCCCACAGAGCGCCATCGAGCCGCCGGCGTGCGCCCACTTCGGGATCGTCACGGCCAGTCCGGTCGACGACGCCGTGTACGGGT
Source organism: Candidatus Limnocylindria bacterium (assembly GCA_035935465.1). Taxonomy (GTDB): domain Bacteria; phylum Chloroflexota; class Limnocylindria; order P2-11E; family P2-11E; genus UBA4735. Next base: position 10,605 of record DASYXA010000062.1, on the reverse strand, counting down.
ACTGGTCCGCGCTGACGTCGATGCCGGCCTGCTGGGCTCGCTCGATCATCGCCGTGGACTCCTTCACCTTGCCCCAGTTCCGCCGCTGCGACGCCTTGTGATGCGACAGCTGCACGCGAACGCCGCTGCGGCGGCCGATCTCGAGGCTCTCCTCGATCGCCGCGAACAGCTCGTCACCCTCGTTGCGGATGTGGCTCGCGTAGAGGCCGTCGCGTTCGCGCACGACGGTCGCGAGCGCGCTGATCTCGTCCGTCGTGCCGTAGGCGCTCGGCGGGTAGATCAGCCCGGTCGAGAGCCCGATCGCGCCGTCCTCGAGCGACTGCGCGAGGAGCGCCGTCATCGCCGCCAGCTCGCCGCCCGTCGGCGCGCGGTCATCCGCGCCCATGACGCACATCCGCAAGGTCCCGTGCCCGACGAACGAGGAGAAGTTGATCGCGCTGCCCGACCGCTCGACCGCCGCCGCGTACTCGCCGAAGGCGGTCCAGGTGCGCTCGAGGTCGTACCGCGCGAGGTCGCGGTCGAGCTCCTCCGCCGCGAGGCCCATGACCGGGGCGGACGCCCCGCCGCAGTTGCCGGCGACGACGCAGGTCACACCCTGATGGACCGTGCTCTCGAGGGCCGGATTCACGAGGACGGACTCGTCCGAGTGTGAGTGGATGTCGATGAAGCCCGGGCTCACCGCCCGGCCGCGGGCGTCGATGGTGCGAGCGCCGGAGCCCGTCCCGAGGTCGCCGATCGCCGTGATCCGGCCGGCCTTCACCGCCACGTCGGCACGCCGGCCCGGCGCCCCGGTCCCGTCGATGACCGTGCCGCCCTGGATGAGGAGGTCGGTCACTTCGCCCGCGGTGGGGTGAACGCGGCCCGCGCCTGCTTCAGGAGCTCCGGCCGTCCGAGCAGATCGATGGCCGTGAAGGCGAGCGCCTTCGCGGCGATGTGCATCGTCTCGAGGGCGCGCGGCGTCCGTGACGCGGCCGCGAAGTCACGGGAGTGCCACGGCACCCGCCCGTCCGTCACCGAGAGGAACGGATGGATCGAGGGGATGATCGAGCTGATGTTGCCCATGTCGGTCGAGCCGGACGTCTCGCCTGGACGGCGCGGACCGAGCGCGCGGCCGAGCGCGCGCGCGTTCTCCCCGAACGCGGCGGCCAGCGGCTGATTCGTGGTGACCATGTCCATCGCCTCACCCCACGCGTAGCGCAGCTCGGCGCCGGTGGCCGTCGCCGCGCCCTCGAAGCAGGCGAGCACGCGCCGGCGCAGGTCCCCCAGGTAGGACGGGTCGGCCGCGCGCACCACGATCTTCGCGGCCGCGCGCTCGGGGATGATGTTCGCGGCCTGCCCGCCATCGGTGACGATCCCGTGGATCCGCGAGTCGGTCCGCACGAGCTGACGCAGCGCCGACAGCGCGCCCCACCCGAGCATGAGCGCGTCGAGCGCGTTCACGCCCGCGTACGGTGCCGCGGCCGCGTGCGCCGCCTTGCCCCGGAACTCGAGCTCGAGGACGCGGAGCGAGACCATCAGCGGGTCGAGCACGTCCAGGTCGGCCGGGTGGAACATCATCGCCGCGTCGACGCCGTCGAACACGCCGGCCGCGTGGAGCTTCACCTTTCCGGCTCCGCCCTCCTCCGCGGGCGTGCCGATCAGCCGCAGGGTGCCGCGCAGCTCCCCGGCGACCGTCGCGGCGCCGATGTACGCGCCCACGCCGGCGGTGGCGATGAGATTGTGGCCGCAGCCGTGACCGATCCCGGCGAGCGCGTCGTACTCCGCGCAGATCGCCACGGTCGGCCCGCTGCCGTTCTTCCGCTCCGCGACGAACGCGGTCTCGACGCCGCCCGCGCCACGGGTCACGGCGAAGCCCCCCTCGGCAAGGTGATCGGCGAGCGCCGCGGACGCGAAGTGCTCCTGGTAGCCCAGCTCGGGGTGATCGTGGATCGCGAGCGCGAGCCGGTCGAGCGCCCCGGCGTCGGCATCGATGCGCGCGGCCGCGCGCTGCTTCAGTGGCTGGAGATCCATGTTCATTGGCGGCCGTCCGAGCGTATCCGAGCGCTCAGCCTCGGCGCGTCGCGAGCACCGCCTCGGCGACCACGAACGGCGCGATCACGAAGACCGCGGTGAGCGGCGTGAGCCCGTCAACGACGCGGAGCAGCGCCAGCAGGGCGACCGCGCAGCCGGCCATCGCGCCACGCCGGAGGGCCGCCGCGACCGCCACGGCGCGGCCCGTCCCGCGCCGCGTCCGGCGCGTCGCGGCGGAGACGAGCCCCAGCGCGGCGAGTGCGCCGATCGCGATGGCGCCGCCCGCGACCACGAGCCCGACGCTCTGCGGGCCGTCCGGGTCGCGAGTGGCGACCGTGAAGGCGACGATGGCGATGCCGGCCGCCGCGATCGTCAGGAGGGTTCCGGTCAGCGATCGTCCCCGCGCGCGACGAACGGCAGCTGCCGGACGCTGCTTGCCTCTTCACCGGTGAGGGGGAGGGTGGTCTGCTGCGTCGCCTGGAGTGGCCGGCCGACCGCCTCGACCGCGTCGGCCGCGCGGTCGAGCCCGCGCAGCGACTCGGCGTACTTCTTCGTCGCGTTCTCGAGATGCTTCCCGAGCGTGTCGTGCATGAGCCGGAAGTTCTCGATCTCGAGGCCGGCGCGCCGGATGTTCTCGTTGAGCTCGCGGGTGCGCTCCTCCATCGCGAGGCCGCGCAGCCCGAGCGACACCATCTGCAGATAGGCGACGAGGGTGTTCGGCGACGTCGGGAGCACGTGGCGCTCGGAGCAGTACTCGCGCAGATCGGCCTCGGCGACCGCCGCGGCGTAGTACACCGCCTCGGCCGGGAAGTAGAGGAACGCGAAATCGATCGTCCCCTCGCCCGGCGCGATGTAGCGCGCGACCGCGTCAACATGGCGCTTCACCTGCTGCACGAACGCCCGCCGCCGTGACGCGCGCTCGGCGTCGTCCACCGCGGCGGAGAGGGCGTTGAACGATTCGATCGGGAACTTCGCGTCGATCGGTACCAGACGGTCAGCGAACTTCACGACCGCGTCGACGCGCGAGCCGTCGCGGTAGCCGTACTGGAGCTGGTACGCGGTGGCGGGCAGGTTGTCGGCGAGCACGCGCTCGAGCATCAGCTCGCCGAACCCGCCGCGCAGCTTCGGCGCGCGGAAGAGGTCGTTGAGCGACCCGACGTCCTTCGCCAGCTCGCCGATCCGCGCGCTCTGCTCACCGAGGGTCGCGAGCGTCGCGCCGAGCTCCCCGAGCGTGCGCTGCGTCGACCCCGTCTGGGTGAGGACCTGCTGCTCCGTCGCGCCGAGCGAGCGCTGGAGCTCGGCCCGCAGGTCGGCGAGGGCCTGCGCGTTGGCGGCGCGCAGCTCGGCCAGGGTCTGCTGGACCTGCGCCGCATCGGCCCGCAGCCCCTGCTGGAGCAGGGCAAGCGGCGCATCCGGCGGGCGCCGGCGCAGGAGGAGCGCCACAACGACCGCGCCCGCGGTCGCGAGGACGATCGCGCCGGCGAGGAGCTCCATGTGCGCCGCCTCCTTCCTCGAGCTACCGCTGGAGCGCCACGATACTGCTAGAACGGGCGTTCGTTCGCAACCAATATAGGTATCACTAGGGTCCCCGGCGATGCCCACCGCGCTGACCCGGACGACGACCCTCGTGTACTCAGCCGGCTCGATCGGCGCCGGCGCGTTCTTTGCGTTCAACAACTTCGTGCTCCCGCAGCTCCTCAAGGCCGCGGGGGCGAGCGACCTCCTCACCGGCCTGCTCTCGAGCACCCGGAGCATCGAGGGCGCGATCATCCAGCCCGCGGTCGGTGCCCTCTCCGACCGGATGCGGACCCGGCTCGGGCGCCGGCGGCCGTTCATCGCGCTCGGCATCCCGCTGTCAGCGGCGTTCTTCCTCTTCGCCGCGACGCAGCACGATGTGTTCGGTCTGACGATCGGCATCGTTCTGTTCTCGATCTTCTTCAACGCCGCCGCCGATCCCTACGTCGCGCTCCTCGCCGACATCACCATCCTCGGCGGGCGCGGCATCCTGCAAGGGGTCGCAACCGCCATCCAGCTCGGTAGCCAAGTCGCGTTCCTGCTGCTCATCTCGATCGCAGCGGGGGCCGGCGGGATCCCGGCCTGGTCCTACCTGCTCGTCGCCGTGCTCCTCATCGTCACCTTCGGGATCACGGTCGCCGGCGTCCGCGAACCCGACATGGTCGACGTCGCCGAGCAGCGGCTCGGGCTGCGGCGCTACCTGGCGGAGCTGATCGGACACCGCCAGGCGATGGGCTACCTCGGCGCGACCTTCGTCTTCATGGTCGGCTTCAGCGCGGTGCTTCCCTACCTCACCCTGTTCATCACCGTCGACATCGGCCAGACGGAGCAGGTCGCGCTCGCGCTCGCCGCCGGCACGCTCCTCGTCACGGCCGTCGCCGCGGTGGCGTTCGGGAAGCTCGCCGACCGCGTCGGGACCAAACCGGTCCTCGTGACCGGCTGGACGCTCCTCGCCGTGGCGGCGTGCGGCGGCATCGTCATCCAGCGACTCCCCGAGACGATCGCCGTCGTGCTGCTCGCCGGGATCGGGAACGGTGCGGCGACCGCGGCCGGTTGGCCGCTCCTCGCGTCACTCGTCCCGCCCGAGAAGAGCGGCGTCTTCGCCGGCCTGAAGGCCGCGGCGGAGTCGATCGCGATCCCGGCCTCGGTCGTCGTGGCGGCGGAGCTGTTCATTCCCCGGTTCAGCTACCGCGGGGTGTTCGTGCTGCTCGCCGGCGCCATCCTGGTCGCCCTGGTCATCCTGGTCCGCTTCGTTCGCCCGCCGCGCCACCCGCTACCGCTTTTGGTTTCTGTCCGTGCGCAAAGGCAGTGAGGTGCACTCTCTGAGCATCAGACCACGCGTCCGCGAACCTGGCGCGCGGTCCACGACTCGGTGCAGATCGCGTTGTACGGACACTGGCTGCAGGTGCGAGCCTCGGGCCGTTCCGGGTCCGCGGCGAACTCCCGGGCGCGGATCTTCGCGGCCGTGGACGAGATGACCGCGCTGATCGCCCCCATCGCCTCGTGCGTCGGCTTCACCTCGCCGCGCTGGCCGGTCTCGAGGAAGATCAGGGCGGTCTTCGCGGGGAGCTCGCCGAAGGTCTTCTGGTACGCGAGGGCATAGACCGGCAGCTGCATGTTCTTCGCCGCCCGGCGCTGCGGCGTGTCCTCCTCCCCGTCGAGGATGCTCGACTTATAGTCCGCGACCACGACTCCCTCAGCGGTCCGGTCCACCCGGTCCCATTGGCCGACCACCCGGTCGTTCCCGAGCATGAACGAGAAGCGCTGCTCGACCAGGTCCGGCGGGGGCGTCCCGGTCTCGTCGGCGAAGAACCGCCGGAGCGCGGCGAGCCCCGCTTCGAAGCGTTCGGTCTCGTGGTCCGGAGAGATGAAGCCACCGCCGACCCACGAGGAGCGGAACGTCGCCTCGAGCTGCGCGAGGGTCGGCGTGTCCCCCGCGCGCTTCCGCCGCAGGAAGTCGGCGACCGCCCGGTGCAGCGCGCTCCCGTAGACCAGCGGCGGCGTCGGGAGCACCGGGATCCGGAGGACATGGGCATATCGGTAGCGCAGCGGGCAGCGGCGGTAGTCGTCGATCTCGGTGTACGAGACGGTGAGCACGTTGTCGGCGCCGAGGCGCGGCAGGGGGCTGTCGACCTCGCCCGGGGGTGCCGCGAAGCGCTGGAGCTCGTCGTACGCGGCAAGCCGAACGTTCTTCGCCGCGGGCCGACGGCCGAGCGCCTCGCCGATGAACCGGCTCGGCCGGTGGCCGCGCGTGCCGCCGTAGTCGGTCGCGCTGGTGAAGAAGAACGCGTCCTTCGCCCGGGTCATCGCGACGTACGCGAGCCTGCGCTCCTCCGCGACGTGCCGGTCGCGATCGCTCTGCGGCGTCCGGGCCAGACCCTCGGGCAGCCGCAGGTCCGGCAGCCGCAGGCTCCCCGGTAGGCGCTCGTCGGTCGCGACGACGAGGTAGACGACCCCGAACTCGAGGCCCTTCGCCTTATGGATGGAGAGCACGTTGACCGCCGTCTCGGACTGCTCGAAGTCGGCCGCAGCCGGATCGTCTCCGGCCTCGCGCAGGAGCTGGAGGTGGGGCACGACGAACGACGCGCGATCCGAGGACAGCGCCTTCCCCGCGCTCTGCACCAGCCGGAGGAACTTCGCCACATTGCGCCCCTGCTCCTCCGCGAGCGCGGAGTCCGGATCGCGGTACCGGTCGAGGAGCTTCGACCGCTCCAGGAAGTCGAACAGCAGCTCGGCGGTGGTGAGCTCCGCCGCGCGGGCCGCGTAGCGCTCGAGGTCGGCGACGAGCTTCTGCGCCGCCGCGACGGCGTCCGCGGTGAACCCGGTCGCCTCCTCGCGGGCCACTTCCTCGAACAGGTCCCGGAGCGGCCGCTGGCGGCGGGTCTGGGCCTCGGCGAGCTTCGCCAGCTCGGAGGGCGGGAACGCATACAGCGACGACGTCGCGAGGAAGTAGACCTGGGGCGAGTCGGACGGCGCGGCGACCGCGGTGAGGAACGAGACCAGGAGCCGGATCTCCTCCCGGTCGTACAGCTGTCCCCCGCCGGAGAAGTGGGCCGGCAGTCCGCGGCGCGCCAGCGCGTTGAGCACGCGGATCGCGTCGGAGTTGTTGCGCACCAGGATCGCGAAGTCGCCGAGCTTCCGCTGGCCCTTCACCGCCGTGTCGGCGATCCGGTCGGCGACGGCCTCGGCCTCCTCGGCGCCGCTGGCGAACTGGAGGTGGTCGATCTCGACGGCGTCGGACGCCGGACGGCCCTGGAGCTTCTTGTCGATGCCGAGGCGCGCCTCGAGGCGATCGGGGTTCTTCGTGATGAGCGAGTAGGCCGCGTCCAGGAGCGCCTGGCCGGAACGGCGGTTCTCGACGAGGGTGACGACCGTCGCGTCGGGGTACGCGGCGCGGAAGGCATCGAAGTTGGAGAGCGTCGCGCCGCGCCAGGCGAAGATCGACTGGTCGTCGTCACCCACGACGGTGAGGTTCCGGTGTGGCGCGACGAGGCGCTCGATGAGCTTGAATTGGGCATCGTTCGTGTCCTGGAACTCGTCGACCAGGACGTACCGATAGCGCTCGGCGAGCCGGCGGGCGGCACCCGGATGGTCACGCAGGACCCGGAGCGAGAGCGCGATCTGGTCACCGAAGTCGATGACCCCGGCGCGCTCCTTGAGCGCGGTGTAGGCGGCGTAGGTCGCCGCCAGCTCGGCCTGGGCCTCGGCCTCGTCGCGCGCCGCGTCGTCGCCCGCGTCGGCCGCCATCTTCGCCGCGAACGCGATGTAGTCCTCCGGGGAGATGTCGTCGTCCCGGGCCCGGCCGAAGAGGTCGAGCAGCGCGCGGACGTGGCGGAGCGGGTCGCCGGCCGGCCGGTACCGCTTCAGCGGGAGGTCGGAGTAGAGGTGCTCGCGGACGAAGATGACCTGCTCCGCGGGTGAGAGCACGCGCAGCTCCCCCGCCCGCCCGAGCTCGAGGGCGAACTCGCGAAAGACCTCGTCGCCGAAGGAGTGGAACGTCCGGATCGCGGCGTCGTTCAGGCCGAGCGGGGTATAGAGGTCGACCCGCTCCTGCATCGTGGCCGCCGCCTTCTCGGTGAAGGTGAGGGCGAGGATCTCGTGCGGCTTCGCCCGGCCGGACGCGATGAGCTGGACGATCCGCGCGGTGAGCACGTGGGTCTTGCCGGTGCCCGCGCCCGCGACGATGAGCAACGGCCCCTCGCCGTGTTCGACCGCCTCGCGCTGCGCGGCCCCCAGGAGCGTGAGGATGTCGGGCCGCTCCTCGCCCAGCCCGAAGCTGAGCTGCTCGGTCATCGGACGGCGGTGCGCTCCGCGGCGATCAGCGGGACCGCCGCAACCAAATCCGGTCGCGAGGCGCGGAAGCCGGCGAAGGACTCCCGCGCCCGGGCGAGGTGGCTCCGGGCGCGCGACCGCTTGTCGGTGTGCTGCAGCGCGTCCGCGAGCCGCGGGAACAGGCCCCAGGTCGCGTTCATCGGAGCGAACTCCCGCTGGGGCGTGGTGACGTAGCGGATGAGCGATCCGATCGCGGTGTCGTCGGGGAAGACCACGTCGCCATCCCCCGCCAGAGCCGCGGCCACGTTCAGCGCGGCGACCAGGCCGCTCATCGCCGACTCGAGATAGCCCTCGACCCCGACGAGCTGGCCGGCGAGGTACGTCCGCGCCGTCGCGCGCAACCGGTGGCTGGGCAGGAGCAGGGACGGCGAGTTCACGTAGGTGTTCCGGTGCATGACCCCGAGCCGGGCGAACTCCGCGTTGGCGAGGCCGGGCAGGGAGCGGAACAGCCGCCGCTGCTCCGGCCAGCGCAGGTTCGTCTGGAAGCCGACGAGGTTGTAGAGCTCGCTCGCGGCATCGTCGGGCCGGAGCTGGACCACCGCGTAGGGTCGCTTGCCGGTGGCCGGGTCGGTGAGCCCGAGCGGTTTCAGCGGGCCGAACCGGAGCGACTCCGGGCCGCGGCGCGCCAGCTCCTCGATCGGCAGGCAGGCTTCGAACCACATCGTCCGCTCGAAGTCGCGCAGCTCGACCTGCTCCGCCGCGACGAGGCCGGCCACGAACGCCTCGTACGCAGCGCGGCCGAGCGGCAGGTTGAGGTACGCGTCGCCGCCCTTGCCGTAGCGCGAGGCTCGGAACGCCGCACGCCGGTCGATCGACTCCCCGACCACGACCGGCGCGGCCGCGTCGAAGAAATGCAGGTGCTCCTGGCCGGTGAGCCGCTCGAGCGCGACGGCGAGCGCCGGCGAGGTGAGCGGGCCGGTGGCGACGATGGTCGTCCGCCCGGGGTCGATCGCGGTGAGCTCCCCTGCGACGCGGCGCACGCCGGCCTCGGCCAGGCCGGCCTCGACGGAGAGCGCGAATGCGTCGCGGTCGACGCTGAGGTCCTGGCCCGATGGCACGCGCGCGCCGTCGGCCGCCCGCAGGACGAGCGACCCGAGCTGGCGCAGCTCCTCCTTCAGGAGGCCGGCCGCGACCTCGGGCGCATCCGACTTGAACGAGTTGGTGCAGACGAGCTCCGCCGGCCGCGCGGTGCGGTGCGCCGGTGTGGACTGCTGCGGCCGCATCTCGAGGAGCTCGACGGGGATGCCGCGGCGCGCGAGCTGCCACGCGGCTTCCGACCCCGCCAGCCCCGCGCCGACCACCAGGACCGATTCGCTCATCCGTTCTAGCCTATCCGCGGCGCAGCCGCGGCCTAGGTGTGGGCGTAGCGCTCCGCGAGCGCGACGAGCGTCCGGACCGACGGGCCCTGGGGGCCCTTCGGTGCCTGCGGACGGTCCTTGTCGCTCCAGAACGTCCCCGCGATGTCCAGATGCGCCCACTCGGTGCCGGCCTCGACCGCGGCGTCGAGGAAGGCCGCGGCCTTGATCGCGCCGCCCTCGCGGCCGGCGCTGTTCGTGATGTCGGCGATGTCGCTCTTGATCTCGGTGCGGTAGTCGTCGGTGAGCGGCATCGGCCACAGGCGGTCGCCCGCCAGCGCGCCGGTGCTGCGGACCACCTCCACGAACGAGTCGGGCTTCCCGAACAGGCCGCTGAAGTGATTGCCCAGGGCGACGACGATGGCACCGGTGAGCGTCGCGACGTCGACCACCCGGGTCGCGCCCTCGCGCTGGGCGTAGGTGATGCCGTCGACGAGGACGAGCCGGCCCTCGGCGTCGGTGTTGATCACCTCGACGGTCTTGCCGCTCAGGCTCGTGAACACGTCGCCCGGCTTCGTCGCGCCACCACCGGGCAGGTTCTCGGTGCACGGCGCGACCGCGATGACATTCACCCGCGGCTTCAGCATGCCGATCGCGCCCATCGCCGCGATGACCGACGCCGCGCCGGTCATGTCGGCCTTCATGTGGTGCATGCCCTCGGCGGGCTTGATCGAGATGCCGCCCGAGTCGAACGTGATGCCCTTCCCGACCAGCCCGAGGTCGTACCCCCGACCACCTCGGCCGGTGTAGCGGAGCACGATGAACTGCGGTGGCTGGTGGCTGCCCTGCGCGACGGAGAGGTAGCTCCACATCCCAAGGCGCTCGCAGGCCTTGCGGTCGAGGACCTCGATGTCGACGCCGCTCGCATTCGCGAGCGCCCGGGCCTCCTGCGCGACGATCGTCGGGGTCATCTTGTTCGCAGGCTCGTTCGCCAGGCGGCGCGCGAAGTTCACCGCCTGGCCGACGGCGTCGCCACGCTTCAGCGCGTCCTTCACGTTCCCATCGACCGCGACGGTCACGGTCGCGAGCGGCGGCAGCCGCCGGTCGTCCGGCCTGGTGCGGTGCGCCTCGGGCCGCCACATCGCGAAGTGCGCGCCTTCGACCGCGGCCTGCGTCGCGCGCTGCCCGCCGATCGCGGTCGCGTCGGCGTGGATGACGACGGTCTTCAGGTCGGTCTTCCACAGGGACTTGATGCCGGCGGTCGCGATGTTCCGCGCGCGCTCGGCGTCGTACCCGCTCCGCGCTCCGGCGCCGACCACGACCACGCGACCGTCCTTGCCGCCCCCGACGTGCGTGCCCACGTTGTAGAGGCTCGCTGCGCCGCGCTCGCCGGCGAGCCGTTCGACGATGGCGCGCGCGCCGCGCCCCAGGGCCTTGGGGGCCTGCCGGTCGT